>JAEDMP010000088.1 GCA_016302965.1 Bacteroidaceae bacterium
TGCTGGACACCTACTGTCCTGATGTAGATGCCAACGACCTCTTTGAGCAACGTTCCGCGGAGCAGGAGGAGAAAGACCGCCGTGCAGAGACCATGTATATGTACAACAAGTTAGCACAAGACTTCTTCCGTAGCCAGTATGAAGCAGAAAATCAGGAAGCAGTAGCATGTCGCCGATATGCCGAAATTTCCGATGCAGGCACAGGCCGTTGGGACAAGGATTTCTGTCGAACATTCGGTCTGGGTTACAGCCCGATGAGTGGCAATAAGTTCCTGCAATTTGCCAAGGCGAAAGGCTTGAACCTGCAAATCCTCGCAGAGATGGGACTATTAGGCGAGGACGATTCACGACCGGGCAACTACTACGACTTCTACCGTGGCCGCTTGATGATTCCCCAAAGAGACCGCTGGGGACGGGTTCAGACCTTCACGGCAAGAAGTATCAACCCACAGGCAGCAGTCAAGTACCTCAATGGCCGTGACAGCCTGATTTACAAGAAGAGCACCTCCATCTTCGGCATTGATGTGGCCATGAAGGCAGCCAGACAGATCGGTAAGGTATATCTTGTCGAGGGAGCCCCCGATGTGATGCGCCTCCAGTCGCTTGGCATCGCCAATGTCGTCGCCACGCTCGGCGGTGTCTGGAGCAAGGAGCAGCTGTCCTATTTCAGCAAGTTCAGTTGCACCCTGTGCTTTATCCCAGACTGCGATACGCCAAAGGATGGCGAACAGTTCGGACGAGGTGAGCAGTTCGTGTTCGCCAATGGCCGGCTTGCTACCGAGATGGGGTTTCAAGTTTCTGTTAGAGAGATTCCTAAGGAAGGGAACAAGAAAGAAGATGCCGACTCCTATATCACCAGCCTCCAACGCTGGGAGACGCTGACCGAGAAGGACTTCATCCTGTGGTATGCCGACAAGCATTATGATACCGACAGCACCAATGATGACCAGTTGAAGGTCATCTGCGATGTCTGTGACCTCCTGGTCAATATCCAGTCCGACGTCCTCCAGGCTTCACTCCTCTCAGACCTCAAAGGCAAGTACCGCAAAGCTTCTGTCTGGAAGGGAGCCCTAGCCGATGCTGCCAGAAGACGGCAGGAGCAGAAACGTCGCCAGGCCAACAAGAAGTCGGAAGAGCTGGAAGGCTACCACTTCTACCGCAAGGGCTTCCACTACTACGACGTTGACCCGCAAGGGCGTGAACGGGACTGGACCAACTTCATTATCAGACCGTTGTTCCTAATAGCCGACGACGAAAAGCCCAGCCGTATCTTCGAACTGGAGAACGAGTCACGCACCAAGAAAACCATCGAATTGCAGCAGGCCGATGTCACCAAGCTCGACCGCTTCAAGGAGAAGATAGAGGGCAAGGGCGATTTCCGCTTCTTCGAGAAACAGGAGAAATACGAGTTGCTGAAAGCCTATATCTATGGTAAGACCGAGGAGGCGCAGCGTGTCACCCAGTTGGGTTGGAACAATATCGGTGAGCGTGGCTTCTACGCTTTCTGCAACGGCATCGTCTATGAAGGCAAGTGGAAGCCCGTTGACGAGTACGGCATGATCCGTCTTGACAATGAGAACTTCTACCTTCCCGCCTTGTCGAAGATCCACAAGCGTAACAAGACGGCCTTTGTCAATGAGCGCCGTTTTATCCATGCGCCAAAGAGGGAAGTCTCTGCCCAGGAGTATTTCTCTCTGCTCAATGAGTTGTATGGTAACAACGGCATTGTGGCCATCTGCTTCTATCTTGCCACCCTGTTCAGGGACATCATCACCGACAGCACCCGTTCTTTCCCCATGCTCAATATCTATGGCAAGAAAGGGACCGGCAAGACCGAGTTCGCCCTATCATTGGTCAGCCTGTTCCAGCGCAATCCCGAGGTCACCAATCTGGAGAGCACCACCTATTATGCCATGGGTGACAAGTGTGCTGAGGTCAGCAATATGATTGTCCACTTCGACGAATACAAAAACTCACTGAGCAAAAAGCATATAGACTTCCTGAAAGGCATCTATGACAGTGCAGGACGCACCAAGCGCTCCGCCGATGGCGAGCGTCGTGAGTCCACCAATATCGCCTGTGGTGTTGTCCTCACCGGACAGGAAATGCCCACCGTCGACATCGCCCTCTTTAGCAGGCTGATATTTCTTGAGTCCCAGCGCAGCGAGCGCACCAAGGAAGAGACCGACAGGTACCAGCAGTTCATGAAACTGAGGAATATGTGCCCCACCAATATCACCGTAGGCATGATGCGGTATCGCGACAATTTCAATGCCGGATGGATGAGCGCCTGGAAGCGAGCCTTGGAAGAGATCAAGAGCGAGGTCGATTACTGCACTATCGGCGAGCGCTTCATCAACAACTGGGCGATGATGCTGGCCACCTATTACTGCTTGCATCCTATTGCCGAAGAACTCACCTTCAACGAGCAGCAAGTCCACGACATCTGCATTGAGGGTTTGAAATACCAGCATAGCCTATGCAACAGCACCGATGAGATAGCCATCTTCTGGTCGATGTTCTCCAAGTCACGTCAGTTGGGTGAGATTAAAGAAGGCCAGGACTATAAGGTCTGCCAGTTGAGCAGGCTGAAAATCTCCACCAAGAACAAGGAGCGCAAGACCTTGGACTTTGAGGCACCACGCAATATCCTCTTTGTCAGGGAGAAGATATGCATCGCCAAGGCCAATATGCAAGCTAGACGAGAGGGCAAGATACTCATTTCCGACGAGTCTTTGCTATCCTATCTCATCTCCACCTCCGACTATTTCGGCAAGACCACCTCGCCATTGAAGTTCTACGTCATGGACGAGACCGGCAAGCCCACGAGACGCACGACAGAGAGTGGCAGCTCCACATACATCTTCGACCAGGAGCGAGCCCTTGCCTTCGACTATCAGTCCGTTTGCAACAACTATGACATCAACCTGTTGGTATTGTCCGAGGACGGAGAGCAGGACAAGACCGATGAACCCTAATATTGACGCTTATGGCAGTACAGAATACAATCTTCCCATTGATTTTCACCCTTGAACGGGTACGCAATGGCTATATCCTTTCCTCCAAGGAAGAGACCGGCAGCACCCAGGAGCCCGCCTTCCGCAAGGAAGTCGTTACCGATGACAAGATACACAGCCGTATCGGCCAGCTGCTCCATCTGGACACCATGACCAACGAGCATCCCGTGATGTTCCATGTCGAGGCAGTATCTAAAAATGCCTATCAGCCAGTCGATGACACGATGAAGGACGATATGGCAGAAGCCAAACTGGCCTATATCCATTTCTGCGGAGGCAATGTCCAGGACGACTCCGTCACCTGCTTGCGCTTCGTTGATACCGACACAATTGAGGTCTATGGTGCAGAAGTCGAGAGTGCGGCCAAGAAAGACGACTGTCCGATTACCTATCTCGGCGGCATCCCCGCTATTTCGTTCCCGAATACCAAGGAAGGCAAGAAGGCCCTTGCGTCCCTTTTTCCGAGACCCAGGGTTGTTGAGACCACTAACCAGCAGGTCGCAGAATGGTATAATTCCCGGAAAATAGCCCTACAAAATGGGGTAAAGTAATTTTTTATTACGGAATTTACGAAATCAAATTGCCAACAAAGGCATACCCAATTAAAAAATCGACATAATAACAATCAATTGAGCTATATGAACACAAAAATCATCGCAGTCGCTAACCATAAGGGAGGCGTCGGCAAGACCACCACCGTTGCCAGCTTAGGCAGCATCCTTTCTCAGAAAGGCTATCGAGTATTAGTTGTAGACTTGGATGCCCAGTCAAATCTCACCACCTCGTTGGTTCCAAGTTTTGAAGGAGCCACTATTTACGAAGCCCTGACCGGCAGGACAGGCACCTTGCCGACTGTCGCCATCACCGACAATTTTCACCTCGTCCCCGCCTCATTGACATTGGCCATGATAGATGTGGAGTTGTCCACCGCCATTGCCAGGGAGAGCATCTTGAAGGATGTCCTTGAGAAGGCGCAGGTAAGCGACCATTACGACTACGTCCTTTTGGACTGCCCACCCTCCTTGGGTCTCATCACCCTCAATGCCTTCACCGCCTCCACCGACATCATCATCCCTCTCGTTTCAGAGGTCTTGCCCTTCAAGGGACTGACCATGATTACCGATTTCATCAATATGGTAAAGCGCAAGCTCAATCCGTTGGTGAAGGTCAGCGGCATACTCATCACCCGATGGGAAGGCAGCAAACTGTCGAAAGGCATTGAAGAGAAGCTGCGTGCGACCTTGGGCGACCAGGTCTTCGACACCAAGATCCGCAAGAATATCCGACTGGCAGAAGCCCCGTTGGAGAACCGAAATATAGTGGACTATGACAAGAGCAGCAACGGAGCCAAGGACTATATCCAGTTCACGGAAGAGTTTCTGGCCCGCATACAATAAAGAAAGGAGGAAACGATATGGACAACAAACGTCTGGACGCACTGTTCTCAGGACTCACACGCACCAATGAGGCAGAGGACAAACAACCGATACAACAAGAGACATCAGCCAATGCCCCAAGCACCCCCGCAAAGAAGCCCAAGGCCGGCAATGCCAGAGCCAAGCAGAAGAAATTTGAGACAGAACAGCAGGTAGAGCGTTTCTGCACCATCGTCAAGACCGAGCAGATGAAGAAGCTGCGTATCATCGCCAAGCGGGAAGGCTTGCAGATCAAAGATGTGGTAGAAGCAGCCTTCGGCAAGGCCATCACGGCTTATGAGCGTAAGCATGGCAAGATAGAAGAAGACACCAAGAAGAACCTCAAAGACCTCTTTTAAACAGAAAAGACAACTTGTCACACACTATATGAAGCGACATTCTCATAATGAATTGTGTTTAGCAACTCAATAATTATGTCGTGGCGGCAGGCTGTTGTGAAACACCCTGCCGTTTTTGTATTCAGCACTCAGAGAAAAGACGAAAAACACACTTCCTTGGTTCTAACCGATATTGTAGTTAGAACCAATCGCCCCAACCAGCTATCCAAAAGGCTGTTATCCACCTACGTTTATAAATATTGCCATTCTGCCAGGGTAATTTTGTGTCTGCAAATCACGAAGTTTCATCCAAAAAAGCAAAATGACAATGAGTCCATTCATAATTTACGCCATCGTCCTGAACATCGCATACATCCTCTATTATGCGACGATAATCACCATGGACATGCACGCTAAACCCAAGGATGCGGAGAACCAGACTGAGACCATCAGCATGGATAACGATCAGGAGTCGCAAGAGACCGCCATCATGCCCAAGACCGTTACCGAAGACCCGTTCACCGGTAATTTCAATATCGCCGAAGCGACTGAACCCATGCGTCCTGCCGAGGCAGCCCCCGAAGATGCAACCTCTGACAACCAAGAAGGCCAAACGGAGGGAGATGAAGATGAACAATCCGACGGCGGCGGGAGTGATGACGATGGTGGGGAAGTGGCACCAGCTATTGACCCCTCTGCAGAAGAAGGAGCAGAATCCGAACAGGCATCAACGTCAGAAGCGCAGCAAGGCATCGAAGAGGCAGGTCAGGAAGAAATTGGACAGGCCGAAAGCTCCGAGCAAGCAGACAATACAGATCCTGCATCCCAGCCTGAAGCAGAAGAAGCGAGCGAAGCCACTGTTGAAGAAGCTGATGAAGAGAATGACAATGACAACGATGATGATGACGATGACGAAGACAACGGCATTACCACCGTACCATTCAGCGACACCCTCACCCTGACCGATACTTCAGAGCAGGATGATGACATCAGCAAAGCCTTTGATCCCGATCTGGCACTGCCGAAGTTCGGAGTAACGTCCATCGTAGGCCAGCCTACCGACGCGAAGGTTGAAGAAACGCTGAACACCGTCAACACCAAGTTGATTGACAACATCCCCAATGGAAATTTCATGGAACCAGCCCAGCTTGCAGCGATGATGCGCGGTAAGCGTGAAGAAGGTAATATCGCATATAAAGATGAGTACACCAAGTGGTAAGACATACCGGCTAATACTGCCAGCGTTGCTGATGGCCATAGGCATACAGAGCGCCTATGCACGGTGCGGTTCTGTGGACTACACCTGGGGCGCTGACGGTCTTGCCGAAGCCACCACTTTCGTGGGAACGGTGATGATCTATGTGGTGGAGATATTGTATGCCGTGGCGGGAATCATGGTCGTTATCTCAGCCTTGCAGATCTACATCAAGATGAACTACCACGAAGGTGACATCACCAAGAGTGTGATGATACTCTTCGGCGGCATCCTCTTCATGATAGGAGCCTCCGTAGTCATGCCCGCCCTCTTCGGCTATCAGGACATGAACTTCATATTCTAGACTATTTAATCGCGACAAGATAGGAACAAGAAACTAAATGTAAAACAAGAAATTTTGTAAAGCCAATGAAGAAAAAGTTTTTTCAGGTCTGCACTACAGTGAAGGCCAAAGTGTCAAACGCAAGTCGCCGTGCCAAGCTGATGGCCATGGGAGCCGTCATCGCAGCCCTTTCTCCAGCCGGTGCATTCGCTCAGGAACTGGCAGGAACGGGCTATGATGCAGGTACCAGTGCTTTGGAGGAAGTAGCCTCCGAGCTGGTCAAGTACGTGCCCTACGTCGTCAACCTGTGCTACGCCCTGGCTGGTATAGTGGCAATTGTTGGTGCAATTTCGGTGTACATCGCCATGAACAACGAGGAGCAGGATGTCAAGAAGAAGATCATGATGACCGTCGGTGCATGTATCTTCCTCATTGCCGCCGCCAATGCGCTCCCGCTCTTCTTCGGTATCGGAGGCTAATAACGAGAACTCGCTATGGCACAGATAACAGAGACGAACATGGAGTATCCGATGTTCAAGGGGTTGCAGCGTCCGTTGGAGTTCTTGGGACTCCAAGGGCGCTACATCACCTGGGCAGCCATCACTGCCGGTGTCGGCATTCTCGGTTTCATGTTGGTATATGCCTTGACCGGATTCCTCTTGGCGTTGGTCTTCGCAGCCGTTTCCATCAGTGCCGGCATCGGCATGATTATGGTGAAGCAGCGTAGAGGGCTATATTCCAAGAAAACCGACAAGGGAATCTTCATCTATGCCTACAGCGAGCGTTTGTAAAAGCACTACGAACATGAAAACGAGTTTGACAAAGTAAACAATCATGGGTAGGCTCAGTCCCCGACAGACGGTTTGAGCCTACCCTTATTCGTAACAAAACCAAGGAACAATGACCATATACGTTATCCTATTCTTAGTGGCACTTTGCATCGGCATGGCCGTTTCCGTCTATGCCTTTGGCACAGGAAGCAAGCGTGCCAAGATCTTCAAGGAGATATATTTCTCCATTGAGGACATTGACGGCATGGGCGTATTGTACACCAAGACGGGCGAGTTCTCTGCTATTCTTGCCATGCAGAACCCCGTCCAGAAATACTGTGCCGACATCAATGAGTATAATGCCTTCTCCAACCTGCTTTCCTCACTGATGGGCACATTGGGCGAAGGTTACTCCATCCACAAGCAGGATGTATTCACCAAGAAGAAATTCCAGTGCGAGGACGACGGGAACAAGGAATTCCTGTCAGAGAGCTATTTCCGCTATTTCAAAGGCAGGGAATATACCGATTGCACCACCTATATCACCATCACACAGGAGAACAAGAAGAGCCGTCTGTTCAGCTATGACGACAAGAAGTGGAAAGACTTCCTTGTCAAGGTCGGCAAGGTCAAAGACCAACTCCGTGACCGAGGCATCTCATCCCGTTTTCTCAATGCAGACGAGGTCAAGCACTTTGTTGACCAGTATCTTGCGCAGAACTATACCGACAAGAACATCTCGCTCAACAATTTCCAGGTGAGTGAGGAGCAGATTGGTTTAGGCAGCAGGAAGTTCAAGGTCTATAGCCTTGTCGATGTCGATAGCATCGTACTGCCCGGACTTATCCGTCCTTATACCAACATCGAGGTCAACAACGTGACCATGCCTGTTGACTTGATGGCAATTATTGACAGCATCCCCGGAGCCCAGAGTGTAGTCTTCAACCAAGTCATCTTCCTGCCAAGCCAGAAGCAGGAGATGAGCAAGCTGGCCAAGAAGAAGAACCGTCATGCCTCTCTGCCCAATCCCAGCAACCAGATTGCTGTGGAGGACATCAAGCAGGTAGAAGAGCTCATCGCAAGAGAGAACAAGCAGTTGGTCTATTGCCATTTCAACCTCGTCGTTACCGTCAAGGCCGATGCCGACCTGCAGAAATGCACCAACCATCTGGAGAACACCTTCGGGCGCATCGGCATACAGATCAGCCAGCGTGCCTATAACCAGCTGGAGCTGTTCGTCAGCACCTTCCCCGGCAACTGCTATGCCCTGAACAAGGACTACGACCGCTTCCTCACCCTGAGCGATGCCGCCAGTTGCCTGATGTATAAGGAAAAGCTCCCAAAGAGCGAAGAGACGCCATTGAAGGTCTATTACACCGACCGCCAGGGCGTACCCGTCGCCATCGACATCAGTGGCAAGGAAGGCAAGAAGAAACTCACCGACAACAGTAACTTCTTTTGCCTGGGCCCTTCGGGCAGCGGCAAATCCTTTCATATGGACTAAAACGCATCGAAAAGAACTCCAAACAAAACTTGGAGAAGCGTCATAAAATGCTCATTTTCAATACATATTCATTAACATAACGCTCC
>JAEDMP010000089.1 GCA_016302965.1 Bacteroidaceae bacterium
AATGACCGAAAAATATAAAAATGGGGGGGTAATTGCTTGTATATCTAAAAAAATCACTATATTTGCAAACGAATTGAAAAGATGACCTCCTGATCTGTATATGAAACAACCAAGAAAGCCGCTTCTTTTCCTGCTCATCAGCCTTGCGCTTGCCGCCATTGCGGCAAGCTGGTGGAGTATCAGCAGAGCCCATGAGGAGAAGCATATCCTGGTGGTCTTTTCCCACGACCCGCAGATGCATGGCTACAAAGAAATCGAAGAAGCCATCCGCCGCAACTTCAGTTCCCACCGCATACCCGCAGAGTTCACCATCTCCTACCTCCAAGCCGAGAACTACGGCCACGACGAGGAAATCCGACAGTGCAAACGCATCCTGAGGGAGGCGAGAGAGAAGAAAGAGGTGGACCTCATCATCAACATCGGCGACGAAGCCAACTATTCGATGATGTATGCCGACAGTGTCTTCATGCATCAGGTGCCTGTCGTCTTCGGCGGTGTCTTGTTCCCCAACAAGGGTGCCGTGAAATCCCATCCGAACATGACCGGCTACAGAGACTCGGTAGATGTGGTGAGAAACATCTACCTCTCCCATCAGTTGACCGGCAATTATGCCACCTTCACGGTATTGGCCGAACGCTATCTCGACGGACTGCTCAAGAATACCATCAAGACCCAGTTGGCCAGCCATCAGGATATCGTAGACAATACGGACTGGGACTACACCCTCTACCACATCAGGAATCTGCCCAAAGGCACCTACTCCATCACACGCTTCTCACTGAACAACATCAACACCAACTCCGCCGACCGGCATTCCAAGAACGACTCGCTCGGCAACAACAACTTCATCTATGCCATGCGCCGCTTCGTGGCCATGACCTATCTGCAGATGAAATATGACGAGGAGGCGCTCACCGTGACCCACATGAGCCGCAAGGTGATGCTGTCGGGCATCTTCAACAACTTCGGAGGTGAGGCCGGCGAGTTCCTTGCCGGCTACTTCGCCTCGCCCACCACCATCGCCAACGATGTATCGAACGTCGCCATCGACATCCTCCGGGGTGCCAAACCCGAGGATATCCCCATCCGCACGTCCGCCAAAGACTATTACATCGACTGGCAGGTGGCCAAGCAGAACGGCTACCGCCTCGACACCCTGCCCGAGGGTTTCAAAGTGGTGAACCTGACGTGGAAGGAGCGACACCACCATCTCTACCTGCTGATGAATGTGCTCGGCACACTGGCCGTCATTGGCACGGTGATTGTCTTCCTGCGCCTGTTCTGGAAGGAGAAGAAACTCAGGCAGGAGACGTTGAAGCTGCTGGAACACGAGAATGCGCTCTACAACATGTCGGTACACGACAGCCAGACCTTCGCTTGGGAACGTGTGGGCGAAAACATCTATCTGAGCAATGCCTTCTGGGATTATTTCGGCAAACCGGCGGGTCATATCCAGGTGGATGATTTCACCCGGATGCTCGCACCCGAATATACCGATGCCTATCTAAACGCACTGAAGGAGGTGAACACAGGAAAAATGGCTTCCATCGAGGTGCAGGCCGACTTCAATGGTGACGGCCAATGCCACTGGTACAAAATCATGGGCAACGGTATCATCGACGGTGAAGGACAGTTTGTGAAAGCGTATGGCATGCTCACCAATATCGACGACTTCAAGATGCGCGAGCGCGAACTTAACGAGGCACGCAAGCTGGCCGAGGAAGCCACCCTCAAGGAGTCGTTCCTCGCCAACATGAGCCACGAGATACGCACACCGCTCAATGCCATCGTGGGGTTCAGCGACCTGCTGGCCTCGTCGGACGACCTCGGACCCGAAGACAAGCAGCTCTTCATCGAGACCATCCACACCAACAACGAACTGCTGCTGAAACTCATCAACGATATCCTCGACGTGTCGCGCATCGAGTCGGGCGAGATGGATTTCTGCATCAAGCCCTGCTCGGTGGTCAACTTGATGGAGAAGATCCACAACACGTTCATGGTGCAGATTCCCTCGCACCTGGAGTTCAAGTTTGTCTGCCCGGAAAAGGACGTGGAAATCGAGGTGGACGAGGGCCGTCTGAGCCAGGTCATCAGCAACTTCCTCACCAATGCGGGCAAGTTCACTCCCCAAGGCTCCATCACCCTGGGCTGGGAATGGCACGAAGATACGGACAAAGTGGAGATGTATGTAGAAGACACGGGCATCGGCCTCTCTGAGGAAGACCGCAAGATGGTGTTCAACCGCTTCTACAAGAAGGATGAGTTCAAACAGGGAACCGGCCTCGGCCTCTCCATCTGCAAGGCCATCATCATCCGTCTCGGCGGCAGCATCAAGGTGAAGTCGGAACTGGGCACGGGCAGCCGCTTCTCCGTCTTCCTCAAAAGAAAACAAGAAGGGCAAATCATGAACACTTGAGGATAAAAAGTGTTCATATTTTCCTTTTTTAGTGTTTAAAATTTCCCTTTTTTGCGACTAAACGTCCATATTTTTGTACAAAAAGGTGACAATTTAAGAAATATTTATTAACTTTGCCAAACGAATACAATCCCAGATGATTGCCATCTTGGTCAGAAGGAAAGTTGTCCACTGCATGAGCTGTCGGTTAACCCAAAGAAACACCTATATTAAATATATATATTATATCAAATCTCAACACATTTATGAGTTACCACCTTCATTCCATCAAGGTCCTAACCCTTACACTCTTATTGGCATTTGTCTGCTTGGTGCAGGTGAATGCCCAGTCAACTACATCCTCTGTGACGGGTACAGCCACCGATGCCGACGGCATCCTGCCCGGAGCCGTCATCACCCTGATACACGTACCCTCGGGCACCCAGTATGCCACCATCGCCAACCAGAAGGGCCAGTTCCGTCTGGAAGGTCTGCGCACGGGCGGTCCCTATCGTCTGGAGGCCACCTACGTGGGCCACAACAAGACCATCGTGAACATCCAGCGCCTGCTGCTCGGCGACGTACACGAGTATGACGTACAGCTGGAGATGGAGAACAACCTCCGCGAGGTAGTCGTGGCCGGCAACAGAGCAGCCGAGCGCAAAGACGGCTCCTCGGAGAACTTCAGCGCTGAGGAACTCAACAATATCCCCAGCACCGACCGCCGCATCGAGGACGTGCTGCGCTTCTCGCCCTACTATCAGGACGGTGGTGTCTTCTCAAGCCTCAACCCCTCGATGAACAACTACAGCATCGACGGTGCCAACTTCAACTTCAACATGGGACTGGACAACAACCGTATGCCCGGTGGCGGCAACGCCTTCCTCGACGGCTATAGCGGCACGCCCTTCTCCATGGAGTCGCTGAGCGAAATCCAGATTGTGAACTCTGCCTTCGACGTGAAGAACAGCAACTTCCTCGGTGCCTCGGTCAATGCCGTCACCAAGAGCGGTACCAACACGTTCAAGGCCGTGGCCTATACCGCCTACCGCGACGAGCACCTGCGCGGCAACCGCATCGACGGACAGTATCTCGGTGCACGTGCACCCCAGCAGTGCAACACCTACGGCCTGTCGCTCAGCGGTCCCATCCTCAAGGACAAGCTCTTCTTCTATGTGAATGCCGAATGGGAGCATGTGCCCAGAACCATCCACTACTGGCAACTCTCGGAAGACGGCAAGGAGAACGGTGCCAACAACATCTCGCGCGTGACCGCCGAAGACATGAAGCGCTTTGCCAACGACCTGAAGACGATGTACGGCTGGGACCCCGGCTCCATCGATGACTTCGAGGGCGAGAACGACTACTTCCGACTGATGACCCGCATCGACTGGAACATCAACCAGAACCACAAGCTGATGGTGCGCTACAACCAGGTGAACACCTCGAAAGACAACAACATCACCTCGCCCGGACTGGGCTGCAACGACGGTCGTACCAGCATCTACTCGCAAATCTTCCGTGGCTCCACCTGGGCCCAGAAGGACAACGTCTACTCGCTCACCGCCGAGCTGAACAGCCGCCTGGGCGACAACATGAACAACAAGCTGCTGGCCAGCTTCACCTTCAACGATGCCAACAACCGCGAGTGCGACGCCAACTTCCCCACCATCGAGATCATGAAGACCTACGACGGCGACGGCCAGCTGCACAACTATATGACCGCGGGCTACGACCCCAATGCCTGGAACAACGGCATCAAGGAGAAGAGCTGGAACCTGGTGGACAACTTCACCATGTCCATCAACAACCACTTCCTCACCCTCGGCGGTGCCTTCGAGGCCATCACCTCCGACAACTGCTACATGAAGTACGGTGCCGGCTACTACCGCTACGCCTCCTACGACGACTTCCTCAACAAGCGGGCTCCCGTGGCCTTCGCCATGTCGTGGTCGCTGACGGGCGAGGAAAGAGCCCGTGCCGACGTGAGCTACAACCGCTTCTCGCTCTATGCCCAGGACGAGTGGAAAATCAGCAAGCGCCTGCGCCTGCTCTACGGCATCCGCATGGATCTGCCGATGTATGTGAACGACCGCTATGAGAACCCCTCCATCGCCGACATCAACTTCAACGGCCAGCGTCTGGACACCAAGGACTGGCCCAAGGCTGTGCCTTTGTTCTCTCCCCGCGTGGGCTTCAACTACAGCGTGACCGAGGATGAGAGCGTGCGTCTGCGCGGTGGTACGGGTATCTTCACCGGACGCTTCCCCTTCATCCTGCTCAGCAAGATGCAGGAGGGCAGCGGCATGCTGCAGACCAACGTACAGGTGCCCAGCACCGCCACCGACAACGCCAAGAAGACGCTGCTGAGCTATCTCGACGGCAAGGGAGTGCTCACGCCCCAGCAGGTGCTCACCCAGGTTGTGCCCAACCTGCCCGAAAACCTGCAGCACCTCTTCCCCACCCAGGCCGGCGCACAGGCCAATATCGAGAGCATCGACAAGAACTTCAAGATGCCCCAGATATGGAAGTCGACCCTCGCCGTAGACTGGAAGATGCCGCTGCCCTTCCCCGCCGAACTGACCGTGGAGGGAACCTTTGCCAAGAACATCAACGCCCTCATCGTGCGCGACCTGAACGTGGATGCCGAGAAGGTGGAATCACGCCAGTTCAGCGGCCCCGACAACCGCTACTACTATCCCGGTGGCACACAGAAACGTTACTTCTCTGAGGAAGACAACAAATATGTCTATAGCGGCTATGCCTACGAGCTGACCAACACCAACAAGGGCTATTCGGCCAGCATCATGGCCCAGCTAAAGGCCGAACCGGTGAGGAACCTCCACCTCATGGCCGCCTATACCTATAATATATCGAAGACTGCCATGGACGTGAAGGGCAACAACCTCAGCACCATCATGACCCAGCAGCCCACGGTGAACGGCTACAATTATACCAAGCTGATGAACTCACGCTATCTCATGACTCCTCACCGTCTCATCGCCTCGGCCTCCTACCGCTTCAACGACCGCTGCCAGAAGGCTTCGACCCAGGTGACGCTCTTCTACGAGGGGCGTTACAACAACACCTACAGCCATGTCTACACCTGGGACATGAACAACGACGGTGTCAACATGGACCTCATCTATGTGCCCGCCACGAAGGATGAAATCCGGTTTGAGGAGTACAGCGCCGGCGGCAAGACCTTCACCGTCGAAGAACAGCAGGAGGCTTTCTGGAAGTTCATCAACCAGGATCCCTACCTCAAGACGCGCAAGGGCCAGTATGCCGAGGCCTGGGGTGCCTACAACCCCTGGTTCAACCAGGTAGACCTGAAGCTCAGCCGCGAGTACCGCTTCAAGGTGGGCAAGAGCATCAACCGCCTGCAGTTCAACCTCGACATCCTGAACATCGGCAACCTCATCAACAGCAGCTGGGGATGCCGAAAGGCCGGCTCGGCAGCCGGATGGAAACCGCTCGTCAAGGCTGGCAAGGCCGTGGTGGAGAACGTGGTGGACGGCGTGAAGACCTACACCCCGGTCTACCGGCTCGCCAACTACAAGGACGAGAAGGGCGAGACAAAACTCATCGACCACACCTTCGATGTGCAGAAAAACGCCAACTACTGCTGGCAGATGCAGATTGGTGTGAAGTATTACTTTAACTGACCATGATTCGAAAAACGTTTGTCAGATACCGAAAAACAATCCTTGCCACCACAGCCTTTTTGGCTGCGGTGGCATTGGTCGTTATGTACACCGGCTGGCGGCAAAAGGCCCGGGAGACCCGGGAGCGGCCCCACGTGCTGGTGCTTTTCTCGCAGAGTGACTTCCGATACCGTTTCTCCGGCTTCCCCGAAGCAATAGAGGAGGCCTTCAGCCGGATAGACATCGATACCGACCTCACCATCTCCTTCCTCGGCAGTGAGCAATGGAACGAAGAGCAGGAGATAGAGCGGTGCCGCACCATCATCACGGAGGCCGACCAACAGAAACCGCTCAGCCTCCTCGTCACCATCGGCGACGAAGCCACCTACTCCTCCCTCATGACAGGGCTGGAAATCGTGAAGCGGGTGCCCATCGTCTTCGCCAACGTGATGTACCCCAACATGAAACTCATCAGCAAGCAGGACAACATCACGGGATTCAGCGATGCCGCCGACGTCAAGACCAATATCCTTCTGGCAGAGAAACTGACGGGACGGCGCGTCACCTTCACCGAACTCGACCAGACGTATCTCGACAGACAGACCCGCCAACTCATCAACCAGCAACTCAAGGGAACCATCATCATCAACAACCTCGACTGGTCGAAGAGCGTCCAGGACCTCATGACCGTCTATCATGACCGCTTCTCCATCACCGGTCTCTCGCTGCGCGACCTGAACTCGAACGTGAAGCAGGGCGAGGTGCTCAGCAAGAAAGGAACCGAAAACGTGGTGAGGGTGCTGCGCTGCTTCAAGGACTTAATCTATATCCAACTAAAGAACGATGCAGCCATGGTGAAGATGGTGCGCTGGAGCAACAACTACCCGATGATTACGGGCACCATGCACAACTTCGGCGGTGAGGGTTCGCCCTATATCGGAGGCTATTTCGCCTCGGCAGAACAGATGGCCCAGGATGCAGCCAGCAGCGTGAAGAAGGTGCTGAAAGGGACGAAACCCAAGGATATCCCGATTACGGAATCCCGAAAGGATTACTATTTCGACTGGCAGGTAGGCAAAATCTTCGGCTTCACCGTCGACAATCTGCCCCAGGGCTTCCACATCGTGAACATGCCCTGGCGCGACCGCCATCCCACCCTCTACCTCCTGTTCATCTATCTCACGGCGATAACCATCATCGCCACCATCATCATCCTCTCCCACCTCTACTGGGCCGAGCGCAAACGCAAGCGGGCCGCGATGAAGATAGCCGAACGCGAGAACACGCTCTACAACATGGCGGTGCAGGACAACCAGACCTTTGCCTGGGAGCGCATCGGCAGAACCATCTATCTGAGCAATGCCTTCTGGGAATACTTCGGACAGGAGCCACACACCATCACCGTAGATGACTTCCGTGACATGCTCCATCCCGACAGCCGCCCCTACTATGACAAGGGACTGAATATTGTGGGCGAAGGCGGACTCTTCGCCACCGAGGTGCAGGCCGACTTCAGCGGTGACGGCCGTTATCTTTGGTACAAAATCAAGGGCAAGGCATCGACCAGCAACGAGAAGAGTTCCTACGGCATGCTTACCAACGTGGAGGACTACAAGGCCCGCGAGAGGGAACTGGTGGAATCACGGAAACTGGCCGAAGAGGCTACGCTCAAGGAGTCGTTCCTCGCCAACATGAGCCACGAGATACGCACACCGCTCAACGCCATCGTGGGATTCTCGAACCTGCTGCTCACGCCCGACAACGACTTCACCGACGAGGACAAGGAGATGTTCCGCGAGACCATCAACAAGAACAACGACCTGCTGCTGAAACTCATCAACGACATCCTCGACCTCTCCCGCATGGAGTCGGGCGAGATGGAGTTCATCATCAAGCCCTGCTCGGTAAGCAGCCTCATGACCCAACTGCGAAACACCTTCACCGTGCAGTTGCCCCAACATCTCGAGTTCCGCTACACCGAGGGTGCTCGCGACGTGGAGGTGCAAGTAGACGAGAACCGTCTGCGCCAGGTCGTCAGCAACTTCCTCACGAATGCGGGCAAGTTTACCCGCGAAGGCTCCATCACCCTCGGATGGGAGGTGTATGAGGAGCGTAACAAGGTGGAACTGTATGTGGAGGACACGGGCATCGGCCTCTCTGAGGATGACCGCAAGATGGTGTTCAGCCGCTTCTACAAGAAGAACGAGTTTGCCCAAGGCACAGGTCTCGGGCTCTCCATCTGCAAGGCCATTGTCATCCGCCTCGGCGGCAGCATCAAGGTGAAGTCGGAACTGGGCAAGGGAAGCCGCTTCTCCGTTTGGTTGCCCATAGGTGGCAGTGGGGGGGTAATCTTTCATCAAGCCCCCAAGAACACGACCGTCTCTTCGTAGTGAATCACGCAAAAAACAGCATCATGTGTAAATAATCGTCCAACTGCGTTTTTACGGTACGCCGGTAGGCGCACTGCAGTACGCCAACTGGAAAACTGGAGTGCGCCAACTGGCGCACTATGAGCATCCAGTTGCGCTGTTGATGATTTCAGCCCTCCATTCACGTTGTTTTATGAAGGCTTACATGATGGCTTCCCATCCTCCTATGACCCGGAGACGAGAA
>JAEDMP010000090.1 GCA_016302965.1 Bacteroidaceae bacterium
CCTCTCTCTCCGCCAAGAGTGACGTAACGAGTTGACATCAACGAGTTACGTCACTTTTTCATTTTGCGTTGATAACTTACATCGAACTCACGTTAAACTATTTTAATTTAGTCCTTCCTTTTCACAGGGACTTGGATTTATTTAATACCTTTGTAACTCTATAAACCCAAAAAAAAATCACATACCATATGAAATACCATAAATCTCTGGTCTTCATGATTCTCCTCCTGCTGTGTTGCAGGATGTCAGCTCAGCAGTTGTGCAGCAACATCGTGAAAGTGCCGTTCTGCGTCACTGATACTGGACAGCCGACACCCATCAAGTGGGGCATGGACACAGCCTGGGATGACGAGGGTAACGTGTTGCGTGGCATCAATTTCATCGGTGCCGACCGTCTCACCTACGGCCGGGTCTCCTTCCAGGTGATGGACCCTGTGAATGCTGATGGCACATTGTCTGCCCGGCAGCAGAAGTTTTTGCAGTCGCGATTGCAGCATATCGCACTGAGCAAGCCCACGGGCATTCTACTCAACAGCGACCCCGTAGACATTAACGTGGACATCTTCACCCACCACCCAGAACAGTGGTACAAGGTCATCAAGGCAACGGTGAAATATGTGCAAGACTACGGACTGAACGTGGTCTCTATCGCTCCCTTCAACGAGCCGGATGTGACGGCCAGCAATCAAGGAACGAAGGACGACTTCAAGGCTGTGGCCAAACTGCTGAAGGAAGATCCCGAGCTTGCCGGCATACGCATTTGCGCCGGCAACACCTGCAACAACGATGGCGCCATGGAATGGTATCAGCACATGAAGCCATACGTCGATGAAGGGAATACGCACCAGCTGGCCGGCGATTTCGACCACTATGCCGATTTCTATACTACGGTGAAAGCCGACGGCAACGTGGCTACGAACGACGAGCTGCACAACGTGATGGAAGGCATCGTGGGCGCACAATACGGTTTGGAGAATGGCATCTGGTGGGGAACGGTTGGACCTACACGAGGCGACTTCTGTCTGGCCACCAGCCCTGGCGGTATGCGCCTGGGCTATGGCGAGAATCGCGCTGCATGGACTGGGGCTGCTGTCTACAGGATGCCCGATGGCCGCATCAAGGCATTTGCAGGCGCCAGCGAGCGACAGGCCTCACCATGCACCTATGAACTGGTAAGTACAGACAAAGCGGTGTATTTCGATGGCTATGGCCCCTCTTACACCTACCCCGTCTCCCTGCCCGGTGGCTACCGTTATGGCGACAAGCACCAGCAAAGTGCCGAGCGCAACATACAGATATGCCAAGGTGAGGACGTGCCTCTCTGTCCGCTGACAGGCAGCAACTACATCATCGTCAACAAGAAAAGTCAGAAGGTGCTGACAATTCTGTCAGGCTCCACAGCTAATTCGGCAACCGTAGGCCAGTACGAAGACAAGGACTATGCCTACCAGCAATGGACGCTGGAAGCCCTAAAGGACAATGGAGGCGACCTCACGGGGTTCTATATCCACAGCCTGCGCAATGCGAACATGAACCTCGAGACTGCGGGCTTTCAGGTGAAACCCGGTGCCACGGTGAGCGTCTATCCCGTGACAAAGGCAGAGAACCAGCGCTGGACCTTTGAGTATGCCAGCGACGGTTACTACAAGATTCGCAACTACCAGTCGGGACTCTATCTTGAGGTGGCTGGCGGAAGTTCGGTCAACAACGCCACCGTGCGCCTGTGTACCGAGGCTACCGACGACCACCAGCTGTGGAAACTCCTACCCATCGATGCGCCCTGCGAACGTGTGGCTCCCACCGTTCCGTCGGGACTGAAAGCCACACCGGGCATAAGCACCATCGAACTCAGCTGGGAAGCCAACACTCAGGACAAGGACTTCAATGGGTATATGGTGCTCCGTGGTGAAAAGAACGCAGCGGGAACAATTGAATACGACGTCATCGGACGACAAGTCATGGATAATCGTTTCACCGACAGCGACTGCCGCCAGAACACCATCTACTACTATGCCCTGCAAAGCGTGGACTACTCCCAGAACCGCTCCGACAAATCGGAACCTGTGGAGGCGGCCCTGAGCGGACAGCGTGGACTGGTGGCGAAGTACGATGGCAGCTCGGCAAGCGATATTCGCATCCCGCCCGCTGCCCTATGTCTGGCACAAGCCACCATCGCTGCATGGGTGTATAACCCAGGCCGCTTGGCAGAGAACAGCCGCCTCTTTGACTTCGCTGCCAACGACACGCGCCAGGCCGTACTCTGCCTGAACCAAGGGGGAAACATCGTGCTGACGGTACAGGACGGCGAGCATGTGCAGACCATCAGCGGCGGAAAGCTGCCCGAAGGCTGGCATCATGTAGCCGTGACCATCGGCGAGGGCATGACAAAGGTCTATCTCGATGGTGAGCCGAGTGGAACTGGCGCGGCGCCATCTGTCGGGCTTGCTGACATCCGGCCCGTGTGCAACTACATCGGTCGTGGACAAGACGCGAGCGTACCACCGATGGATGGACGAATTGACGACCTGCGCATCTACAACTATGCGCTAAGTCCCGCAGAACTCCAGTCCGTGATGGGCGAGACCTCTTCACACGGCGATGAGAATGCATGGCCCGAGCCTGTACTGCCATCCAAGACTATAGCGGAAATCAGCTCTGCAGAAGTCCTCTACCTCTACAACGTGGATGCCGACGCCTTCGTCACTTACGGAATGAGCTGGAACACCCAATCGGTGGCACAGCGTCTGGCAAAAGGCGACCGCAGTCTGGACAACCGATTCCGAGTAAAAGTAACGAAATTGGCTGGAGGCAAAGTCAGACTCTCGATGGCGGACAAGGCCAACGCATACATCGGATGCCTCCCGGATGCCTGCAACGTTTGGAGCGACCGTTCGGCTGAGGAAGCCACATTCACGTGGCAAGAGACATCCACAGCCGCCGGAAGCACGTATGCCTTGATATCAAATGCACAAAAGGACTATCTCGACGTGTCCTATGCCTATGGTGGTCCCCTGACCACGCGCCACGGACGTGGTTTCACGCGCTGGGCTTTTATCGCGCCGAAAGAGATTTCCTCCCAGTCATACGCCAAATACAAGGAACGACAGAAGCTGTTTGCCCTCCGCCAAGCCATTGCCGACTCAAGAAAAGAAGAGGCTTATGCTGCTAACATTCAGGCTGCGGCCCAAGTCTATCTGAATGCCGATGCAACGGTGGCAGAACTGCGTGCGGCCGCTCGCAAACTGGTTCTGGCCGTAGCGGAAGGTCTCACGAGCAGCATAGACGCATCCTGCCTGTTCGACAACGCTGACATGCTTGGAAATGCGACCACGACCGACTGGACAACTGCTTCAACCACCATTAAGGACGGAAACATCGAGATGTTCCACAAGCCCTTCACCCTCACACAAACGCAAACCGACCTGCCGCTGGGCATCTACGACATCGTGTTACACGCATTCTATCGCAACGACAATGCAGACAAAGTGCCTGTTGTGACTGCCGAGGCCACGAACACCGTGACGGGAACGGTGGTTGAGCGGCAGGCAGTGGCAGACAACGAGGTGATGATGACAGCCGCCGAGACGACTGCCGGTGCGGCACAGACGCTAACCAGCGACCTGGCACAGACAGTACTGAAAGACGCGGTCGTGGACAATCACCAAATGACGCTGTCCGCAACAATCTCCAGCAGCACACAATGGGTCAATTTCCAAGGCTTCGAAATAAAATACCGACAGCCGTTTGTCACTGTGGAGATACCACAGTCGGGCTACACCACCTTCTACTATAGCGACCAGAGCTTCCTGCTGCCCGAAGGCATGGAGGCCTACACATTCCGCGAGACAACCCAAGACTTTGCCGTCAGCCAGCACTTCACGGCTCCAGGTACCGTGTTGCCCGCAGGACAAGCCGTTGTACTTGGTGCTCAACCAGGGAGATATACCATGCTACCCACCACGAAGAAGAAAAGCCTCGACTCCAGAAACCAGCTCCGAGGCTCCGACGAGGACCAGCTGACCCACGGCGGCACTTTCTACTACACTTTATGTGAGAACGAAAACCACCAGATGGAATGGAACTGGACTGCAACAGACGGAGCTGTCTTCAAGAACCCGGCACACAAAGCATACCTCATCTCAACACGCTCCACCAAGCAGCCATCCATCCTTGCAGAACTTCCATCTGTCGTGCAGGCTATACAGGCCGTGCAGACAGAAAACCGCCCCAACTCCAAGGCAATCTACAATCTGGCTGGCCAGCAAGTAAAAGCCCAATCCTCGACAACCTTAAATGGGCTCCCGCGCGGCATCTATATCGTGAATGGCAAGAAAGTCGTACGCTGACGCCTCTCCTTTGGAGGCAATTGCCGAAAAGGGTCAGGGGACAGGTCCCTTTACTGTCTATCGCCGTTTCTTCATATTCTACTGAATGTAAGCAAGTCCACGTCTTTCGCACTCTTTACGAAGAGCTGCGAGGTAGTAACTGCGCTGTGAGCACCAGGCCCTGAGACCCTTCTCGTGGGCAACGCAAGCGTTCACCTGCTCATCGGTCATACGACGGAAAGAGCGTGCATACTTAAAGATTTCATACTGGGCACGAAGCCATGTCTTGCTAAAAATGTTCTTGATTGTCATAAGATAACATTTTAATTGATTAAACAACTCGCATCATCTTTCCACCGTGGCTTATCTTATGCTCGGTTGGCAGCTCTAAATGAGCACTCTGGATGCGTTAACGGGTGCAAAATTACTCATTTTTCTCCATATTCCAAAAGAAAATTCCCAAAATCTTATCTTTCCCTTGATTTGAACATTGTCAGATCATTATTCTTTCCCTTTGAACCAGGCAGAAAGGCACAAAGTACCTGTTGTCAATCTGTATTGACAGATTCTATGCTTATTTTCTATAAAACATAGTGTTTTGACATGATTTTTCTTGGTTATTTAACTCAAAAGTGCTAAATTTGCACCTTGGAGAGTGCATATTGTGTCATAATCTGCACTTTCCATCGTGCATATTGAGGTATGTGTTCTTCACCGGTTCTTCCGTTCTGGATATTCAGGAAGGTGAAGCCGACCTTAGCCGTCGCGTGCTTCTCAACAATATGCAAGGTCTTTCGTTCCGTGAGTTCCTTGAACTGTTCCATGGCATAAAGACTCCAGTACGTACCTTGAAGGAAGTCCTGGAGGGCAAGGTACAGATAGAAGGTGTTGAACATCCTCTTCCTTTGTTCGAGCAGTATCTTCGTGAGGGATATTATCCTTTCTCACTCGAAGGCTACTTCCAGCAGCGTCTTCAGCAGGTGATCCGTCTGACTATGGAGGTTGACATACCGCAGTATGCCAACATGACCCCTGCAACAGGCAGAAAGCTTCGCCGTATGCTTGGCATCATCGCAAGCAATGTTCCCTACAAGCCAGAGGCATCATCCCTTGCCAATGAGATAAAGGTAAGTCGCAACGATATTCCGAATTACCTGTTGTTTATGGAGAAAGCAGGAATGATCGGACAACTCCGTGATTGCACAGGTGGTATGCGTGGGCTTGGCAAGACCGAGAAGGTGTATCTCGACAATACCAACATGATATACACCATGACCAGCGAGAACGCAAACATCGGTAATGTCCGAGAGACATTCTTCTTCAATCAGACAAGACTCAACCTGGATGTGATCTCTTCCAAGGTGTCAGACTTCCAGATTGACAAATATACCTTTGAGGTGGGTGGCAAGAAGAAAGGACTGAAACAGGTGCAGGGCGTAGATAACGCTTACATCGTCCGCGATGATACGGAATATGCAAGCGGACAGTTCCTGCCTCTGTGGAGCTTTGGATTGTTGTACTAAAGCAAGGAAGCAGACATCTGGTAATACAATGTGCCAAATAGCTACTCCGTCAACAATCCACGTTAAATATTTCTAATTTTAACGATCCCACCAATTTATCCTATTATATAATAACCTCTATTTAAAATAATTTTCCTACCTTTGCAACGGATTTCACTGCCATTTGACATGGCGGCCCACGCCGAGCCGGGTTGCACCTCAGGCATCCCGATGCCGAGGAAACAACAAGGCAGGTAGCTGGGTGGGACGTGATTTCCATGACATAACAAAGGCGATTCCACGCTCTTTTTATGTCCTTAACCGAGTTCATTGTTGAATAGGTTAGGCCATCGATATGAATCCATCCATCACCGATGAGAAAACCACCCCCGAGGGTACATCTATCCCTCCCCGCACCGGGCTTACCCCCGATGTCCTCCCCGAAGTTCAAACGCCCATTTCGGCTGAGAATTCCACAACAGGGGTGTCCACCAACTATACTCAGTCGGCTCGTCATTGGTATGCCCTCCGCGCCACCTACGGACAGGAAAGCAAGGCCAACGACTATCTGGTCAGCCAGGGTGTCAAGACCTACTACCCCACCATCAAGGCATTCAAGATGGTCAACAACAAGCGCAAGAAGGTCACCCAGTCTTGTATGCTCAACATCTTCTTCGCCCATGGCACGGAAGACGAGCTCAAGACCTACGTTTACGACAACGTCAACCTTCCCTACCTCCGTTTCTACTGCCGCCGTGTCGGCATCGGCGGTGATTTCAGATATGAGCCTCTCATCGTCCCCGACTATCAGTTGGAAAATCTCCGCAAGGTCTTGGCCGACCAGTCCGGCGGACTTGTCATCGTTCCCGATGACGAGCACAAGTTCGACAAGGGGGCTACAGTCCGAGTCACCGGTGGCACATTCAAGGGCGTTGTCGGCAAGGTAGCCCGCTACTGCGGTCATCAGCGTGTCGCCATCGTCGTCGATGGCCTCCTCACCATCGCCACCACCTATATCCCCTCGGCATATTTAGAGAAAATAGATTAAGTTACAACGCGAATTCCCACAAATAATCCGTAAATGAAAGAAATAATCATTCACGGTCAATTCACGGCAATTTATGTTTTGGACAAGAGTCAGAATTTAAGAACACGAATTTCCACGAATTAATTGAAATTTATGGCAATTCGTGTTCAAAAAAAACTCCGCTTGCAGAGATCAGTCCAATCAGAAAAATCCGTAATCAGTTTTCGTTATCGTTAATCATTAATCGATAATCAGTCATCACGTCAAATCCCGGACAACACGGTTTCATAGGATCCAAATCACAATGACCCACAATCAACGCCTTCGGATAACGCTTATGCAGATCCTCCAGCAACATCCTCAACGCACGCTTCTGTTCCTCAGTGCGAGTGTCCTTTGGAGTCTTGCCGTCGGCAGCCAGGCCGCCGATATAGCACACCCCAATGGAGTGGTTATTGTGGTTCTTGCAGTGGGCACCCTTCATTTCCTCAGGTCGCCCTTGTTCAATCGTCCCATCCGTAGGAATGACATAGTGATACCCACATCTCTTCCATCCGAGGGAACGGTGGTAGCGGTCGATCTCCGCCTTCCTCAAAGCACAGCCCTCCTTATTGGCAGAGCAATGCACGATAATCAAAGAAATTTTCCTCATAAATTAAATTTTGTTAATCATCGGAATTTAAACGGATTTAAACGGAAGTCCGCCTTCGTTCCGTCTAAATTCCGATGATAATACCACATCACAGCAGTTGAGACGCTGCGCCGCCTGCGGCCCCAGTCAGAATAAGTTCAATGACCTTGATGACATACAGCGCGACCTGCTTCCAATTCACTTTCATACTCGATGTTTTTAAGTAAATGAACATTATAAACTTCATACGGTTAGATTGGTTGTTGAACGTGAATCGCCGCATATGCACGGCCATTCACGTTCAAGAGAGAAGACTAAACGGTGGGTTCCTCGTCACCGCCAATTACTGGAGGCACATCCTCGCCACCGCCATTGCCGGGGTCAGAGGGGTCAGTCGGTTCGGTAGGTTCTTCCGTAGAGCCATTGCCCTTATTCTTGGCGGCAGCCAGGTCAACCGTCTCCTCACCCTTCTTCTCAGCCTTCAGCGTTGCTGCCTGGGCAGAACGGCTTGCCACGAGGTTGAACGACGCGCGTCCCAGCAGGTTCTCGAAGTCCTCACCCGGAGTGAAGATGATTTTCACACCCGTGATGTTCTTCGACGTGAACGCCTCACAGTTCTCCGCACCCATGCTGGTCAGCGAGATCCAGAAGTTGCCGAGGTCATCCAGCAGAATCTTCTTGCCCTCCAGCAACTGCTCCACGAGGCAGCTGCACGTGTCGGAGAGCACACCCTTCACCTGTCCGCGCTTGTGGCCGCCGTGCTCAGCGATGTGCGCCACAAACTGTCGGAACGTCATCACCTCCTTCACCTGAGCCTTGGCGTAAGCCTTCGGAGCCTCCTCCTTGTTCATCTGGTTGGGGAGCATGTAAACACTATAGTTAATCATTCGTTTGCCCATCGCCGGTATGGGACTTGGTATTTACAGGGCCTCATGCCCTGCCCGGCAGGAGTTAAACAATAAAAAAATAAATGTGTATTATGGTTCATCGGAATCTAATCGGATTTGAAACGGAATCTCCGTTTAAGTTCCGTCTAAGTTCCGATGATAAGAACTCGATGTTGCAGTAAGTCAAAGACCTCATTAGAAACCGTTTATCTCTGATTTCTGATGCAAAGTTACAACACCGAAAACCCGAAACCAAGGAAGAAAGCAGCCCCCAAGTT
>JAEDMP010000023.1 GCA_016302965.1 Bacteroidaceae bacterium
AGCAGGGTTGGTGAGGGCTTCAGAGCTGGGATCGCTGATGACGCGGATCTGCAGTGCCTCTACACCACAAGCTTCCTCGGGCAGTTTGCCCTGGAGTTCCATCCAGCCGAAGAGATAACCTTGGGCATCGCCGAAGGTAGCCTCGCGAACGAACTCATCGGTGAACTCTGCGGTAGCGAAGTTCTTCCAAGTAGCACCTCCGTCGATGGAATATTCGGCCAGCTGCTTCTTGAAGGTGAAGTTATCGGAACCAACGAAGCAAGAGAAGCTCAGGTCTTTCAGATCCTGGCTGTTCAGGGTGAAGACAGCGTAGTTCACCTGACCGGCCTGGTGGGCAACGGCAGGACTGCGGCGAGAGATGATAGGCATCTGCATTTCGGTCTCGTCCTCACCGAACTTGGCAGCACGGGCCTGGAAGTTCTTGTCGGCAGAGGTAGCGAGTACATAGTTGAAGGGAGCGGTGGCACCCACGGTGTCAACTACCATCATGGTTGCTACAGCCTGGTGGTCTTCGGCAAAGATGTCAGCAGCGTAAGCATCGAGGTTGGAGTTGCCGGTAATCTTGCTGAAATCGATTACGGAAACGATGTTATTGAGCACCTCTTCGTAGTTGGCGGTCAGGGTCATGTCACCATCGAGCACTACGGTTCGGTCGGGATTGGTCTGTGCAGCGTCATCGCTCCAGCCCTTGAATACGTTGAGTGTGCGGTAGTAGCTGTTGTGGTCGTTCATCTTGATGGTCACCTCATCGCCTACATAGTACTTCGTCTTCTCGGGAGAGAGGGTGTAACTGATGTATTTCGGACCATTAATGTTGACAGTGAGGGAAGCGGGAACGGGGAAGGCCTCCACGTAGGCGATGGAAGGACCAACGTAGGTGTGGCCATCCTCATTGGCATCGATACCGGCGGTCTTCCAGGGGTTGCTGTTCAGGATGTAGTACAGGTCGTTGGCGGCATCCTGGAAGGTCATGCCCGTCTCCCAAGAGAATTCGGGATAGTCGGCAAGGGTCGTGGTACCGGTAGCCACGAGCACAGTGTTCAGTTCAGAAAGATTATTGACGAGCGAGTCAACGGGCATGTAGCTGTTCTCATCAATCACATTGTTCTGAGCCATCACGATACCATTGGCAAGGTTGGTAATCTTGGTGTTTTTGTAGCTGCTGGTGTCGTTGACGAGGACAAACTGACCCTTTTCAGGACCGAGGAACACGTTGTTGTTCAGGTAAATCTGAGAACCGGCTGCCAGTTTGTCAGCTGCCATGAGGGGAATAAAGCCTGTAGAGGCGATAGCCTTGTTCTCACCGAGGAACACGAAGTTGTTGTGGAAGTTCATCACGGTAGGCTCGTCACCGGGAGTACGGGTTTCCCAAAGCGACTTGGTGTAGGGCATGTCGTAGAACATGTTGTCGACTACATCAAAGCTCAACACGGGACAGAACGTACGGAACACCGACCAGTTGTCGCCACTGGCCTGAGCCGTGTGGTGCAGCTTGCATTCACGGATGTCGATGGCACGGATCAGATAGTCGGCGGCAGTCAGTTTGTTGCCTTCGGCATCGGTCACAGAACCTTTGTCACCATCGAAACGGAGGATGGAACGAGTCTGGCCGTGGATGTCGCAACGGCGCAGAGCGATGGTGTCTGCATACAATGCACGGCGGTTGTCAATGAGGTAACTGCCGCTACCTACAATGTTCATGTTCTCGAAGATGAGCGATACACCCATCCCTTCTTCGGCCTTTTCCTGGGCATCTACGCCAAACTCATAGGCAATCTGGAGCTGGGGCATCTTCTCGAAGTCCGTCTCATTACTGCGAACGATGAGCTTACCCTTGGTGATGGTAGGCTTCAGCTTGCCCACACTCACGAGTGTAGCGGCATCCCAGTCGCAGACAATCTCATAGGTCTCACCTGCGGCACCTGCGCCAACGGCGTTGAAGGCTGCCTTGAACTCACTGGCATTGGTTACCACCTTTTGCCAGCTGTCAGCAAACATGGCAGTAGGAGCCATCAGGGCTGCTGCCAATGCAAAAACGGATAGTTTTTTCATGATAAACTGTTTAAGTTAATAATATAATAAGTGTATTCTTTTGGAATCAATAGATAGTTTATTTAATAACTGATTCGGGATGTATATCGGGGAAGGATGGGGTGGACTTATTGGTCCACACCCAGCCCATCCTTCAGATTCCAGTGGATGAAGTAGCCCTGGTTCTTGATCTGGCTTGCCACATACGACTGCTTCGAGGCCGGATATTTGGGCGCAATGCGCTTGGCCACACTGTCGCGGGCGGCAGCCTGGTTGCCACCACGGTAGGCATTGTTGGCATAACGCTCGGCTATCTTGCAGAGGTAAGAGTAAGACTTGCCTTCGGCTATGTATTCCTTCAGGTTCTCGTCAGCCAGTGCCCAGTCGTACATCTGTTTCAGCTGGTCTTCGGTATAGAGGTCGAATTCAGCATCGCCCGGACGGGGCAACTCGTGCATGATGCCATTGGCCGTACCTGCCAGACCCGTGTTGCCATAGCCGCCGGCAGAACCGAGCCACATGGCGTAACGCTGGTCCCAATCAGTATCTTCAGGCAGTTGACGGTTGGGGAACTCATTGTCCACACCCTTGTTCAGCAGGGCATAGGCATGGGTGAAATGGCCAAGATGGGTCTCTGCCTCAGCCAGCAGGAAGTGGAGGTCGTGGCCGCGGAAGGTGGGGATGGCGGGCTGAATCTTGAAAATCTCGAGATTGTCGAGATACTGGTAGTTACGGGTGCTGAAGTTGTAACCGTAGTAATACTTCGACACACAACGCTTGCCACCCAGTGTGTTCATCATCCACTTCTGCGTGAGGCCACGGATATCGTTCTCATTGTAGAGAGCCACGCCATAGTCGGAGGGCTGCAGGTAGAACGATTCCTGATCGGGATATTCGGGGCAGAGATACTGTACGAGACGGTTGCGCTGGTGGTTGTTGTAGTCGTACATGATGGAACTGATGAGCTGGTACATCGAGCCCGTTGTCGAGGTGTAGAAGATGTTGGAGTAGGCTCCGTCGTTGTCGCTCTGCATGAGCAGGGTGAGTTGGAAGATGGCGACATTGCTGACGTTGGTTTTGCCATCCACACGCTCGGCACCTTTGGCACCAGTCTGGTATTCGTACATATATTGCAGCAGGTTGTCGTGAATCCACTGCCAGTCACTCTGGGCTGCAGCCTCATCAACATAGCTGGCGCGCCAGGAGCGGAACTCGGCGTTGAGCACCACTGCGGGCGGGGTGAGATATTCCCACTTGCGATAGAGGCTTATATCCTGGTTTTCGGGGTCGAGCCACTTATACCAACTCACCTCCAGATTGGCATCGATATGGATGCCGTCGATGGTCATGCCATTCTCCAACAGGTTGATGGCCTTGTCGGCCAACTGCTTCATGTCGCATCTGGTGAAGATCTTGGTGTCGCTCAGGGGCACTTTCTCGGTGAGCGGATCGTCAAACCAATAGGCCTGTCCGTAGATTTTACCCAGCATCAGGTAGGCCCATGCCTTGATGCGTATGGCGGAACTGATGAGTGCGGGGAAGTTCTGCTCGGCAATCTCGGTCATGCCACCCACCGTGCGGTGATACTCCTCCATCTTGGCGAAATAGTCGTTGCAGGCCACGACGATGGCGTAGTAGCAGGTGGGGTCGGCGTAGGGGTTGCCGTCGGTTTCATTGTAGTTGTAGATAGCCTTGAGTTTGGCGGGGGCATTGTCGGTAGTCTCCAACAGGGCGGCACGCGGGTCGGTGAGGAAGATGGCGTGGTCGCCAGCCTCCTGCACACGGTTGAAGATGCCGAGGAAGCCCTTGTACATCTCGTCCTCTTCGGCGATATAGTCTTTCTCATTGATGGTATTCTTGGGGTCGGTATCGAAGAAATCGTCACACGACTGCACAGCAAAACTCATGGCGAGCAGGCCGGCGGCCCAAATCTTATTGCTTATTTTCATATCTGAAAGAGATTGAATGTCTGATGATTAGAAGTTGATGTTGAAGCCCACCTTGATGGTGATGGGAAGGGTTGCCTTGGCATAGTCGAAACCACGCAGTTGTTCGTTGTAACTGTAGGCAAACTCGGGGTCACCACCGAGGTACTTGGTCAGCGTGAAGAGGTTCTCGGCTGCTACATAGACGTCGCCTGAGCGGATAAAGTCGAACATCTTGTTGAAGCGGTAGGCCAGTTTCACGCTGCGCAGCTTCAGGTAGTCGCCGTCTTCAATCCAGCGGTCGGAGAACAGGTTGTTGCCTAAGGGGTCGCCATAGTTGGCACGCGGCATATTGGTCTGCTGTCCCTCCACCTGCCAGCGGTTGAGCACGGCTGATGACTGGTTGTGGAAGTCGCTCATCGACTCGATGCTGCGGCGGGTGGCATTATACACCTTGGCGCCTACCGAGTAGGCGAAATTGGCATCAAGCACCCACTGACGGTAACGGACGGAGAGGTTCACACCTCCGTAGAAGTCGGGCATGTTGCTGCCCAGGCTCACCTTGTCACGTTCATCGATAATCTGGTCTCCGGTAATATCTACAAAGTGAACGTCACCTGCCTGATAGGCATCGCCGCTGCTGTTCTTGAGGCCGGCAGCCTCTGCCTCGGCCGTTGTGGTGAAGATACCCTTGGTCTTGTAGCCATAGAACTCGTAGGGAGAGGAGCCGACAGCCATGATCATCTGGGCATCATCGTTGTTGAAGCCGGTATAGTCGATGGTCAGGCTCTGCACACCGCCCAGTTCCTTGACGGTGCTCTTGGCGGTAGCGATATTGGCACCGATGTTCACGTCCCAGTCTTTCGTATGCAGGGCATTGACACGCAGTGCGGCTTCCACACCGTTGGTGTTGATGACTCCGCAGTTCTCATAATAGTTGTAGGAACCGTAGACCGATGACACGCTGCTGTTGAGCAAGAGGTCGTAGGCGTGGTTGGTGAAGTAGTTCACAGCCACATCCACCCGGTTGCCGAAGAGCGAGGCTTCGATACCCAGGTCGAGTTGGGTCTTCTTCTCCCACTGGAGTTCGGTGTTGGGCACATTGGAGCGGTTGATGGAACCGATGTTGAAGAAGTTGCTGCCCGTGTAGTAGTTCTTGCCGTAGTTCGACGAGAAGCGGCTGTTGCCGCTCAGGCTACCCTCAGCGGTGAGGTTCAGTTGGTTCACCCATTGTGGCAGTTTGCCTGTGTTGGCGAGCATCACTGTGACACCGGCAGAGGGGAAGAAGCCCCAGCGGGTGGCATCGGTGCCCGAGGCACTCGTACCATCGACGGCAATACCCGCATTACCGCGGATGATGCGGTTGTAGGTATAGGCACCCTGCAGGTTGAAGCCCATGTAGTTCCACTCGGTAATGTCGCCGAAGCTGCGCTTCTCGTCCTGGGTGTTGCCCAGTGTCTGATAGTCATCGCTCGGGGTATTGTAACCCTCCGACACATCCCACTCATACTTTTTGGTAATCATGCGGGCGGCGGCGGAGAGGTTCAGTTCGTGTACCTTGTTGAACAGGCGGTTGTAGGCGGCTTTCAGCATGAAGGTGTTCACATTCTGGGTGAAGGTGCTGTTGCCCACCTTGTTCTTGCCTGTGCCGTAGAGCTGGGGCAGGATGGTGGGGTTGGTCATACCGGGGATGAAGAGGGTCTCCTCGGTGTAGTTGTAGTAGAGGTTGACCATGGCGGTCAGCGTGAGGTAGTCGTTCCACTTGAAGTTGATGCCCGCCTGGGTGTTCACGTCATAAATCTTGTCCTTGGCACTCACACTGTTGACGATGGCCATCGGGTTGCTCACGTTGTCGTAGGCATACATCGGCTCAGCGGAGGTGTTCCAGCTGTTGTAACCGGCCAAGTTGCTCAATACCGAACCGTCACTCTGTTTCTCGTAGGCATTGAGGAGCGGCATGGCCCAATAGCCGGAGAGCATACTGTTGGTGGCACCGGTCATGCCCATGTTCTGCAGGTCGCTGGTGACATAGGCGAGGCCGATGTTGGCGAAGATATCAATCTTGCGGCTGGCCAGCACGTTGGCACTGATGAGGGTGTGATACTTGTCCGTGCTGGTGTTACGGATGGTTCCCTCATTGCCTGTATAGCCGAAGGAGATGTTGTATTTGGCAATCTCGTCACCTCCTTCTACACGGAAGAGGTTCTCGGTCACGAAACCCGTCTTCTGGATATCCTTGGTCCAGTCGGTGTTCTCGTTGAAGAGGTATGACTGGGCATAGTCGCCGTTCTGCAGGAAGGGATAGTCGGTGAGCAGTGCCTCCATGGTGGGGTAGCGGGTCAGTCCGATATCCTTCATGTAACTCTTGTATTCATTGGAATTGAGCACAGGCATGGAGGAGGGACGGAGGTTGAAACCGTAGGAGCCTGCAAAGGAGATGCGGGTATCGAGATTGTCGGAGGTGGCCTGTTGGGTCTCAATCTCAATCACACCGTTGCTGCCCAGCGAACCGTAGGCGGCTGCGTCGGCTCCCTTGAGCACCGTCACCGAACGGATATCCTTCGGGTCGTAGCCGAAGAGCATACCGCGCGAATAGCCGTTGATGACACTCGATACCTCCTGTGACCCGAAGAAGGGCACACCGTTGATGACCACCAGCGGATTGTTCTCTGCCACGAAGCTGTGGATACCACGTATGTTGAGGTAGGAACCCTCGCCTGGCATACCGCTCTTCTCGATAACCTGAAGACCGGCGATACCGTCACGCAGGGCGGCACCAAGGTCCTGTTTCTCGGTGAAATCCTTGCTCTCCACGCTCTGGATGGTGGCCGACTGGGTATAGCGGTTCTCCTTGCCCGAGGCAGTGAGCGAGGTGGCTGAATAGAATGGTGTTGATTCGGGAATCAAGGTGATGGACACCCCCTTCTTGGCGAGACTCTGCAGCAGTTGCAGCGACATCTCTTTCGGGCAGTAGCCTTCGGCCTTGATGGTGACAATGGCCTTCTTGCTGGAGGTTTTCAGCGTAAACTCTCCCTTGTCATCGGTGAGAGCCGTCGCCTTGTCGCCTGCCAATGAGATGATGGCACCGCTGATGGGCGTTCCGTTGGTGCTGTTCACCTGCGAGGTGAGTTTCAGTTCTTGCGCCATGGCGGATGCGGAGAAGAGCAGTGCCGCCACGAGTATATTCATTTTTTTCATGTTCTTGGTAGATGATTCTGGTTAGTAGTTGTTGTGAGTGGGTCTCAGACACCAGTGGTACATCATCAGCTGGTAGGTGTTGTTCTTGTTGCGGTCGAGCACAATACCGTTGTCTAATGCCAACTTGTAGTACTTTGACATATCGTTGGAGGTGACACGGATCTTGAAGTTGCCCGACTGGGGCATGGTCACAACGCCCACGGTATAGCCGTCCGTGTCGTAGGCGATGGCTTTCTCGTTCTGGGTCTGCCAGTAGTCTACGTCGAAGTTTTCGGGATAGGCGATACCGAACTCATTGCCGTAGTGGGGGACAGGTGAGGCGGCACCACGGTCGAAGTGGTAGTTGGAACCGGTAGCGGCCATGTTCATGTCCTGGACGAGCCATTCGTTGTTGAAGGCGATGCTCAGCGAGTACTGCAGACTGTGCTTGAAGCCCATGCGCAGATAGTATTCACCGGCAGGCAGATGACACTCGTTCAGTTCCTGCTTGTCCTCACTCCAGGTCAGACCGTCGTATTCCACGCTGCAGGGGAGCCCTTCTTCCATGGCCTCCTTGGAGGGGATGGCGCAAAGCTCATGGTAGAAGATGGTGGGCCACTCGCTGTTGCCCGTCGTCACGAGGTCGAACTGACCCTGGCAGTCGTTGATGACCATGGGGTCAACCCAGTTCTTCCAGACGAAGTATTGTTTCTGCTGGGCGGCTGTCATATTGTTCCAGAGTTCATACAGGCGGGACTTCACGCGGTAGATGACCACGTGGTTGGGAATCTTCAGACTGGTGCAGTAGTAGGCCATACCATTGCTGAGTTTCACGGCATGGTCGAGGTCGACGTGCTGAACGGCAGGACGCCACCAGGCTCCCTCAACCTCTTTATAGGTGGTCTGGTCGGTGGCTTGGTCAACAATCTGACGATAACCCTCCACACACTTGAAATCGGCAGCGGTGGCATTCACCTCGGCAGCGCTCAGTTTGCGGTCGGCAAAGCAGGCCTTCACAATCCATTCCTCAAACTTCGCCTTGTCGGCATCCGTGGCTTCCCGGTTCAGCCATACAGGTATGCTGTCCATGGCGGCAGCAACAGCCTTGTCGATAAGTTGGTTGCTGGGGATGAACATCGTGGTGCTGAAACTCTCGCTGCGCATGTTCCAGGTGGCGGTACCGTCAACAGTATACCGGTCCATGAGCGTGTTCTTGGTCACGTTCACCGAGTCGTAGAGCACGCGGCCGTCATCAGTCACACCGATGGGTTTGCTATGCTCGCGGTCGAAATAGGTATAGTTGTAAGCTTTCACCAGTTCCTTGAACTTCGAGTAGTCGTCGCCGAGGTTTTCGAAATACTCGTAGGCAGAAGGAAGGATGGGCAGGATGCCGTCGATATAATAGATGTAACCGTTGTCAGCCTTCACCACCTTGGTGATGGTGTAGTCTTCGAGTTTCTTGCCGTTCTCATAAACCCAGATGCTCTTGCCGAAACGGGTCTGGATATTGGCACCGTCGACCAGTTTCGAGGGGTTCACTGCCATGTTCGACACACTCAGACGGGCAAAGTCGGCAGGCGATTTGATCAGGCTCTCGTCATACAGGTTGTCGGGGCAGACGATGAAGGTATAGCTGCCATCGGCGAAGGTCTCGTCGAAGGCCTTCTGCTGATTGAGCAGAGCCGTCATCTTCTTCAGGTCGTCCGCACCATTGAGATACTGGGCGATGGAACCTTTGTATACGCTGACCTGGCTGCCTGCCACTTGCAGGTCCGACTGGTCATAGTGGTCATCCCAGTCCGAGGAGCAGGCGCTTGCCATGAATCCTGCTGCGCAGCAGATCATGGCCAGGGCTATCTGTTTCTGATTGATATATTTCATGATAGTATGTTTTTGTGGTTAGATGGATTAGTCGAGAGGGATAAATTCCACATAGTCCAGTCGGAGGTGATAGTACGACTCCGTCTTGGCCTGGATGTCGCGGGTGGTAATCTTGAAGGTGTGGGTCTCCGACTTGTCGAAGGTCATCTCGCCCCAAAGGGTTTCCTCGGCACTGTCGAACAGAGGCATGGTGGGCAGGCCCTTGTAGAGATAGGCGAGGGTCTGCTGGTCGCTGTCGATGTTGAACTGCACGAGTGTGCCCGAGGTGAAGAGTTTCTGCTGGGCGGGGTCCTTGATGTAGTGGAGCACCACCTTATAGCGGCCAGCGATGATGGTGGGAGTCTTGAACTCTACCCATCCTGCAAAGCCGAGGTTCAGCACCAAGTAGTTGTTCATGAAGGCTCCGTGTTCGGGTTTCTCCTTCTCCTTGGCCGACTTGTATTTCTCCTTCATGAAGCCTACACGGCGGTAGTTCTTTGAGGAGGCCTTCGAGTCGTTGAACTTAGCGGTGAACGAGGTAATCTTACCGTGTTCGCCATCATAGTGCTCCTCGCTGAGGTCAATCTGTCGGGCGGTGCTGGCAAGTGCGGAACTGAAGATGTTGCCCTGCTTGTTCTCGGTCGACCAACCGTTCACCCATCCGATGATGTCGGCACTGTTCAGGAAGTCCCATTTCACGTTGACGGGAGTGGGATGATAGACGGGCATCATGCCGCCCACCTTATTAATCAGGCCGTTGCTGGCCTCGATGTCGCTGCGCAGCACGGGGATGGTCTGGTTGAGGGTGCGCTGTCCGCCGAAGATATTGGCGATGAAAGCCTGTCCCTCATACTGGGTGTCGTAGATGAGCGTCTCGGTGGGGTCGGTGGCGTTGAAGAGGTCACTGATGGTGTGCTGGGTGCTCATGAAGTGATACTTCAGGTAGTGGTTGAGGGCCGAGTCGGGGTTGGTCTCCTCGCCGTTGCTGTTGTCCACGAGCCATCGTTTCAGGTCGTCCACATTCTTCACGTTGTTCTTTTCCATCACGAAGTCGGGCACGGCGAAACAGGTGTAGCTGTAGGTATTCACCACGTGGACACCACCTTCGGCTATCATCGTGTCGCGTTCGAGCGTTGCCATGCGGTACATTTCAGGGTCAGCCTTGATGGCTTCGGCAAATATCTTGAAACTGTTGTTGTTGCCGCTAAGCAGTTCCAGTTTCTCCACGATGTTCTCTGCGTTGGGGATGATCACGTCGTCCATCATGTAGATGACACCGTTGGCACAGGTAGTGCTGACGAAGCGGCCCAGTTTGGCCTGGTTGTTGAAGAAGATGCTATCGGGACTGAGTCGCATGTCGCTGCGGTCGGCATCGTCCACGTCGGTCTCCACGTAGCCGAAACTCAATGTGAGATACTTGTTGAAGAGGTTCTGTGCCTCGATATATCCGTTCTTGCGGGCGATGTCGATGAGCGTGGAGTCACTCAGGGTGTTGGAACTGTTCTGCCAGTCGATGATATGGTTCTGCACCAGTCGGCGGGCATATTCCTGGTCGAGTTCAGTCACGCTGCTCACGCCTCTCTCCTTCAGGAACTGTTCGATGGCCTGGTTGTTGGGGCAGAACACCGTCGCCTTGGCGTTGGCATCCTTGAGTGCGTTATAGAAGTTGGCATGTTTGAGCAGGTCCACCCAGAGCGAGTAGGTCTCGGGCGACTTCTCCAGGATGGTTGTCATGGACATCTCTGCCTCGATGGTGGTGGGCTGTACAAACAGGTCTCCCTCGTTGGGGTCGTCGCAAGCCACACAGGAGAGGAGCGTTATGATGCCGATAAATAGCTTTTTCATATCCGGTTTGTTTTAGATTATTCGTAATAGGGGTTTTGCTTCAGTTTCGGGTTGCGGGTCATCTCCGTCTCGTTGACAGGCAGATACCAGGCGTTCTTGTCGAGCAGTGTGGCCTTCACCTTGTTTTCACTGGCCGTACCATTGTAGTTGATGACGTAGGGGATGAAGAACTCGGTGATGAAGTTGATGCCACCGGTGGGGTCGGTATAGCGTCCCACGCGGAGCAGGTCATACCAGCTCTTTCCCTCGGCAATGAACTCCTTGATCTTCTCGTCCATCACCATCTCCAGCAGCGAGGAGAAATCGGAACTGGCGGTGAGGGTCACGTCGAGCAGGTTGGTGCGTTCGCGGATGTCGTTGACCAGTCGGATGGCCTCTTCGTTGTCGGCCATATTGGCACCCATCTGACGCATCACGAGGGCTTCGGCCTTGATGAGTTTCATCTCGCTCACGCGATAGATGATGAAGTTGGGGTCATAATAGTTGGTGGTGCGGGGCTCGGAAACGGTGGTACCGCCGATATACTTCCACACATAGCCCACGTTGGAGTTCTCGGCTGCCCAGTAGCCGCCGAACTTCGTGCGTCCGTACATGTCCTGGTCGCCGAGGAAGCGGGTGTAGATGTCGTTGGCATCACGGTTCATCTCGCGGGTGAGGTTTTCTGAGAGCATGTAGGTAGTGGTTTCGTTGGTGTAGAAGAGTTGGGGCAGGTCATTGGTCTGGAATCCTGTACCCTGCTGCTTGGAAGCCGAGTACTGCAGTTCGAAGATGGACTCTTCGCTGTTGCCGGGATTGAAGATCTTGAACCATCCGGAGTGGGAGGCGGTGGTGATGAAGCGGGGAGCGTAGGCCGACTTGCTTTCGAGGATGAGGTCGGCATACTTGATGGCTTCGTCAAACTCCTGGTTCCAGAGGCATACATCGGCCATCAGTGCATAGATGGCCCAGATGGTTGCCCGTCCCTTGGTCTCCCAGGTGGTGTCAAACGACTCCTTGGCGGCACCGAGACTGATGGCGGTTGCCAGGTCCTTCTTGATCTGGGCGATAATCTCTGCCTCGCTGCTTTGCGGCACATAGTATTCGGCTTCGTCGGTCTCGTAGGGCTCCAGCAGCAGAGGGGCGTCGCGCCAGTTTCTCACGATATAGAAATAGGAGAGGGCGCGCAGCCAGTAGGCTTCACAGAGATGGGAGTTCATCTCCTGTTCGGTATAGGTGGCATCGTTGCCCTTGGCCTTGGCGGCATTGGCAATCACGCCGTTGGCATCGGAGACAATCTTGTAGAAAGCCTTCCAGTCGGTGAAGGTGCCGTCGGTAGGTTTGATTTCCAGTTTGTCGAGGTTGTTGGCCGAACGTCTCTTGGTGCATCCCGCTCTCAGTTCGCCGAGGGGGATGAGATGGGTGGTGATGCTCTGTCGGAGGTTATAGTAACCGGCATAGAGAGCCGACTCCACGTCACTCTTCGACTTCCACATGTTCTCTGTGGGAAGCGAGTTTTCCGGCATGATGTCCAGGTAGTCGTTGCAGGCGGTGAGCGAGAGTGCAGCGACGGTGGCACAAATGATGGTCTTTATCTTGTTCATTTTTATCATCATAATAGTCATTGATGTGTTTACCTAATCACGATAGTGTGCGGTCCGGTCGGGTTAGAAGTTGATGGTGATACCCATGGACACACGGCGGCTTCGAGGTGTCTGCGAGTTGTCCTCGGCCAGTGCGGTCACGCTGGAGGGGAGTGTCACCTCGGGATCCTGTCCTGTATAGTCGGTGATGGTGAAGAGGTCATATCCCGTCACGAACACGTTGGCCGAGTTCAGTCCGATGTGCTTGCAGAAAGCCTTGGGCAGGTTGTAACTCAGCGAGAGTGTCTTCAGACGCAGGAAGGAGCAGTCCTCCACAAAGCGGTCTGAACCGAGGTAGTTGTAACCATACTTCCACAGGGCGCGGGGGATGTCGGTGTCGTCACCCTCGTTGCGCCAGCGGCGCAGAACGGCCGTCGACTGGTTGTCGCTGCTGTACATCGATTCGGCGTTCATTCTGGCACGGTTCACAATCTTCTGTCCTAATCGGTAGTGCATGAATACGGTGAGACTCCAGTCCTTGTAGCGGAGGTTGAAGCCGCCACCACCGCTGAGCATGGGGTTGCTGTTGCCGATGTAGACGATGTCGTTCTTGTCAATCTTGCCGTCGTTGTTGATATCGGCATATTTGGCATCACCGGGATAGCAGCGATAGCTGCCGTTCGACATGATGATGGGTTTGCCCTGAAGGTCGACCATCACATTGCCATCAGCATCCTTGGCATAGGTGTCTTCGGTGTTCTGGTAAACGCCGAGATACTTGTAGCCGAAGAAAGAGCCCACGGATGTTCCGCTCACGATGCGGGTGGCATAGTTGCCGTTGCCCATGGTGTAGTTCTCCTCCTGATAGCCGGGCATACTGATGATTTCGTTCTCATTGCGACTGATGTTGAAGTTCACCTTCAACTGCCAGTCCTTGGTCTGGATAGCCTGCCAGTCGGTGCGGAACTCGATACCCTTGTTTCTCAGCGAACCGGCATTGTAGTAGGCGAGGTAGTTGTCGGTATAGCCCGTAGAACCGGGGATGTAGAACTTCTTTTGCAGCAGGTCTACGGTCTTCTTGTTATAGTAGTCGAACGAACCCGTGAGCTTGCCTTCCCAGAGGTTGAAGTCGAAACCGAAGTTCCACTCTGTGGAGCGTTCCCACTTCAGTTTGTTCAGTTGCATGGAGTTTGCCGAGATGGCGTTGCCGTCCATATAGGAACCCAGGGAGGTATAGGTACCTACGTAGGGAGAGGTGCCGCCGGGGGTGTTACCGCTCTGACCGAAACTTCCTCTTATCTTCAGTTCGGTGAGCACATCCTTCGACCATTTCATGAAGGGCTCATCGGCAAACTGCCAGGAGAGACCCACTGAGGGGAAGAATCCCCAACGGTTGTCGCGTCCGATGCTGGAGTTGCCTTCGTAGTTGACGGTTCCGTTGATGGTATAGCGGTCGAGCAGGGTATAGACCACGCTGCCGATACCCGAGAGTTTGCGTACCTCAGATATTCCGGAATTCTGGCTCAGCAGCATACCGCTGCCCGATGCGGGGTCGGCGAGACTCGATGAAGCCACGTTGTAGCGGGTGGCTTCCGAGTTGGAGCTGCGGCTCTGCTGGGTGCGCCAGAGAGCGGTGGCGGTGAGCTGATGGAGTTTGTCGTTCCACGAGTTGGTGTACATACCCTTCAACTCCGTCTGCAGCGAGAAGTTGTTGGTGTAGGCATTTTTGGCTTGGTTGGCAAACGTGCTCTCGGTGGTCACACCTGTGGCGGTCTGAGGCAGGAAGGACTCCGTCTGCTGGGTCTTGTATTTCATCGACACATAACCCGTAAACTGCCACTCCTTGGTAGGATAGAAGCGTCCTCTCACCGTCATCTTCTGTTCGCGGGTGCGCAGGTTGTTGTAGCTGTCCTCAGCCATGATGATGGGGTGGAAGTTCTTCGGGTTGCTGCCACCACTGAAGGCACCCTGAAATTCCTCAGAGTTCTGGCGGGTGAAGTAGGTGTCGGTCATCTTGCCCGTCTCATCATCGATATAGTAGGGACTCTTGTTGGGCATCTTCGTCATGGCCTCCGAACGCAGTTTGTCGGTCCAGGGAGCCTTCTTCTTGGAGTCGGAGTAGGTGTATTCGGCGTTCACGGTAATTTTCTCCGAGAAACGGTAACCGATGTCGATGCTGGTGTTCAGACGGGTCAGTCCCGTACCCTTTGTCGTACCGCCCTCATCGAGATAGGAGAGCGAATAGCGGTAGGTGGCCTTCTCGCCACCGCCCGACATCGAGAAACTGTTGTCGGTAGTGAAGGCATCCTGGGTGAGGTAGGAGAGCCAGTCAACGTTCTGGTTGTACTCGTCGAAATATCTCCACTCTTTGTCATAGCCGATTTCGGGTGTGTTGAACAGGTATTCGAGCAGTCCGCCCTGGGAGTTCAGACCCAGTGCGTTGGCGGTGTTCCAGATGGCGTCCTGGATATAGGCCACGTAGTCGTTACCGCTGAGCATGGGCATCGACTTGGGCTCAAACTTGAAGGAGTTCTTGGTGGAGAAGGAGAAGCGGGTCTTGCCCATGGCACCCTTCTTGGTGGTGATGAGCAGCACACCGTTGGCACCGGCTGTACCATAGACGGCTGTAGAGGCGGCATCCTTCAGCACCTCGATACTCTCGATGTCATTGGGGTTGAGGGAGAGCATCTGTGCGAAGTCTTCCTGGTTGGCGGTGTTGAAGTCGAAGGAATCGTCGATGTCGGTCGAGTAGGGCACACCGTTGATGACGATGAGCGGGTCGGCATTGCTGTTGAGTGTGGCGGTACCACGGATGCGGATATTGCTCTTGGCACCGGGGTCACCGGCGGTGATGATGTCCACACCGCCGAGCTGTCCCTGCAGCGCCTCCTCGATAGAGGTAACGGGCGAGACGGCCGTGATGTCGTCCATGTTGATTTTCTGGGTGGCAAAAGCCATCTGTCTTTCGGTCACACCCATCTCGTTTCGGCTGCCTCGCTTACCCTTCACCGTCACCTCCTTGATTTGGGTGGCGGCGTTGCTCATCTTCACGTTGAGCGTGGTCTGTCCGGTATACTTGAAACTTTGGGTAGTCATGCCGATATAGGAGAAGACGAGCGTCAGGGCACCCTTCTCGTTGGCGGGCACCTTCAGCGAGTACTGTCCGTTGAAATCGGTCACCGTACCAGCGATGATACGTTTCTGTGCATTCTGGAAGGTGACGTTCACACCGATACAAGGTTCGGCGCTTCCGGCGAAATCTTCCGTCACGGTACCCGACACAGTCTTCTGTGCCATCACCTGTTGCACGAGGCAGAGCAGGAGAACCGTCAGTATATTTTTGATTATGTCCATGTCTTATTATAATAATAGGTGTGGATTAGAAAAGGTCTTCGATGAAATGAGCAGGACCATCGTCAAAGACGAAGGGGAAGAAATCGTAGTTGGCCGAGAACTTCACACGCTTGCCGTCAACGCCCGTGTTGCGGTCGATGATGGCGGCATAGAGTGCTGTTCCGTCGTCATAGATATTCATGTTGGTGGAGTTGATTTGGATGGCTCCTCCCACGATGGTCTGTTCCTGCTGCAGGGTGACAAGTCCGCCGGTGGTCTTCTCGTTCCATCCCAGATAAGGATAGTTGTTGAACGAGGCGGTGGTCAATGGCACGAAGTAGAGTTTGGCATACTCCTCAAAAGCAGCCTTGTCGGTCACTTCGATGTGGTCGAAGAAGGCGGCGTCGCCCACTACGGCATCTGCTGTGGCTGTGACACCGGGCACGCGTCCCTCCTTCAGTGCCTTCTCCACGGCTTCTGTGGTAGGAATGAGCATCAGGCAACTCTCCTTCATGAAGTTGAAGGTGCCGCCCGAGGTGTTGGCGAGTCCGGCTTTGTTGAGCAGGTTCACCCATCCGAAGAACTCGGTGGTCTCGTCGCTGCGGTTGTTGAGCATCAGCCGCACGAGCTTGCTGTTGTTCTGGGTGGCATAGTTGCCCGGCATCAGGATGTTCTCATACTTATAGGCATGACCGTTGGTCCATCCGTTGGCATCGCCGCGATAGCTGAGCGGTTCGAAGGTGGTCCATATCTGGTCGTCGGTCATGGTGTTGGCCGCATACTTCAGTCGGTTGTTGTGGAGGATGCTGTTGGTGATTTTTCCGTCCTTCAGATACCAGTACATCTTGAAATCTGCGGTCAGGGTGGGGAGTACCTTGGTGCCTGTAGTGGGCAATACGGAGTTGCCGTCGATGGGGCTGCACACATGGGCATTGACATAAGCCGACATGGTACCAGTATTCATGCCCTTGGGCGATTCGGTCGACACGAGTACGCCGCCCACGCGCTCGATACCGGCGTTGTTGTAGAGCTGGTCGTTGTCGGCATAGAGCATGATGTAGCTCACGGCATCTGCCACTAAGGTGTTGGCCATGCCCGAGTTGTTGAGCATCTCGCTGAAGTTGCTGAAGTCCTTGTATTGGAAGGCGGGACCCGTCACCGCTCTGAACTTGGCGGGCGGTGTGAGCACCGAGCATCCGTAGAGCACGCCGTTGGAGCAGATGATGCGGTCTTCCTGTGCCACCTCATCAGTGTTGAAATTGATGATTTCGCCGGAGATGTTCTCAATCTTTCCCTTCTTGATTTCTGCGGGGAAAGCGATGTTCTGTGCAAAGACGCAGTTGCGCATGATTTCCTGCATGGTCACAGAGTCAATCTCCTCAATGCTTTGGTAACCTCCCTCGCCCCAATATTCATTGAAGAAGTTCTGGAAGGCCTGGTCGGTAGGCGCAAAGATGGAGTAGGCTTGTGAGGCGAGTAATGCCATCTGCGCATAGCTCTGGGCTTCTCCCCATTCGCTGTCTATGTTCACCAAGGGGCGATAATGGAAGTGAAGGAAGAGAGAGTCTGATGATCCTGTTTCGCGGGTCTGCTCCTCATCATAGATATAGTATTCGCTTTTGTCATAGAGATTGAGGATGCGGCTGTATTTGCCGGCTTTCTTCATCTCCTGATAGATGGTTTCCAAGGGCTTGATGACGCGGTCAACCTTATAGATATAACCGTTGCGTGCAATCTTGGCATATTCTGTGATGGCGGCATTGGCCACGTTGAATCCGTCATCGTCTTTCCAGCCCGTTTCGGGGTAGAAATACTCATAGTTCTCTTTGGCATCTATCGCCTTGGTCTGGAACATGCGGTAGGAGAAGACGGGCAGGAGGCGGTCGTTGTGGAAGACTTGAACCTCACGCTGCCTGATGGAGTCGTAGGCCATGGTGATGGCGTCACGGCTGCGCGTACGGAATTTGTAGTAGAGTCCGGCATTGATGTTCAGTCGGTCTTCGGTTGCACCATCGCCTTCGATGGGTCGGAAGTTGCAGAGTTTTTCCTTGTCGAAGGAGTAGTAGAGGATGTGGAAGCCAATGAGTTTCTCCACCTCTTTCTTGTCCAACTTGGTGATGTCGGTCGTTCCGTAGTTTGTCTGTAGATAAGTCTTCATGGCCTCGTCGTCGGGTGCCATGACAGTCAGGATTGATTTTCCCTGCATGATGGGTTGCATCTCTGCGATGTCCACTCCTTGCAGGAAAATGGAGTAGTTGCCTTCATCCTGCAGTTCCTGGTAGATGGAGCCGCCTATCCATGATGGCGTCTCGAAATACTCGTCCAGGTCGGAACAGGATGAAAAAGCCAGCGAGGACAGAAGCATCAGTCCCCATGCTTTTCTTTTGATTCCAGCGTTTTTGGTCATAGATATTGAGTTGTTAATTATTAGCTTCAGGTAACAAGATGGTGTAGTCTGTCTTTACCATTGTGTGTAACCGTAGTTTTGATGATGCAAAGATAAATGAAAATTTCCAAAAGAATGCCATTTTCCATGAAAAAAAATCAGTGTTTTGGTGAATTTTGAGGCTATCGGCAAGAAAATCCACCTCTGAAGTGAGAAAATCCCCGTCGGTTGTCAAAAAATCCCCAACCAGTAGGGTTGAAAAAAGGTGAACAGGGAAGCCGCACCCTGTTCACCTTCGTCTTATTCCATCTTCAGGAATCGTGAGAATCCCGTCATGTCAAATACTTTTTTGATAGCGGGTTTCACTCCCTTGAGCACCATCGTTCCCTTGTTGGCCGAAACGGCCTTTTGGGCTTTCAGCACCACGCGCAATCCGCTGCTGCTGATATAATCAAGGGGATTGCAATCAATGGTCAGGTTGATGCCCGGTTCGGCAATGATGGGGTTCAGTTCGCGTTCGAATTCACCGGCGTTGATGGTGTCGATACGTGCGTTGGTAATAACGGTTACTTGGTTGCCGTCTCTTTTGATTTCAGACATAGTTGTATAAAATTATTGTTATTTGTTGATCTGGATGATTAGAGCCGTTTGGTGAGCGTAAGGATATTCTGTCCGTTTTCGCGTCGGTAACTCACGTTGTCCATAATTTGGTTCACGATAAAGATACCCAGTCCGCCGATGGCTCGCTCTTCGGCAGAGAGGGTAATGTCGGCCTCCTTCACCTGGGTGGGGTCAAAAGCTTTCCCCTGGTCAGTGATGGTGAAGACCAGCATTTGGCCGTCGCTGTTGGCCACTATCTGGACTGTCCCGTTTGTTCCTTCGGGATAGGCATAGAGGATGACGTTTGACACCACCTCTTCCAGCGCCAGATTCAGCGACATGCCGATTTCGGGGTCCAACTGCAGTTCCTCTGTCACCTCGTCAATCAGGATGACGAGGTGCTCCAACTCGGCCACCTCGTTTTTGATGAGCAGTTCTTTCTTCATATTCATAGGTTTTGTTAGTTTTTCTGTTTTACATTTCTGGGTTCTCTGCCTTACAGTGCCTGTTGCCGTTTGGCCAGTTGGTAGAAGAGTCCTTTCCGTTCCATCAGTTCCTCGTAGTTGCCGTCTTCAACGATAGCTCCCTTGTCGAGCACAATGATGCGTGAACAATGGCGGATGGTGCTCAGCCGGTGTGCCACGATGATGCGTGTGCATTCCATCCGGTCTATCTGTTGCGCCACCTTCTTCTGGCAGATGTTGTCGAGCGCGCTGGTGGCTTCGTCCATGAGCAGGATAGTGGGGTTGGCGATGAGAGCCCTGGCGATGAGGATGCGCTGTTTCTGTCCACCGCTGAATCCGGTCTGTCCCTCGTTTACGATGGTATGCATCTGCATGGGCATCCGGCGTATGTCATCGGCTATTCCCGCCATCTCGGCGGCTCTCCATGCATCGTCGATGGTACTGTTGGGAGCCGTGACTGTGATATTGCTGAAGAGGTCGCCGGCAAAGAGGCTGCCCCCTTGCAGACAGGTGCCGATGAGTTTTCTCAGGCTGGTCTTGTCGCATTTCGAGAGGTCGTAGTTGTCGTAGAACACTCCTCCAGTCTGCGGATGTTCAAAACCCAGTAGCAGTCGGAGCAGGGTCGATTTTCCGCATCCTGATGGTCCTACAATCGCCACATACTCACCAGGTTCAATCTTCAGGTTGAAGTGACGGAAGAGCCAGTTACTTTGGTTGCTATAGCGGAAGGAGAGGTCGCTCACCTCGATGCTTCCGCTGAGATAGTTCACCTGTGGAGCGTCGGGTTGCAGTTCGGGCACGGCTTCGAGCACAGTCTCGGCAATCTTCAGCAACGGACTGATTTGGGCCAGGTTGGGGATGATGCCGATGACCGCCTGGAGGGCAGCGGCAATCATACCATAGGCGATGTTGAAAGCGATGAAGTCGGACATGCCCACCCCGTTCTTCAAGCAGAGCCACCAGAGGATGCCGAGGCTTCCCGTCTGGCAGAGTGCAATGACGGCTGGTATCACCTTCACAGCCATTGAGGGGTTGTAGCGGATACGTGCCCCATGGCGGTAGAAGTCGAGCCATTTGGTATAGGCTCTTTTCTCCGATCCCGTGAGCTTGATTTTCTGGATGCCAGAAAAGAGGTCATACTCCATGCCGTCGAGCATCGACTGGTGTTCGATGAGTTCGTGCTCTTCCTTGTGCATCTGGATGGCATAGACCACGAGCAGCAGCAGTTGCAGCAGGAGCAGGAGGAGGGCCGGCAGGAACAGCGACGAGGCATAGACCAGCATCTGGAAGACGTAGATCACCGAGAAAACCAGCGTGATCAAGGCTCCGAGGATGGCATTGTTGGCCAGGGTGCAGAGTTGCCGGATGGAGGTGATGCGGTTGGTGATTTCTCCCGACGAATATTTCCAGAAGAAACTGGTGTCGAGCGTGAGCACCCTGGCCATGACTGCCATCTGCAGGTTGATGCTTAGGATATCCTTGACCCTCAGTATCAGTTTGTTTCTTAACACCTCCATCATCGCACTGCCCACCAACACACCGGCCAGCAGGGCGGCGATGGGATAGAGGTCGTGGAGGATGCCGTTGGGGATAATCTGGTTGAAGAGTTGCTTGTTGATGAACGGCACGAACATGCCGAAGAGGCTCACGATGAGGGCCGACATGGTGAGGGCAAAGAGGGCCGAGGTGGGCATTACCCGGCAGGCATAGAGCAACAGGTCACGGCCTTTGAGTGCCTTGGGGGGCAGGGCGGGGTAGAAGGTGAGGGCATCGGGGTTCACCTCTTTCATCAGTTCCGCATTGACTTTCCGTCGTTCGCCTGCGGCATTGATGCAGGTGTAACCGAAGAGCCATTTCCGGGGGATGAAGAGCAGCATGTTGCCCTCGTGGTCCTGTCCGAGTTTGGGAGAGATGGTCATCTTCCACCAGGGTCCTTTCAGTTGGATGCGGCGTTGCATGATGCCGCGTGGGCGGAGTATCTGTTCGAGTTGCTCGTCGGGAGAGAGGAAACCGTCATCGTTGAGTTGGTAATCCTTCACCTTCAGATAGTCGAGCAGCAGGTGCAGCACACGGTTGTCCGAACCCATGGTCGACCCCCGGTCCATCCTGAATCCCATGTCGCGCGCCGTCTCTGCAAAGACCTCTCTGAGGGCGGCCGTCTCCTTCTCTTTTCTTTTGTCTATCTGGTCGTCGAATAACATATCAGTTGTCCTCCTCCATCATCAGTTGTCTGTAGGTTCCTTCCTGTTTCATCAGTTCTTCATGCCGTCCGCGCTGCACAATCCGTCCTTCGTCCATGACGATAATCTCGTCGCAGTCCCTCACCGTGCTCAGACGGTGGGCGATGATGACCATCGAGGCGCCGCATTGCCGGATTCCCTCCATCACCTCTTTTTCTTTCACGGCATCGAGTGCGCTGGTGGCCTCGTCGAGTACGAGAATCACCGGTTCGCGTGCCAGTGCCGTGGCTATCTCTATTCGCTGTCGCTGTCCGCCCGACAAGTTGCTGCCACCCTTGACGAGCCGCGTGTTGAATCCCCTGGGCCGGGAGATGATGTCCTCACGTATGCCGGCATCCATGCAGGCCATGTTCATGGTGAAATCCTCGATGGAGTGGTCCCACATCTTGACATTCTCGGCGATGGTATCGTTGAAGAGGATGACATGCTGGTCGATGACGGCCACGGAGTTGACAAACTCCTCGCGGCTGATGTCCTTCCGTTCCCTTCCGTCAAAAAGCAGTTGTCCGTTCCAGGGTTCATACAGTCCAGAAATCAGTTTCGCTATGGTGCTCTTGCCGCATCCCGAGGGACCCACGATAGCCACGCTCCGGCCAGGTTCCAAGGAGAGTGAGAAGTGGGTGATGAGAGGAGAGTCGGTGGGACTGTAGCCGAAACTCACGTCTTTCATCTCCAGTCGTCCTCCCAGTTTGCCCGCTGCCTCATCCGGTTTTTCCTTGGCAATCCGTTGCTCCTGCGGATAGGCCAGCACGTCGTCGATACGTTCCATCTGCGACCTCAGTTCTATCACCGTGGTGGCACCCTCCATCAGTCCTGTGGCGGGTTTCATAAACTCGGCCATGAATCCCTGGAAGGCCATGAGCATACCGATGCTGAACTCGCCTTGCAGGATGAGTATCGCTCCGAGTGTAAGCACCAGTGCATGGGAGATATGCTGGAAGACAAAGGGGTAAAAATCCCTTTTCTGAAAGGCCACTTCATGGTTGCTGCAGCGGGCAAAGTTGCCGGCCCAGAACTCGAAGAACCCTCTTTCGGCTCCTGCCGCCTTGATGCTTTCGATATTGTCTACACACGACATGGTGATGCCGTAAAAGCGTCCCTCCCATTGCTCCATGGCACGGGCAAGATTGTTTCTCAGTTCGTGTACGTCGTAAACCGCATAAAGGTTGATGCCCATCACCACCACTCCTACCATAGTGAGCAAGAGACTGTAGTGGAGCATAACGGAGATGTAGAGCAGGATGAGTATCAGGTTGACCGCATAGGGTGCAAGGATGGTAATGAGCGTTCTGGTGATATTTTCATTGAGCGATTGGCGTTGCACGATATCGCCCACATATCGTTGTGTAAAGAACTCCATTGGTAGATTGAGGGTATGCCAAAGGAAGCGCGTGTTGCCCTTGAGTGACATGGCACCTGCGTAGCGACGGCCATACACATTGTCAGTATAAGAAAGAAGAAAATGAAAGGAGACCAGGGCGGAGAAGGCTAAAAAGAAGGGGAGGGTCCAGTCATCGTTCCTGCCCGTGATGATATGGTCAAGAAATATTTGTGAGAAAAAGGGATAGACAAGGCCGGAAAAGGCATAGAGTATCCCCATGATGAGGGTGAAAAAGAAAGCATCGCCAACTCCCCGGATATTCTCTTTGACATAGTGGAGGATGGAGGTTTGATGGCCTTGTGGCTTGAAGTCAGGTGTAGGCGTGGCGGTGATGGCGATTCCTGTATACGATTGACTGAAATCATCCATGCTTACCGCTATGCTGCCCACAGCGGGGTCGTTGAGATAGGCCAGTCCCTTGTGAAACCCCTTGAATACCACGAAATGATTGAAGTTCCAGTGGATAATGGCGGGAGCCAGTGGTTCGAGATGTTCAATGTCGGCCTTCCATCCGTGGGCATCCAATCCGTGCTGTCTGGCTGCCAGCACCATGTTGCGGGCGTTGCTGCCGTCACGGGTTACGCCACAGTCGGTTCTCAACTGCTCCAGCGACAGCCATTTTCCGTGATAGGCAAGTAACATTGATAGAGCGGCAGCACCACATTCTACCGTCTCCATCTGCACTACCACAGGCACCTTGGCCACTTTCTTTCGATTTCTTATAATACCCATGTTGCTGCTGGAAATATTTTTCGATAATGAAATGATTCTTGTTTTAGGTAACTAATTGATATATTGAACTTTTTACAGGATATATTCATCTTGTCCTTTAGAACTTGAGCAACATCTTATAAATGTTCTTTCTTTCCGTAATCATCTGGATATGGCAGAAGGCCATGATCGGTAGCTGGATGTCACGGCTTTTTTCTCTGGACCACCTAAGTCGCCTGGTGTCTGCGGGGTCTGTATCGAGCAGTATTTTTACTTCGTAGGCGGCTTCGGTTGGGAAGATTTTGTCAGCAAAATGTCTGATGGAAGCTTCATGCTGAGCATCTTTCTGTATGATGGGGAAATGACTAATCCGTACAATTCGTCCTGTGATATATCCATAGTCTTCCCGATGAAGGTCTACTGGTGTCACCTGTACTTTTTGTCCTGCCTTTAGTTTGCTCAGATGCTTGTATTCCACAAAAGTGATGAGTTCCCGGTTGGTATGGGTTTCCTTTTGGGGGATAATCTCAGCCACCGTTTTTGTCGCTTTGCAGTCATCATCTTCATGTGCGATATCAATGACGATTCCCGCTACGTTGGCATGTATCGTGTCCCAGGTGCCTGAATCAGTCGAGGTTGTTCGCATGATGAGCAGAGGGGTGCCGGGCTGCACCCTGTCGCCCCGTGCCACAAGCAGCGAATCAACCGTTCCGTTGTGGGAAGCTGTCACCCTGTAAGGCTTGTCATGCGGAAACATCACTCCCATCGTTTTCACCTGCTCGGTAGCGGTTCCCAATGCCACCCATAGACATGCCACAACGACGCATAGCGTCATGGCGGTGAGCAGGATATAAAGGGGTGGTGTGGTCACTCTGACAAAGTCATTGACCTGTCCTGGATGCTCCAGGGCATCGAGCGTTTCTTTTCTGAAAAGATTTTTTTTCATGTGGTCATCCTCCTGTAATATGACTCAGTTCATCGAGCGAGAGTTCTCTCAGTCCCATAGACTGCTGAAGACTGCCTGTTGGTACCGATAATTCCCGTTGGTTGCGGATGTTGGATTCTTGCTGGTTGGCCTGATTCATGTCCCGAATGTTGTTTGGTTCATATCTGTTGGCGAATGGATGATGGACAAAACTGCTGGTCTGATTCCATTTCTGAGCGCAAAGTTAATCATTTTTTTTCTCAATTTGCCTGATTCTACACATTTTTTTGATTTTTCTGACACAAAATGGGGACGTTTCCAAATTAATTGCTTACTTTTGTATTCGATTTGGCAGATAGTATTACCTGCATACAACTAAAACCTCATAACCAATTATTCACCTGTGATGGATTGTGAAAAGCATATGTATCAAAAAATGTTGGCAATAGTCATTTTGACTGTTGTCTCTCTTGTTGGTATGCCTTCACTCTTTGCCCAGAACAATCCTTACTCCATACATGACAGCCTGTATGAGATTTTTCTCAAGGCCTATCCCAATCGCTATACAGACTATGGTGCACGCATGCTTGACAGTCTTGACCAATGTGCTGTCCGCTTGGGTGATGGAAAGGCTCTTTGTCTCTCTCAGTCCGTTCGCTCCAACATTGCCTGTACCCAAGGAACTCAGGAGCAGGTGGAACGGGAATGCCAGCAACAGATGCAACTCGCCACTCATTATGGTTTTCCTGCCTATTTTTATCATGCCCTTGTTCTTCTCAATGAGTATTATGCAAATCATGGACTCTATCTGCTGGCCACCCAGACGGCAAGGAAAATTGACGAAACAGCCACTCGTGATAACGATGCCTACGGAAAACTCTGTTTCTTGAAAAGCATGGGTTACATTCATTCTCAACTCGGCGATTTCGATGAGGCTCTGAGATATATGAAGATGGCGCTCGACTATAGTCTGAACAATCCTACCGGGCAGAACTCCTCATTGGAATATCTTTCACTTGCCGATTTGTATCTGCAAGTGGAGCAGTATGATGAGGTCGTAGACTATAGTGAGCGAGGTATAAAAATAGAGCGTAATGAGAATAACCTCATGCCTTTGGTTGGCTTGAAACTCATCGCCCTATATAACCTGGGTCGATTCGATGATTTTGACCGTGAGCATGAGCACTATCAAAAGATGATTCTTGTCAACCGAAATGTTGATTTGGCACGTGCCGTGATCATCTATCATGAGATGAGGATGGGACGTACTGCCGATGCTCAGTTGCATGCCGACAGTCTCAGCGACAACCAGTTGCGCTATACGATACTTTGCCATCTTTATCAGCAATTGGATGAGGGAAAGCATGCGTTTCAAGTAAGTCTGAAGAAACTGAAAAATATCTTCACGCATTCAATGGATCTCACCCTGTCTCAAAAGGTGAACGAACTGGATGCCACTATTGAACAAAGCCGACTCCAGCTGGAAAGGTTGCGGCTCAACCTGGAACGTAGCCGTATGGAACTGGCCAATGTAGAGGCTGGTCACCAGCTCGCGGCATCACAGGCTGAAAACACCCGTCTCCAACTTCGCAATGACTCCATGCAACTCCATAAACTCAAACAAGACCGACAAATGCTGGCCGAAGAACAGGAGTCGAATGCTTTGAAACAGAAAGTGGCCAAGGCCATCCGTAAGAAACATACGCTGCTAATGGTGTTTGCCACCGTAGCCATCACAGTAATCCTTGGCATCGCTGTTATTTTGCTGATTTATGCCCGAGAGCGTATGAAACTCATCCGCGACAAGCAGAAGCAGTTGCGCCAAGAGTTGGCTCGAGCTCAGGAGATGGATCGGATGCAAGACAGTTTCGTTCACAATATGAGCTTCAATGTGCGTACGCCTCTCAACTCCATTGTTGGACTTTCGGAGGTTCTACTCGACAGTGGCAGTGAACTCACACCGGAAGACCGGGAAGTCATCAAGAACAATATCATGTCCAGTTCTGAAGAACTTACCACATTGGTCAATGATGTCCTGCGCAAAGCGCTCTCAAGCAGTCATCTTCAGATTTGGATTTCCTTGTGCCTGTTATCATTCTCTTCCCTACTTTTGAATCCGGTTTCGGCTGCTGTCACGGTCTTTCCTAACCACTCAGCTGACTCCTCTTTTTTATTTAATATAGATAAAAATCGTAATCTCCGAACCGAGATACCAGCTTCTTACGCTGCGCTTTATGAGGCCGCCATGAACAAACGCTCAGAGGAAGAGGGCGTCATCCTGGCTCGAAAGCTTTATGCCAAAGCCGATTCTGACCATAGTGCCATCGGCAAAGCCTTTGCCTTGAGTGTCATGCTCCATCACTATACGCTGGTCAATGATTTGGAACATGCTGTTGAGGTAGCTCCCCAAATGCGCCAGATGGCGAAACAGGCAGGAGACATGAGGCTCTATTACCTCGCTTTTACCAATGAGGTATTCAGTTACCTCAATAATAATATGAGTCTTCGTGCCTTCAACCTGTCTGAAGAATTGCGGCTTCAAGCCATCCGCGAGAAGGATTACTTTGCTCTTTTTTATGCCACTAAAGTGCTTGGCCCAATCTATACCCAGCGACACTCGATCTCACTCGCCATCAAGGCCTATGAAGAAGCTTTTCTCATTGTCGATACCCATCATCTGAATTATCCCCCCACTGAAGATATGGTGAGGCTCGCGAAGCTATATCGTATGAACTATGATTATGAGAAGGCTCAATACTGGCTCCGAAAAGCCGAAAAAATTTGCGCCACGGAGAGACTGCAGTACGACATCCTCATCGAGGAAGCGATGCTCGCTTTTGAGCAAAACGATGCGGTTCTCTTTTGGAGCCTCTACAGACACGTGATGGATATGAAGAAATCCAAAGGTTACGAATATCAAGAAAAAGAGGCTGGCCTCAAGGCTGCCATAGAAATCATGAATGGACATGATGAACAGGGATTCCAGTTGATCAGACGTTCCTATGGGACAACTGAGGAACAGCATATCCGTACCATCTGTTACGTCAATGCCCTGCAATGGAATAAAGCTATTGAAAGTGTAGAGAAAGAAATAGCCATCTATCGTAGAAAGCATGCCAAAGTCTACAAACGCGATCGTGACTATATGGACGAACAACTGGGTTTTAATGCCATCGAAGCCACCCACATGCGTTTGCGCTTAGAGAATAACCGGCTTCATCTGGAGCGTAACAAGAATCAAGCATCCATCGCAGAAGCACTTGACCAAAGACTACGGCTTGATCTTATGCGTCAGACTATGCTTGCCAATCGTCTGTCCTCGCAGAATAAGATGGATAGTCTGGCTGTGGCTAAAGACAAACTGGTCATGGCTGAGAATTATGAAAAGGACCGTCTCACTACATTGCTGATGTATGCCGTGTTGGTGGTGGCGTTCTTGCTGCTGGTATTGCTATCTGCTTATCTCTACACCCATATCAAGACCATGAAGCGCATCAAAGCCCAGAATGAGGACCTGGCCAGAGCCAGGCGGCTTGCCGAAGAAAGTGACCGGCAGAAGATGGCTTTTATCCAGAATATGAGTCATGAGATACGTACTCCTCTCAACGCTATCGTTGGATTCTCGCAGGTGATACTCGATGACAACAATGAGTTTACAGAACAGGATCGGCAGACCTTTGCCCATACCATTGAACACAACTCGGAACTGCTCACCCAGTTGGTGGAGGATATCATCTCCATCTCAGAACTGGTGAGCGGCCAGTATAAGATGCATTTTGCAGAACACCGGGTAAATGAACTTTGTCGTGTGGTGCTCGACTCTGTGCGTCACCGTGTTGATGAATCGCAGGTACAACTGCGTTTCGAGAGTGATGTGCCCGATACCCTTACTTTTGTCACTGACAGCTCCCGTTTGAGTCAGGTGCTCTTCAATTTCCTCACCAATGCCTCAAAGTATACCTCCAAAGGCTATATCCTTTTGAAGTGCTCATCTACGGAAAAACCAGGTCATATCACCTTGTCGGTCGAGGATACGGGCATCGGCATCCCATTGGACAAGCAACATGACGTGTTCAAGCGTTTTGTCAAGCTCGACTCTTTCCACCAGGGTACCGGCTTAGGACTCCATATCTGCAAGATTATAGCTGACCGTATGAATGCCCTGGTCGGTATTGACTCCAACTACACCCAAGGGGCGCGCTTTTACATCTCAGTGCCTTTGTGAATTCTCTGATTTGTGGCTTCCTGTAATCTGGTATCTGCAATTTGAAAAAAAATCCACGACATCCATAAAAAAAACTGAAAATGTATAGGCGGTTGGGAATTATTTTGTAATTTTGTAGGCAAATTCGACAATCCGAATAATCATCAAACAAAAATAACAGTCATGAACAATGCTAAAGTTGACGTCCTGCTCGGTTTGCAGTGGGGCGATGAAGGTAAGGGTAAGGTGGTAGACGTGCTCACACCTGAATACGACGTGGTGGCACGCTTCCAAGGTGGGCCTAACGCAGGGCATACCCTTGAGTTTGAAGGACAGAAATATGTACTCCGAAGCATCCCCTCAGGCATTTTCCAGGGTGGCAAGGTAAATATCATTGGCAATGGTGTAGTGCTTGCTCCCGACCTGTTTATGGATGAGGCCAAGGCACTCGAAGCCAGCGGGCATGACCTCAGACAGCGCTTGCACATCTCCAAGAAAGCTCATCTTATCATGCCTACACACCGCGTCCTCGATGCCGCCTATGAAACTGCCAAGGGCAAGAGCAAGGTGGGAACAACCGGTAAAGGCATTGGACCTACCTATACGGACAAAGTTTCGAGAACAGGACTTCGTGTAGGCGATATTTTCGACCGCTTCGAAGAGAAATATGCCGCTTGTAAGGCACGCCATGAATCAATTCTCCAGTCAATGAACTTCAGCTATGATATCACTGAAGTAGAAAAGAAATGGATGGAGGGAATAGAATATCTCAGACAATACAACATCGTTGATTCGGAACATGAAATCAATCAGTTGTTGCGTGATGGAAAAAGTGTGCTCTGCGAGGGTGCTCAAGGAACGTTGCTCGATGTGGATTTTGGTTCCTATCCCTTCGTTACCTCTTCCAATACAATATGTGCTGGTGCATGTACCGGTCTTGGCATCGGCCCCAACAAAATCGGAGATGTCTATGGTATCATGAAGGCTTATTGTACACGAGTAGGAGCGGGGCCGTTCCCCACGGAACTCTTTGATGAGACCGGTGATACCATCCGGCAGATAGGACATGAATATGGTGCTGTTACCGGACGTGAGCGCAGATGCGGATGGATTGACCTCGTAGCATTGAAATATGCCATCATGGTCAACGGCGTGACCAAACTCATCATGATGAAGAGTGATGTGCTGGATGGCTTCAAGACCATTAAGGCATGTGTGGCCTATAAGCAGCATGGCAAAGATATAGACTATTTCCCCTACAGTATTGACGAGGGCATTGAACCTGTCTATGTGGAGATGCCCGGATGGCAAACCGATATGACCAAGTACACCAGTGAGGAACAATTCCCCAAGGAGTTCAATAACTACATCCATTTCCTCGAAGAACAGTTGGAAACTCCCATCTGTATCATTTCCATTGGACCCGACCGCGAACAGACAATCGTCAGAAAATAATCATTCATCCAACAGTTGACATCCGCATGAGGATGGCTGAAACAGATAAAACAGAACCGACAAAAAAATGGCACAAAAACCTAACATCCCTAAGGGCACGCGCGACTTCTCTCCTGAAGAGATGGCTAAGCGTAATTATATCTTTGATACCATACGCTCCGTTTATGCCCTCTACGGATTCCAACAGATAGAGACACCCGCCATGGAAACCCTGCAGACTCTCATGGGAAAATATGGGGAAGAGGGCGACAAGCTGCTCTTCAAGGTGCTCAATAGTGGTGATTATTTCGGAAAAATCACTGACGAGGAGCTTTTGGGCAGAAATCACCTTAAGCTTGCAGCACGTCTTTGTGAGAAGGGTCTCAGATATGACCTTACAGTACCCTTCGCCCGTTATGTAGTAATGCACCGTGATGAACTCCAGCTTCCATTTAAGCGTTATCAGATTCAACCGGTCTGGAGAGCTGATCGTCCACAGAAGGGACGCTACCGCGAGTTCTATCAGTGTGACGCAGATGTTGTGGGTAGTGACTCGTTGCTCAACGAGGTGGAACTCATGCAGATTGTCGACACGGTTTTCACCAAGTTTGGTATACGTGTACAGATTAAGATTAACAACCGCAAGATACTGACAGGCATTGCTGAGACCATCGGTGCAGCAGACAAAATTGTTGACATCACGGTTGCAATCGACAAACTCGACAAGATTGGACTCGACAAGGTGAATGAAGAACTGAGAGAGGTCGGTATCACTGAGGAGGCTATAGAGAAGCTTCAACCGATTATTGCGATGCAGGGTACAAATGATGAGAAATTGCAGATTATCAGAGAGGTCCTCTCTGCCAGTGTGACCGGTCTTAAAGGTGTGGAAGAGACACAGTTCATCCTTGACATGCTCAAACAGACCGGACTCAACAATGAGATTCAACTTGACCTCACCTTGGCTCGCGGACTGAACTACTATACGGGAGCCATCTTTGAGGTGAAGGCACTCGATACCCCTATGGGAAGCATCACGGGTGGTGGTCGTTATGACAATCTGACGGGTATCTTTGGTATGCCGGGACTTAGCGGAGTTGGTATCTCATTCGGTGCAGACCGTATTTTCGACGTGCTTAATACACTCGATCTGTACCCCAAGAATGCAATGACAGGTACCCAGTTGCTCTTCATCAATTTCGGTGAAAAGGAAACAGCCTATTCTCTGCCTGTAGTGGCCAAAGCAAGAGTGGCCGGAATTCGTACCGAACTCTTCCCTGACAAGGCAAAGATGAAGAAGCAGATGAGTTATGCCAATGCCAAGCAGATTCCCTTCGTGGCACTTGTAGGCGAAAACGAAATGGCTGAAGGAAAGATTACACTGAAGAATATGACTACAGGAGAGCAAACTCTTGTTACTCCCGATGAACTTATCCTGCAAATCCAGAATGCCTGATTCGAATGCTTGAATAACGTGAGTTCGATGAATTTGAAA
>JAEDMP010000024.1 GCA_016302965.1 Bacteroidaceae bacterium
GGAGATGCCGTCGTAGGTGCTGGTGCCCCGTCCCAGTTCGTCGAAGAGCACGAGGGAGCGCGGTGTCACATTGTTGAGGATATTCGAAGCCTCGGTCATCTCCACCATGAAAGTGGATTCGCCGAGGGAGATATTGTCGCTGGCACCCACACGGGTGAATATTTTGTCCACCAGACCGATTCTCGCGCTCTCTGCGGGCACGAAACAGCCCACCTGGGCCATCAGTACCACGAGTGCCGTTTGGCGCAACAGCGCCGATTTTCCGGCCATATTCGGTCCGGTGATGATCATGATCTGTTGCGACTCATTGTCGAGCAGGATGCTGTTGGGCACATAGCTCTCGCCCACGGGCATCTGGGTCTCGATGACGGGGTGTCGTCCCTCCCGGATATCAAGCACCGTGGAGGTATCGACAACGGGCCGCACATAATGGTGCTCCTCAGCCGCCTTGGCAAAGGAGAGCAGACAGTCGAGCCGGGCCACGAGGTTGGCGTTGATCTGTATCTGGGGGATAAACTCCTGTACGGAGGCCACCAGGTCGGCAAAGAGCCGTGCTTCCAGAGCGAGGATGCGGTCTTCGGCTCCGAGAATCTTCTCCTCATACTCCTTCAGTTCCTGGGTGATATAGCGTTCGGCCTGTGCGAGGGTCTGCTTGCGCACCCAGTCGGTGGGCACCTGGTCCTTGTACGTGTTCCTCACTTCGAGATAATAGCCGAACACATTGTTGTAGCCAATCTTCAGGCTGGCGATACCCGTCTTTTCGATTTCCCGCTCCTGGATCTTGAGCAGGTAGTCCTTGCCGCTGTGGGCTATCTGGCGCAGCTCGTCGAGCTCATCGTTCACCCCACTCTTGATCACGTCGCCCTTGCTCACCATCTGCGGCGAGTCTTCGTTCACCTCGCGTCCGATGCGGTCGCGCACACTCTCGCAGAGAGAGAGCTGCTCCCCTACCCTTTTCAGCACCGCATTGTCGGCCGCGGCACAGGCCTCCTTCACGGGAACGATGGCCACGAGGGCATTCTTCAGTTGAACCATCTCACGGGGTGTCACCCTTCCCACCGCCACCTTCGAGGTGATGCGCTCCAGGTCTCCTATGCGGTGGAACTGCTCGTCGAGACAGGCGCGGAAATCGGGATGACGGAAGAAATGGTCCACCACATCGAGACGCTCGCGGATGGGTTTCTCCTCTTTGAGGGGGAAGACGAGCCAGCGGCGCAGCAGGCGTCCGCCCATGGGAGAGATGGTATGGTCGATGACCGAGAGCAGGGAGGCTCCGTCCTCCTGCATCGGCTGCACCAGTTCGAGACTGCGTATGGTGAAATTGTCCATGCGCACATAGCGGTCGGCCTCAATGCGTGAGATGGAGGTGATGTGACCTATCTGTGTGTGCTGTGTCATCTCAAGATATTGCAGGATGGCCCCGGCGGCCGTCACACCGTGGTGGAGACCATCGACCCCGAATCCCTTGAGGCTCTTCACCCCAAACTGCTTGAGCAGCCGCTGCCGGGCGGTCTGTTCCACAAACACCCATTCGTCGAGTTCGAAGGTGCAGAGCCGGGAGCCGAAATAGCGTTCGAACTCCTCCTTCCGTCCACGCTCATAGAGCACCTCCTTGGGTTGGAAGTTGGTCATCAGTTTCTCCACATAGTCGGCAGAGCCTTCGCCCGTGAAGAACTCTCCCGTAGAGATGTCGAGGAAGGCCACGCCGCAGACACTGTGCTTGCGGTCGGCATTGCCGACGGTGGCCAGATGGACGGCCGCGAGAAAGTTGTTCTCCTTGTAGTTGAGCACATGCTCATTGATGGCCACTCCCGGGGTCACCACCTCGGTAACGCCGCGCTTCACCAGTCCCTTGGCCGTCTTCGGGTCTTCCAGCTGGTCACAGATGGCCACACGCAGTCCTGCCCTCACCAGTCGGGGCAGATAGGTGTCGAGGGCGTGATAGGGAAAGCCGGCCATCTCTGTGCCGAGGGCGGCACCGTTGTTGCGCCGGGTAAGCGTGATGCCGAGGATGCGCGAGGCATTCACCGCATCTTCACAATAGGTCTCATAGAAGTCACCGCAGCGGAAGAGCAGCAAGGCATCAGGATATTTGGCCTTGAAGTCGTAGAACTGCTTCATCATCGGGGTGAGCATAGGGTCTTTCTTTGCCATGATGTTTGTCAATGGGTATTGGGTCTGCAAAGGTAATGATTTTTCTCGAAAAAGCCCCTCTGTCCGGGGCTGAAATCAGTATAAAAGCGAGTCATTTCGACGACAACTCCCGGTAGCTTCTGCGGAAGATGGCATAATAGATAATGGCGGCCACCGTCAGACAGACGGGGAAGGAGAACCAGATGCCCACGATACCCCACCCCATATAGATGCCCCATAACCAGCTGAGCGGCAGGGAGACGACAAAATAGGCCACAAACGAGCCATACATCAGCGGCTTCATGCAACCCAGTCCGCGCAACGCATTGGCAAACGTACACTGCATGCCATCGCCAAACTGGTAGATGATGAGGGGGATGACACACTGGGCCACCAGGAGATGCACCGAGGCATCATCGGTAAACCAGGCACCTATCTCATGGCGCAGCAGCACGATGGGCACCGACACCATCAGGGCGATGAGGAGGATGAGATGGAAGCCAGCCCAGGTGGTATGGCGGATGGCCACATGATCGCCCTGTCCGTTGAAGTGGCTCACCCTGACCGATACCGCCACGGCGATGCCGAGATAGACCATATAGAAAAGTTGCGACACGGTGATCATGACCTGGTGGGCAGCCAGTGCCATCGTGCCTATCCAGCCCACGAAGACGGCGGTCAGAGAGAAGGCGGCGGTCTCCATCCCCGTCTGCAGGGCCGACGGCCATCCCAATCGGTTGAGCTGTGCAAAGATGCCGGGCTCGCGACGATCATGGAGCAGACTATCGAGGTAGACGCGGTAACGGCGCCTGAAAAGCAGTACGCCCATGAAACAGAGGGGGATGAAGATGCGGGCCACGGTGGTGGAGATACCTGCCCCGACAAGTCCGAGTTCGGGGAAGGGTCCCACCCCATAGATGAGCAGGTAGTTGCCCACGATGTTCACCACATTGCCCATGACGAGCACGAGCATCGTGAGCTTGGTCTCGCCGATGACATCAAAGAAGTTCTTGAACACATTGCCCACACAGACAAAGGGCAGTCCCACGATGAGCACCAACAGGAAAGGCCGCATCAGCGGCAGCAGTTCCTCTGGCTGTCCCATGCGGTGGATGTTGAGATAGAGGCCCACGGCTATCGCCACAAGCAGCAGCGAGAGCAGGAGGTTGGCCACGACAGCCTGTCTCACCACCTGCCCGATGCTCGCCTTCTCTCCCCGACCGTAGCGGCTGCCCACGATGGGTGTCAGCCCGAGCGAATAGCCGAGTGCGAAGATGATGAGCAGCACGATGAGCGTGTTGACGAAACTGGCCGCAGCCAGCTCCTTCATGCCGTAGCGGCCAATCATGAGCGTATCGGCAAAACTGAGCACGATATGTCCGATGTTGCCCACGATGATGGGCACTCCGAGCCGTACCAAGGGACCATAATGGCTGCGGTAAGAAGTGAAGTCACAGAAGGGTAATGTCATGATAAAAGTTCTGTCCTGAAATGGGTTGTTTGAAAGAAAGGAAAAGGGGAATCCGTGGCAGTTCAGCGCAGGATGCGGGCCTTGCCGAAGAGCCAGGAGAGGCGTGTGGCATCCATCATCCGCGCGATGGCGAGGCTGCCTGCGATGGCGAGGGCCACGGTGAAGAGGGCGTGGAGGGTGCCCGAGGGTTCGAAACGGAAGCAGGGCAACAGCCACTTCGAGGCCATCGTGAAGATGGGATGGAAGAGATAGATGGGCAGGGTGTTGCGGCCGATATAGACCATCGCGTTGCGCCACTGTCCCCTCACCCTTGTGCCTATCCACGAGGCGACGGAGAGGAAGCAGAACACGCTGGCCATGGTCGACAGGCTACCCCAGTCATACCATTCGGTCTGCATCAGAATCAGCAGCAGGGGGATGGCCGGCCACCAGGCATAAAGACACACCCGGTCGAAATCGTTCAGAAAATGGCGGATGCCAATGCCGGTGAGGTAGTAGGCGGCGCAACGGATGCTCATCAAGGGGGTGTAGACCGACAGCACAATCAGCAGTGCCGCCAGCATACAGAAGCGCACCACCACGGGTTGTGAGTTCAGCAGCCGGTAGACAAGATAGTAGCACAGGCCGCACACCATCATCACCCTCAGGAACCAGTAGGGACCGATGGAGGTGACAAAGAGCACGCGGCAAACTGTGGCTGCATCGAGCGTCGTAATCCCGTCGCGCACAGGCAGATAGAGCGACATCACCATATATCCGCTCACCATGATGACGTAGGGCAGGAACAGCTGCAGCAGATAGTTGAGGAAACCGCCCACGCTCTTCCTCACATTCACCAGATAGCCCGTGATGACCAGAAAGGTGGGCATCATGAACGAGAGGATGGCATACTTGACCCCGGGGTTGCGGTCGCCGAAGTTGACCACATGGACAAACACCATGAGGGCGATGAGCAGACAGCGGGTGATATCAATCGTTTCGTTATGTTTCTTCATGTTTTCAGGGAACTGGGGGAATTTCCCTGCAAAGTTACGAATTTTCCTCCACACAGCCAAACAATCCCCCTACATAGTGCAGGATGCCCATATTTCCCCTATTTTTTGCAGCTACGAGGTACTTGCAATTGCAGCTACGCGTACCTGCAAAAATGGGATCCAAAAGTAAAGAATGGTGGTAACCTCAGTTGAACTGAGGTTACCACATGAGGAGAAAGAGCAAGAAAAAACCTTCGTTTTTCCCATTTTTTGGATGAGAATCGGAGAAAAAGGGCCTGTTTTTCCGGTTGCTTCTATCCCCTACCCTATGGAGCCAAAATGGTAGTAATATGCTTGTATATTGCTATGTATCAGGAGATAGAACCATGGAAGAGGGTTGAATCTGGGCCACTATGGCACAAGTTACGATTTGAAAGTAGGGTTCGGAGAGGGGTATGAATCAGAGCCTGAAACAGGTATGGATGGGGTGGAAAAAACAAGTGTTCTCAGCGTTTTTGAAGCATTTTTTTGGTTCAACGAAAGCATTTGTGATGCAAAAAGGCAGGTTTTGTAGCGCAGAAAAGCCAAAAATCAGGTGGCTTTTCAGAGGAAAAACTGTTATAACATCCTGCTTCTGATGGATATGTTCATGAAGAATGATGTCAAATACATCCATTAATCTATATATAAAGAGTTGATAATCAAATATTTTTTCACACCCCCCACAACAGATGTCATGAAGGTCATATGTCATGAGGTCACGAGGTCATGAGGTCATGAAGGATTTATGAAACTGCACATACGGGTCTATTTACGAATTAAATAATAATATATAATATATATTATATATTATTATTTATATTAATTTACTTACAATTTTTCATACATAACGAACGGATAAATCCTTCATGACCTTCATGACCTCATGACCTCATGACCATTATCCCATCGCCTCGACTGAAAAAGCAGAACAAATTTGGAGGAATGGAGATAATCCTGTATCTTTGCACCATATAAATCGCATTCCGCAAAACAACAACACCCAAACCATCACCTATCATGAAGAAAATACTATTGATGCTTATCCTTGCAAACACATCCCTTCAAGCCATTGCAGACACCGACTGGGAAACAGCCGTGGCAACAAGCAACGAGAAATCGCTGCCCCTGGTCCAGCTGAATGTCGATGTCTCAAAACTGACCAAAGAAGAGTATATTCCAGGACAAATAACCATCTACGACCCGGAAAAGCGGGTCGACGGATTATTGTGCGACACGTTTGATTGCAAACTCAGATACAGAGGGGCATCATCGCTCAAATACGAAAAGAAATCGTTTGCCGTGAAACTGCTCGACACTGAGGGCGATGACCTTGATGCAAATTTCTTCAACATCAGAAAAGAAAACGACTGGATTCTGGATGCCATGGCCGTAGACCGTATCAGAATGCGCAACAGAGTCTGCTTTGACCTATGGAACGAAATCAGCAAGACTCCCTATCCTACCGATTTCGACAACCGCAACGGCACAAAAGGCGAATACGTTGAGGTTTACCTGAACGGGGCCTATCACGGCCTGTACTGCATGAGCGACAAAATAGACAGGAAACTGCTGGGACTGAAAAAAGTGAAAGAAAACACTGACAGCAACGTGATTATCAGAGGGGTCTTGTACAAAGGCGAAGCATGGAGCGCGGCAACCCAGTTCGGGGGATATGACAAGCAGGAAAGCATGGATTCGGAAACATGGAACGGGTGGGAACTGCAATATCCCGACGACTATCCCTGTGAGGAAGCCTGGAGCCCTCTGCAGCAACTGATAGACTGTTGTAGCGGGAATGTGTCGCTTTTTGCAAACGAATACAAAAACCGTTTCTACCCCGACAATCTGAGAGACTACATGCTGTTTCTGATGAGTCTGAACATCATCGATAACAACATGAAGAACACGCATATCAGCTGTCCGAATATCCAGGAATACCAGGTCTTCCTCATCACCCCCTGGGACCTGGACTGCTCTTTGGGCGGCTTATATGATGGTTCACATTATGAAGCATATACAACGCTGTCGAATCTGACCAACAACAGGATATACGACCACCTCTATACGAATGACGTGGACGGATTCCGCGATGATATGAAGCGAAGATGGACCGAACTGTCTGTAAGCACCCTCTCGATGGAACATGTCTACGGAAAAATGGATGCATATGCATCCAAAATGAAGGAATCGGGTGCATGGCAACGGGAGTATGAGAAATGGAACAACAACCCCGTTCCACTCAACCTGGACGAAGAGTTGCAATATGTGAAAGACTGGTATGCCCAAAACCTGAAAATACTGGATGAGATACTTGGAACTGATACCTCCATCCAAGATATGCCGGCATCTACAGATCCGAAGAATGTCGATACCTATACACTGGACGGTATAAAGAGACGGATTAATAGAAACAGCAACTGTTACATTATCGGCAACCGAAAAGTGATCAAAAAATTATTCTAATCCTTCATTTTTGACCTTATGAACAACAATAGCAACCTGACCGCAGCAGGACGCGTGGAGGTGGTGGATGCCATCCGCGGCATTGCCGTAGCCATGATTATCCTACTCCACAGTATCGAACACTTCAATCTCTACAACCAAACCCCACCCGACTCCGTGGCCCTGCAGCTGGCCGACCAGATGGTGTGGGACAGCCTGTGGTTTGTCATCGGCGGCAAGGCCTACGCCATCTTTGCCCTGCTCTTCGGATTCAGTTTCTATATCATGGACCGCAACGCCGCCCGCAGGGGCATCGACTTCCGGCTGAGGTTCTGCTGGCGCATGGTGCTGCTCTTCTGTTTCGGTTGCCTGAATGCCTCGTTCTTCTGCGGCGAGGTGCTGGTGCTCTACAGCATCGTGGGCTTCGTGCTACCCGTCGTCTGCCGGATGAAGACGCGCCACCTGCTGGTGCTCGCCGCCGTGCTGATGCTGCAGCCACTGGAATGGCTGAAGATGGGTTATGCGGCATGGATAGACAGCGAGACAACCATCCTGACCTTCAGTTACGGAGACGACTGGAAGGCGGCCATGGTATCGCTCTCTGAGGGCGACTTCTGGCAGACACTGAAAACTAATCTCTGGGAGGGACAGATTTTCAGTCTGGCCTGGGCCTGGCAGAACGGCCGCTTCTTCCAGACGGCCTCGCTCTTCATCCTCGGCATGGTGGCTGGCAGGACGGAATGGTTTGCCGACCGTGCAGACAACCGCCGCCTGTGGGGCCGCATCCTGGCCGTGGCGCTCCTCGCCTTCTTCCCCCTCTACGGACTGAGTTCGCTGATTCCTGCTTTCGTGAAATCCATGCCCGCCGAGGCCCTTTCGGAGAGCATCCTCTATCCCCTCTCCTATCCCACTTTCCTGTCGTCGCTGATGCTGGTCATCAACTCGCTCCACAAGTTCTGCTTCATGACCGTCATCGTCACCTCGCTACTCTTCGCCTTCTACACCACCCCACTCCACCGGCCCATGCAGCTCATCATGCCCTACGGCCGTATGAGTCTCACCAACTATATTACGCAGAGCATCATCGGTGCCGCGCTCTTCTATCACTGGGGCCTGCATCTGCGACTCTGCGACACGGCGAGTGTGGCCGCCGGCATCTGCATCCTCATCGCCCAGGCCTGCTTCTGCCGATGGTGGATGAACAACCACAGCCACGGCCCCTTGGAGGGCATCTGGAAGCGGCTCACGTGGATATAAATCAGTGAAGAGGAACACAAAAGGGCGTGCCAGGGAAAAGCCTGACACGCCCTTTTGATGCATTAAAAAAAACTGATTCCTTATTTCACCAGCACCTTCTTGCCGCCAAGGATGTTGATACCCTTCTGCAGCTGGTTGATGCGCTGGCCAGCCATGTTGAAGATAACCTGCTGCTGGGCCTTGTCGGCAGCAACAGCTTCGATGGCAGTGGATGTGCCATTGATGGAATAGAAATAACCATTGGTCACCTCAGGCGTAGAACCAAAGAGTTTCAAGGTACCGTAAACGATGATTTCGTCGTTCAGTTTGATGACGTTCTCATCGGTAATCTTCTGATTGTTAAAGTCTTTGCAACGATATACCGTAACAGCGGGAGCATCGTCGGAAACGGCATCCTTGATGTCGAAAGTGGCATTGCCATACTGGGTGGAAACCTCTTTGATAGAAGTGATGATACCCTTCACGTAAACCGGTTTGTCGAGACCCTCACCGGCATTGATCAGTTCGATAGCCTTGGCAACGGTATAGGCCGTCTCGGGCGTGTTGCTGATGTCAACCTGTGGCTGATTGTCAATCTTCTTGGTAAGAACCAAAGAAATATCGTCAATCAAGATATCGCCCAGGTTCTTGGGATTCATCACTACTATGTTCAAATCGGTCGTGGCAGTGAGCGTAAAATCATAAGTAACCTTGGTCCACTCAGATACACTCAAGTTTGCGTATGAACCATACACATAATTACCCATGGTATATTTCCCGTCAGCCAGTGTGAAAGGAGCATAGCCTGGACGTGCTTGGCCACCTTCGGTCAATGCCTTGGCATAGAAGGTAAGTTGATATTCACCAGCCTCGAGACTCATTTCCTTGGAACCAAGACGCTTGTTGCCTGAAGCACCTTTCACCAATACGGCATACTGGCCTGCATAGGCATCGGTGCTCTGTTCCAACGTGGCATTGCTGGCTGAATTGGCACTCTTCCAGGCATCGGGGGTATCATTGGTCCAGGATTCAAAACCACCATTCTCCAACAGATTCTGTGCATGAATGCCCATCGTCAGGAGAGAAGCAAACATAAGAAGTAAAATTCTCTTCATAATCTAAATCGTTTAAGTGAATAATTAGTTTATTGCGGACAAAATTAGACAAAATCTTTGTATCATGCAACAAGAAACAGATGAAAAATTTATAACAATATAAAAAATGGTTAAAACAGGGACGGAAAAGCAGAGAAAATCCCCCCATTTTGAGCCATATCACATTTTTTATTCGTATCTTTGCAGATGGCTCTACAGAAGAACCGGCAATCCATCAAGAAAGACAACAAACAAAACATCAAGATATGGAATATAACTTTAGAGAAATCGAGCAGAAATGGCGTCAGAAGTGGGTGGAAGACAAGACCTACCAAGTGACGGAAGACAAGAAACGGAAGAAATTCTATGTGCTCAACATGTTCCCCTACCCCTCCGGGGCCGGACTGCACGTGGGACACCCCTTAGGATATATCGCCTCTGACATCTATGCCAGGTACAAGAGACAGCAGGGATTCAATGTGCTCAACCCCATGGGCTATGACGCCTACGGACTGCCCGCCGAACAATATGCCATACAGACGGGACAACACCCCGAGGTGACCACCGTGGCCAACATCAACCACTACCGCGAGCAGCTGGACAAGATAGGATTCTCGTTCGACTGGGACCGCGAGGTGCGCACCTGCGACCCCGACTACTACCACTGGACCCAGTGGGCCTTCATCCGCATGTTCAAATCCTACTACAGCCTCGCCTCGCAGAAGGCGCAGCCCATCATCAAACTGATTGAACACTTCGAGCTGATGGGTACGGAGAACATCTCAGCCGCCTGCACCGAGGAACTCCACTTCACCGCCAGCGAGTGGAACGCCTTCACGGAGAAGAAGAAGCAGGAGGTGCTCATGAACTACCGTATCGCCTATCTCGGAGAGACGATGGTGAACTGGTGCCCCAAACTGGGTACGGTGCTGGCCAACGACGAGGTGGTGGACGGCGTGAGTGTGCGCGGCGGCTATCCCGTGGTACAGCAGAAGATGCGACAGTGGTGTCTGCGCGTGTCGGCTTATGCCCAGCGACTGCTCGACGGACTGGAAGAAATCGACTGGACCGACTCGCTGAAGGAGACCCAGCGCAACTGGATAGGCCGTTCGGAGGGAACGGAGATGGAGTTTGCCGTGAAGGACAGCGACGTGACGTTCACCATCTTCACCACCCGTGCCGACACCATCTTCGGCGTGACCTTCATGGTGCTGGCTCCCGAGAGCGAACTCGTTGACCAGCTGACCACTCCCGAACAGCGCGCCGCCGTCGACGAATATATCGCCTACGTGAAGAAACGCACCGAGCGCGACCGCATCAGCGACCACCGCGTGACGGGTGTCTTCTCCGGCTCCTATGCCGTCAACCCCTTCACTGGCGAGAGCATCCCCGTATGGATTTCGGAATATGTACTGGCCGGCTACGGCACCGGCGCCATCATGGCCGTGCCTGCCCACGACTCGCGCGACTATGCCTTTGCCAAGCACTTCAACCTGCCCATCATCCCGCTCATCGAGGGTGCCGACGTGAGCGAGGAGAGCTTCGACGCCAAGGAGGGTATCGTGGAGAACTCGCCCAAGGAGGGCACGGAGACCCTGAAGGGATTCTCGCTCAACGGACTGAGCGTGAAGGAGGCCATCGCCGCCACCAAGAAGTTCGTGACCGAAAACAAGTTGGGTAGGGTGAAGGTGAACTACCGCCTGCGCGATGCCATCTTCTCCCGCCAGCGCTACTGGGGCGAACCCTTCCCCGTATACTACAAGGAGGACATGCCCTATATGATTCCGAAGGACAAGCTGCCCCTGCTGCTGCCCGAGATTGACGAATACAAGCCCACGGAGAGCGGAGAACCCCCATTGGGACGCGCCAAGATGTGGGCCTGGGACACCGTGAAGGAAGAGGTGGTGGACAAAGCCCTCATCAACAACAAGACCGTCTTCCCCCTGGAACTCAACACGATGCCCGGCTTTGCAGGCTCCTCGGCCTACTATCTGCGCTATATGGACCCCCACAACAAGAAAGCACTCGTGGGCAAGGATGCCGACGAATACTGGGAGAACGTTGACCTCTATGTGGGCGGTACGGAGCATGCCACCGGCCACCTCATCTACTCGCGCTTCTGGAACAAGTTCCTCTATGACAGCGGCTATACCTGTGCCGACGAGCCCTTCAAGAAACTCGTCAACCAGGGTATGATACAGGGACGAAGCAACTTCGTCTACCGTATCAACCAGGAAGGCGCCGACCATCCCACCTTTGTCAGCCTCGGACTGAAAGACCAGTATGAGGTGACGCCGATCCACGTGGACGTGAATATCGTGAGTGCCGACATCCTCGATGTAGAGGCATTCAAGGCCTGGCGACCCGAGTATGCCAACGCCGAGTTTATCCTCGAAGACGGCAAGTATGTGTGCGGATGGGCCGTAGAGAAGATGTCGAAGTCGATGTTCAACGTGGTGAACCCCGACATGATTGTCGACAAGTATGGTGCCGACACGCTGCGTCTCTATGAAATGTTCCTCGGTCCCGTGGAGCAGTCGAAGCCCTGGGACACCAACGGTATCGACGGCTGCCACCGCTTCCTGAAGAAGTTCTGGGCGCTGTTCTACGGCCGTAACGACGAGTTCCTTCCCAACGACGAGGAACCCACGGCCGATCAGCTGAAGAGCCTGCACAAACTCATCAAGAAGGTGAGCCACGACATCGAGCACTTCTCCTATAACACCAGCATCTCCGCCTTCATGATCTGCGTGGGCGAACTGGCACAGACGAAGTGCCGCAGTAAGGTGGTGCTCAAAGACCTCGTGGCCCTCATCGCTCCCTTTGCCCCCCACATCGCCGAGGAACTCTGGCATGCCCTGGGCGAAGAGCAGACCGTCTGCGACGCCGCCTGGCCCCAGTGCAATGAAGCCTATCTGGTGGAGTCGACCATCCAACTCACCGTCTCCTTCAACGGCAAGGCCCGCTTCCAGATGCAGTTTGCCGCCGATGCCGACAACAAGACCATCGAGGAGAGTGTGCTGGCCGACGAGCGTTCGGCCAAGTATATCGGCGACAAGAAGGTGGTGAAGGTCATCATCGTGCCCAAGAAAATCGTGAATATCGTCATCAAATAATCATCACCGGTTTTTGCTCCTCCTCTGCCACAGACCGCAAGGAAAAGGGTAGGGGAGGAACTTATTCCTGCATCTATGAACAAAGCGGTTATCTACGAAATCAAGGATTACTTCTACATCACCCTCGGGCTGCTGATGTACACCTTCGGATTCACCGTCTTTCTGCTGCCCTACGAGATTGTGACGGGAGGTATAGCGGGTATCGGAGCCATCGTCTTCTATGCCACCGGCTTTCCCGTACAGTATACCTTCTTCATCATCAACGCCCTGCTGATTGTCGGAACCATCAAAATCCTGGGATGGAAATTCCTCACCAAAACCATATACGCCACCTTCATGCTCACGTTCATGCTGGAAATGGCCCAACAGGTGGTGATGATGCCCGACGGACACTTCTACAAGCTCCTGGGCAAGGGCAATGACTTCATGTCGCTGGTCATCGGATGTATGATTACGGGAACGGCACTGGCCGTGGTGTTCCTGAACAACGGCAGCACGGGAGGTACCGACATCGTGGCCGCCGTGCTCAACAAATACCATAACATCACACTGGGCAGGGCACTCATCGTCATCGACATCTGCATCATCGGCAGCTGTCTCTTCATCCCCAGCTTCGGCGATGTGCGCATGCGCTGCCAGATGGTGGTGTTCGGTATCTGCACGATGGTCATCGAGTGCCTGATGCTCGACTATGTGATGTACTGGCAGAGGCAGTCGGTGCAGTTTCTCATCTTCTCAAAAAAATACCAGGAGATAGCCTATGCCATCGCCAAACAGACAGACCACACAATGACCATCCTCGACGGACACGGCTGGTGGACCGGCAAGGCCACCAAGGTCATCTGCCTGCTGGCCAAGAAGAACGAAAGCGGACGTATCTTCCGCATTGTCAAGACCATCGACCCCAACGCCTTCGTGAGCCAGAGCTCCGTCATCGGTGTCTACGGTGAAGGTTTCGACTCCATCAAAGTGAAAGTGAAAACGGACCCCAACCCTCTGCAACAACAGAACAAGGAAGAAAAACAACTGACATGAAAATTGTATTTGCTACCAACAACGCCCATAAGCTGGATGAAATCCGAAAGATTCTCGGCACCGATTTCGAACTGCTCTCGCTGCACGACATCGGGTGCGACGAGGATATAGCCGAAACTGGCTCCACACTCAACGAGAATGCCCTGATCAAAGCACAATATATCTTCGACAAATACCATTATGATGTGTTTGCCGATGACACCGGACTCGAGGTGGAAGCGCTGAACGGCGAACCCGGAGTCTACTCGGCACGCTATGCCGGTGGAGAGGGACACGACTCGGAGGCGAACATGACCAAACTGCTGGCCAAGATGGAGGGGACGGACAACCGAAAAGCCCGATTCCGCACGGTCATCTGCCTGATTCAGAACAGGGTCCAGGAGGGACAGGACAGGAGCACGAACTTTTTTGAAGGCATCGTGGAAGGGAACATCATCCGCGAGCGTAGGGGAGGGGAGGGTTTCGGCTACGACCCCATCTTCGAACCCGAAGGCTACCAACAGACCTTTGCCGAACTGGGCAACGACATCAAGAACGGCATCAGCCACAGGGCAAGGGCCGTGAAGAAACTGGCGGCCTATCTGAAACAGACCCTCGTCATGCTGCTCCTGCTGCTGGGTATGGGCAACACGGCCCTGGCCGCAGTGGGCGACTGGCACAACTATCTCGCCTACAGCGACCCACAGCAGATAGAGGAGATGGACCACTATCTCTTTGTCAAGGCTTCCGACCATCTCTATCTCTACAACAAGAACGACCAGAGCATCACCACCTTCGACAAGACCAACGGATTGAACGATGTGACCATCACCAAGATAGCCTGGAACAAAACAGCCAAGAGGCTGGTCATCGCCTACGACAATGCCAACATCGACCTCATGGATATCCAGGGCAACGTGACCAACATCAGGGAACTCTACGACAAGTCAATGACCGAAGACAAAACCATCAACGGCATCACCATCAGCGGACGCTACGCCTATATCGCCACCAATTTCGGTGCACTGAAACTGGATATGGCCAACGCCTGCATCATGGAGACCTATATGCTGGATAAGAAGGTGAAGAAAATTGGGGTGGACAACACGGCCATCTATGCCCAAACCACCTCGAACCAGGTGTATACGGCCAGTCTGAAGGACAACCTCATCGACAAAAGCAACTGGACGCTGACTTCCAACTATCCCAGCCAGATCTTCAACGAAGACCTGACGGCCTATACCAACAACATCGAACTGGTGAAGACGCTCGAACCGGGTGGCCCCAAATATACAGACATGGGATGCATCAAGTTCTACAACGACACGCTCTACAGCTGTCAGGGAACATTCGGTGTGAGAAAGGAGGCATACGTCCAGACGTTCTGCAACGGCGAATGGAGGGTATATCCGTCCAAAGGAATCACGGACCAGACAGGCGTGAGCTATGAGTGTCATATCTGTCTCGACGTGAAGAAAATAGGGGGGAAGACCATCGTCTATGCCGGTGGCAGAAACGGACTCTACCAGTATACCGACGGCCAATTCACCAATTTCTGGAACCATAATAACAGCCCACTCCGTCAATACAACAAAAAGAACCAGGAATATGAACTGGTTACCGCCCTCACCATGGACAACAGCTGCAACGTCTATCTCTTCAACAGCTATTCTTACGAGGGATCGCTCTTCAAAATGGATGCCCAGGGACAGTGGGCGAGCCTGGACGACGAACAGTTCAAATACAGCAGCGGACAGGCTTTGTACAACGTCAGGAACATGATCATGGACAGCCGCGGCTACCTCTGGTTCGGCAACGACCACTGGCAGGGCAACAGCTTCTACTGCTATGACGTAAAAAACAAGAAGGTGCTGCATGCCGTCAGCCATTTTGTCAACCAGGATGGCACTGATATGGGAACGCCATGGGTGACAAGCACCGTAGAGGACAGGCAGAACAACATCTGGGTGACTACGTCGCTGGGAGCCATCCTGCTCCATAACTCGGAAATAGGCACTTCCTCAATGCAACTCAACCAGGTGAAGGTGCCCCGCAACGACGGTACCAATCTGGCCGACTATCTCATGGCCAATATCGACATCGAAACCATGGCTGTGGACGGAGGCAACCGCAAATGGTTCGGCACCCAAGGCAATGGCGTGATGGTGGTGAGCAACGACAACATGCAGCAGGACTTTCATTTCACCACAGACAACTCGCCCCTGCTCTCGAACATGATTTCTTCCATCAGCATCAACCCCAAGACGGGAGAGGTGTTCATCAGTACCGACAAGGGACTCTGCTCCTATATGTCGGAATCCACCTCGCCAGCCGAAGACCAGGAGAACAACGAGGTCTACGCCTATCCCAATCCCGTCACGCCCGAATATGAGGGCACCATCGCCGTGGTGGGACTCTCGTTCAACTCGGACGTGAAGATTCTCAGCACCAACGGACACGTGGTGGCCGAGGGAAGAAGCTCGGGAGGCTCCTTCACCTGGAACGGTAGGGACAAGAACGGCAAGCGTGTGGCCAGCGGTGTCTATATGGTGGTGACCGCCAAGGAAGACGGCAGCAAGGGCACCGTCTGCAAGATTGCCGTCATCAACTGACAACAACCTGTATCATACCGACCATCAGTCGCCACTCATCAAGGAGATAAAGCGCTTGAAAAGGCCTTTATTTCCTTGATGAAGCCATTTGTAAAGACACCATGGCAGATAGATGCCCAACACCACGGAAAAGAGCGCCACGGGCAAAAGAGGAAGCGAAAAACAACGCATAAACACCTGAAACAGCAGTGCCTGGACAAACCAGGAATAGATATAGATGCAATAGGATGACCCAAAGAGATGGTCGAGGAAATGGAACTGGTGTTTCTGATAGACAAACCCTACAGCCAGACAAAGCAGAATACCATTGATGGATGTAAACACATTCATATAGATGTAGGAATAATAGTCGGTGAGCGCATAAAGCAGCCACGACAACACGAAGGTGATGACCATCGTAAGCTCGCAATGGGGAAGGAGGAACTCGTGCCAGCGGCGACGACGGGTCTCATATCCAATCAGAAAATACAAGGTGTAGATACATACCCCGTCCAGATTCAGAAGGGTTTCTTTGCTGATGCCAGAACACAGATGCCAAACAAGCAGCGGGACAAATAGCAGCAGGTTGCGACCCACATATTTCCCGTAACAGACAAAGAGCACAAAAACAAGATAAAGGGTGGGAAGAAACCAGAATGAACCGATCACATTGCTATAGGGATAAAGCAACATGGAAAAATACGAACTCCACGACAACTCGACTGGGCGAACAGCCATAAACGAGAGCATCACATTGGGCAGATAAACCAAACTGCTGATCAGCAGATAGGGCACCAGCAGGCGACGAAACTTGGAAAAGAACAGGCCATGACGCCCCCAGAAACTGACCTCCTGAATCTCCATGCCGCGTTTGAGCAGTGATTGGGCAAACAGGAAACCGGAGATAAAGAAGAACAGGGGCATGTGGAAGGAGTAAATCCACATGCACAACGGATGGTCGCCATGCAGATAGAAGGAATGGCCCAGCACCACCAGCAGGATTCCGATGGTCTGCATACAGGAGATAAAGATGGTTTTCGTGGGCATATCAGTGCTGAGGACTTGCTTTTTGGGGAGGATAACTGATGACACTGTCCCCCTCGACGATCCATACCCAATCATAGCCCCGGGCATAGGCTTCGGCGGCCTTGACGGGACAGAGGGCTTTCTCGTGTGAGGAGATGACCGTATCAGACACCTCTTCTGGCCATTGGTAACCCGTGTAATGGGGCACGGAATAGCCCCAGGCAAAAGCATCACTGGGAATGACACAGAAAGAGGAATATTTGGTCTCGCCATGGTCGATTATCAGGATATAAACGCGCTGCTTGGCACCTGGGGTGGACTGAACCGCCTGCAACGACATCTTCCGGCCTGTCAATCCCGAATGATACGACTTGACCCAATGGTGATAGTCGATAAAGAGAACAACCAATAGCCACGCCACAAAGGTAAGTTTCAACAGCTTTCGGCTACGCACCTCATCGGCTGCCATGCCGGCCATCAACGCTGCCATCGACAGACCAGCATAGGCGTGCATGGAGCTGAACAGCGTGAGAAGATGAGGAGAGGCACAGATGACCCAACAGCCCAAGAGGGTCCAAAAGGAGAAACGGCTGAATACTTTCCGGCCACGAACCAGCAGAACGCCGATGAAGGGAAGCCCCAACATGAGTGTCGCTGCGGCTATCCACATGTTTCTGTTGGGAGCATGCACCACACTCACATAATCGACGGGAATCCACGGCATACCCACAAAGGTGAGCACATCCTTCATCTTTTCGGCCAGCGTACTTTGAAGATATTCGTTGTCGGCATCCGCAATATCAGCATAGCGGAACGCCACACGGAGCGTCATATACACCACTACAATGGCCATCGACCACATCCAGCCATGCAGCAGCTGCCGACGGGACATCTGCTTGCCCAAACGCTCGGACAATCCATAGGCAAAGAGTGGGGGAATGACACTCCACGCCAGACCGTTCTCCTTACACCAGGTAGCAATCAGCACACATAGCGCCATCAACCCATGCCTGTACCATTTGCCATCCGTCGTCAGATAGAGATACAGAGCCAGCAATCCCCAAAGATGGGAATAAATCTGATTGATGGAATCGATGCCGAGAACGGCTCCCAACATCGAGGGCGAGAGATAGAAAAAGAGGGTGGTGATGAACAACGACAAACGGCTGAAAGCCAATCGGCGGGCTATCAGATAAACCAGGATGGCGGAAAACAGATGACCTATCACGATGACAACGTGGTTGAGAACAGGGAAGAGATGATAGTTTAATCCCAAAACCGAACCGAACAGGGCATCGAACGGGCGCCAATAGTTTTGATTGGGCAGTACCCGCTCTGCACTGAACCAGTCGCCGAAATAGGGAGTGGTCATATACGTCCAGTCATCAAAGGTGGGCAAAAGCATGCACACCAGAAGCAGAGAAAAGGGTAGGGAAAGGAGAATATAAGTGAATGGATTTTTCATAACAGCTTTTTCAAACCAAAATACAGCTCTTCCTGCCAACAGAACAGCCGCCAACTGAATCGAAGAGGCATATATCCCAATTTCATACATAATTTCCGGGGCAACAGGGACAGGTCTATGCAGTTCCACACCCGTCTTATTTCCCGCAGACAATAGTCGCGCTCCTGAGGTGTGAAATGGTGACGGTGGGTGTGGTAGAAATAATAGGCATCTACTAATATCAACCACCGCTGGCGCTCATAGAGGCGAAGAACAGCGTCGGAGACGCCCAAAGAGACCAGCTGGCGCTTCATGCTCTCATTGGCGCGGAGATAGTCCAAGCGGGAGATGGTGGTATTGTTGGAGATGCTCTGGGGATTGTATTGATAGTAATAGCGACCCTCACAGCAACGTACCTCGCGCGATATATAATAATGTAGGCGCGTGGTATTGTCGTCGCTGAAGGTGCGGCAGGTGATGTCGTAGGGATAGCGCTGATAGAGCTCGGCTCGCGCCACATAGACGCCGTGGATGGCCCAGGTGAGACTGTCGACAAAGGCTTCGTAACCGCTCTTCACCTCGAAGTCGGACTGGGGATAGGGCTTGTCCGTTCCGTCGGGCTGGCGGATGATGCAGGAGAAGAGCACACAATCGGTCCCGGGATGTGATTTGAAGGTCATGACGGCCTTTTCGATGGCATCGGCCGACAACCAGTCATCAGCATCGAGAAAAGCCGCCACAGCGCCCGTCATGACCGCTATGGCCTTGTTACGGGCCACAGCCGGTCCGGCGTTCTTTTCGGAAGTCAACACCCGTATGCGCGGGTCCTGGGCAGCGTATGCCTGGAGGATGGACAGACTGTTGTCCGTAGAGCAATCATCCACACAGAGGATTTCCAGATTCGTATGGGTCTGCTGCAACAGCGACCCGAGGCTTCGGTCGAGCCACGGGGCCGCATTGTAGACAGCCATGATAACGGTTACTTTCATCCGCGAAGACATTACGACAGCTCCAGCATCCGCTCGATGGGTTTCACGGCCTCACTGGCCACGGCGGGATCCACATCCACCACAGGCCACTCATAGCGCAGGGTGTTGTAGAGTTTGAGCAGGGTGTTCATCTTCATGTATTCACACTCGTTGCAGCTGCAGCCGATGCCTCCCTCGCTGATTTCGGGGGGAACGGGATAGAACATCGTGTCGGGACAGGCACGCTGCATCTCGTGAAGGATGCCGGCCTCGGTGGCCACGATATAGGCATGTTCGGGATGCTCGGTGGCATACTTCAGCAGCACGGCTGTGGAACCCACCACATCGGCCACTGCCAGCACGGGACCCTTGCACTCGGGATGGGCCAGCACCTTGGCGTCGGGATGCTGCTCCTTGAGCTTCACAATCTCGGCCACCGAGAAACGCTCGTGTACATGGCAACCACCCTGCCAGAGCAGCATCTTCCGGCCGGTCACCTCATTGATATAGGAACCGAGGTTGTAGTCGGGACCGAAAATCAGACGGGCATCCTTGGGGAAGGTGTCGACAATCTTCCGGGCATTGCCGCTGGTGACCACCACATCGGTCAGTGCCTTGACGGCAGCCGTGGTGTTGACATAACTCACCACCTGGTAGCCGGGGTGCTCCTCCTTGAATTTCTTCAAGTCGTCGGCCTTGCAGGAGTCGGCCAGCGAGCAACCCGAGTTGAGGTCGGGAGCGAGCACCAGTTTCTCCGGACTGAGCACCTTGCAGGTTTCGGCCATGAAATGCACACCACACATCACGATGATGCGGGCATCGGTCTCGGCAGCCTTGCGTGCCAGTGCCAAGGAGTCGCCGATGAAGTCGGCCACCTCCTGAATCTCACCCTGCGTATAGTAGTGGGCGAGAATCACCGCATTCTTTTCCTTGCAGATTGCTCTGATTTCTTTCTTCAAATCTACCTCTTCGCCCACGGGTTCGTCGATGAATCCCTGTTTGAGCCATTCGTTTTTCAACATCATATACTCTTCATTTTGTTTTTTATTTTTCTTTTCAAAAGAGAAATGATAGGTATGATAGGCCGTTGATAAGTTGATAAGTCGGGGCCCGATTATTTGGCCATTTGGTTATCAGACCGGGAGTAGGGATTGTCCACATCGGCTGTTGATGATTATTTCCTCATTATCAGCTTATAGGATGATTTATCCACATTTCTCTATTTCGGTGCAAAATTAATAAGTTTATATCATTTTTCTTCAAAAAAGTGTGGAAATCTTTCTATTAATCGTTGTATAAAGCGGTTGATATCCCCAATTAGGGGCTGTGGCATGGATAGTATCCAACTTGTTCGGGGGTTATGAGAAGGTTATGAGTAGGGTTATCCACCACTTATCAACAGTGTTTTCCACCGTTTGTCAGGGGCTGCAGGACAGAAAAAGTGAAGGAATCACTTGGTATTGTCACTTGTTTTTTGTACTTTTGCCGAGCATATCAAATGCGGATATTGAATCATACAAAATCAAGAATAATGGCAAGAAAACTGAGAACGAAGGAGATGGTGCGTCTCTCCGTTGAAGAATACAAGGAGGCGGAAAAGGAGCCGCTCGTTGTGGTGTTGGATGATGTACGTTCCATCTATAATGTGGGCAGTGTGTTCCGCACCTGCGATGCCTTCAGGGTGGAGGCTGTCTATCTCTGTGGCATCAGTGCACAGCCTCCTGGCAAGGAGATGCACAAGACGGCCCTGGGGGCTGAGGAGAGCGTTGCCTGGCGCTATTTTCCCACCGCGCTGGAAGCGGTAGAGGAACTGAAGCAACGGGGCTATACCGTCTATGCCATCGAGCAGGCTGAGGGCAGTATCTCGGCCGAAGATTTCAGGGCGGAGCCTGGCCGCAGGTATGCCATCGTCCTGGGCAATGAGGTGAAGGGGGTACACCAGGAAGTCATCGATGCCTCTGACGGATGTATCGAAATCAGGCAGGATGGCACCAAGCATTCCATGAATGTGTCGGTGACGGCAGGCATCATCATCTACAAGATATTGAGGGGATGAAAGATGATGAAAGATGAAGGATGAAAAAACAGGGAAGCAGAAGTGTTGATTCTTTGCTTCCCTGTTTTTTGGGTAGGTAGGTTTAGTCTTCCAGAACAGTTACCTGCATGCTCACATCCTCTACGGGACGGTCGTTGCGGCCGGTAGCCACGTTCTGGATTTGCTCTACGATGTCGAGTCCCTCTTCCACTTCGCCGAACACCGTATATTGGTTGTCGAGGAAGGGGGTACCACCAAGCGTTGTGTAAACCTTCACTTGTTCGTCGGTGAACTTCATCGTGCCCTGTTCGGCACAGATGGCATGCGTCTGGGCGATGAGGTCATCCTGCAGTTCCTGCAGGGCAGCCTGGTCGCGCTTGCGTCGCAGATCCATGATTTTGGGACGGTTCTCGGCCACCAAACGGTTGAATACACCCTGTTCCTGTTGCATGGCCAGTTGGCGTTCCATCTGTTTCAGTTCGCCCGGCTTGTACTGTTTTCCCCAAACGATATAGAACTGGCTGCCGCTGCTTTCCCTGTTGGGGTTCACCTCATCGGAGGTGCGGGCGGCACTCAGGGCACCACGCTTGTGGAAGAGTTGGGGATAGACAAACTCGGCGGGGATGGTATAGTCGGGACCGCCTGTGCCGAGATTCTTGCCTGCCGGAGCACCTTTCGAGTCGGGGTCGCCTCCCTGTATCATGAAGTCCTTGATGACACGGTGGAAGAGGGTACCGTCGAAATAGCCCTCGGAAGCCAGTTTGACGAAGTTGTCGCGGTGCTTGGGAGTCTCGTCATAGAGACGCACCACGATGTCGCCGAGGGAGGTATGTATCTGAACCTTCATTTTGCTTATTATTCTACAACGCTGAAGTCTTCCTTGCCAACTCCGCAGAGGGGGCATACCCAATCTTCGGGGATGTCTTCGAAAGCTGTTCCGGGCTCGATGCCGTTTTCGGGGTCGCCTACTTCAGGATCATAAACATATCCGCAGGTGTCGCAAATGTACTTTTTCATAATTGTAATAGTTTTAATTGTTGATGGATGTTGGTTATCTTATCACGTAATAATGTTTCTATTCGAATTTCTTCAGGTTTTCTTCAATCTTGCTGAAGATAACTTCGGCCGGAATCTGTTTCATGCAGGCGAAGTCGCCCGTGAGACAGGGTTTGTTGCCGTAGATGCTGCAGGGGCGGCAAGGCAGGTCAAGTTGCACGATATTCCCGCTCTTCTGGTTCCATCCCAGGAATCCAGCATAGGGATGGGTGGCTCCCCACACACTCACCACGGGGGTGGCAGTGAGGGATGCCAGATGCATGTTGGCAGAGTCCATCGATACGAGCACCTGCAGATGGCTCATCAGAATAAGTTCCTCGTCGAGCGACTGGAGCTGGGAGGCCACATGTACACACTGGGCAAACCGTTGGCACCAGCGGGCAAAGGTCTCGTCTTCCTTCTCACCTCTGCCGAAGAGGAAAATGCTGCTGTGCTCATATTTGCGGGCTATCATACCGATGACCTCTTCCATCCGCTCAATGGGGTAGACCTTGCCCTGGTGGGCGGCAAAGGGGGCGATGCCTATCCAGAGACCCGCTTGGGACCGTTGGCTGATGGACTGGGGAAGACGTTCCAGGGGGCCTCCCCCCGGGGGGAAGAGTGAGGTGAAATGGGGTTTGAAGTTGTAGCCCAGTTTGTGGAACACCTCCGTATAGTTGTCGAACGAGGTGGGCAGCTGCTGCAGAATCTTGTTTTTCGACCTCATCAGGTGGCGTTTATCCTCGCGGTGCTTGTCGATATGCCTCACCTTGGAGATATAGTCAAACTGGAATCGCAGTCTGAGATATTCCGATCGGAGCACATCATGCAGGTCGGCCACTGCCGTGAATTTCTTGGCAGAGAGCCTGCGGTAGAGCGCGTTGAGCCCCTTGATGCCCTTGTATTCCTTCTTTAGGTCGGCTTCCATGAAGAAGATGTTGGGATGCAGATTCTCGAACAGCGAACGGGCGAAGGGCCGGCTGAGCACGGTGATACGCAGGTCGGGATAGGCCTCGGCAAGGCTGTAAACGATGGGCACCACCATGGCGGTGTCGCCCAGGGCTGAGAACCGGATGACAAGGATATGGTCTTTTTTCATCTATGAGTGGGGGTTATTTCTGTTGCTGGTAGAGCACGGGGTTGGTAGAAGGGTCGTTGTACATCTTCATCTGTCGGTACACCTTCATGCGAACACGTCCCGCCTGCAAATCGTCGAGCAGCTGGTTGATGGCACCGGAGAGGTCGTCCTTCTGTTCCAGCAGCACGTTGAGTTTGTTGTTGCAGCGCTGGATATGCTCATCGGAAGCATCGGCACGCTGCACTTGTTCCTGCATGTGGTAAATCTTCAGAATCAGGATAGAGAGGCGGTCGATGGCCCATGCCGGACTCTCGGTGTTCAGCCGGGCATCAGCCTGCAGGGTCACCTGGCTGTAGTATTGCAGGAAATAACTGTCAATCTGCTCCACCAGGTCGGTACGGTCCTGGTTGCTCTTGTCGATGCGGCGTTTCAGGGCGAGCGCAGCAGTGGGGTCAATCTCCGGGTCGCGAATCAGGTCTTCCAAATGCCACTGCACCGTATCGATCCAGTTTTTCAGGTAGAGACTGTACTCGATGGTTCCTTTGGCGTATGGATTATTGATGGGGCAATCTACGTTGTCCGTCTTGTGATAATCATTGATAGCTTGGCTGAAGATGTCAATGCAAAGATCGGTGAATGTTGGTTCCATAAACGATTAGGTTGTTTTTTTTCGATATTTATCTGCAAATCTACTGAAATATTTTTAATTATCCAACATTTTCTTCATATTTTGATACTATTTATTTCATTTGATATATATTTTGTGTAATTTTGCATGGCAGAACAGCCCATTCAGCCATCATCATGCACTTGTGGCATGACAGGACAGGATGAACAGGACACGTAGATGAACAAGAAAAGATGAAAATAGTAGTAGATGATAAAATTCCCTATATCCGTCCCTCGTTGGAAAAGATGGGAGTGGACGTAGTGTATAAAAATGGCAGCGGGATTGGTCCGGATGATGTGCGGGATGCCGATGCTTTAGTGGTGCGTACCCGTACGCGTTGTGATGCCCGTCTGCTGGAGGGAAGCCGTATCAGGTATGTGGCCACAGCCACCATTGGTTTCGACCATATCGATGTGGACTACCTGGACAGCAAAGGCATTGCATGGATGAACTGTCCGGGATGCAATGCGGGTTCGGTTGAGCAGTATCTGCGGTCGTGTCTGCTCCTGTTGGAGCGCGAGCATGGGCTATGCCTGCAGCAGACCACACTCGGTGTGGTGGGCTGTGGACATGTGGGCAGCAGGATTGTGCGGATGGCCCGCGAGTTGGGCATGGAGGTATTGGTATGTGACCCCTTCCTTCCGCAAGAGGGACTGGTTGACAGGGCTGTCATCGAATCTTGTTCAGACATCATCACCTATCATGTGCCCCTCACCCGTGAAGGTACACATCCCACTTTCCATCTCTGCCACGAAGGCTCTTTCGGCAGAATGCGGCGCCACCCCTTGATTATCAACACGAGCAGGGGAGAGGTGGTGGACAACCAGGCCTTGCTGCAGGCGCTGCAAGACGGACTGGTCAGGGATGCCATCATCGACACCTGGGAGCATGAACCTCAGATCAGTCTGCCTCTGCTGGAGCGGGTCATGATAGGCACCCCACATATCGCGGGCTATTCAGCCGACGGCAAGGTGAATGCCGACAATATGGTCATCGACGGATTGTGCCGTTTCTTCTCCTTGCCCCATCCCGGAAGGGTGGAGGCTCCCTCCTTGCCCTCCGCTTTCCGCTATACGGGCGACCCGCTGCAACTCTATGACCCGCGCACAGACAGCCGGGCTTTGAAGAGCCATCCGGACTGGTTTGAGCGTCTCAGAGGCGACTATCCGCTGCGGCGTGAACATGCCGATAGGTTTTGTCAATAAACTGCTTATGGGTTGGAACAGGATCATCCGCTTGACTCTTGTCTGTGGCTGTATGGTCATGGGACTGCTTTTGGGATGGCTTTCTCCGTCTGAGGAGGAAAAGCAAGAGCCCTCGGCCTACCGATTCCGGATTCTCGTGAAAAACAGGATGACGCCCGTCAAGAACCAGGGCAGCGAGTCGAACTGCTGGATATATGCCATGCTGGCCACCATCGAGACCGAACATCTCATGCGGGGCGACTCGGTACATCTCTCGGTGGCCTACGCCATGCGTTGCCTGATGGAGGAAAACTACAGGCTGACATACCTCAGCGGCGGCAAACGGCAGGTGTCCTGCAGAGGGATGGGTATCACGCTGGTTCATCTGATGGAGCGCTGGGGCATGTATCCATACGATGCCTATCGGGGTGGAAGCAGCCCGGTGGGCAAGGTCGTTCAGCATAAGATGCTGCATCTGGCAGAGATGGCATACCGGCACAACCGTGGCCTGCAGGCTTGCCAGAAGGAGATGGACAGGATTCTCAACAAGGCCTATGGGCCTCTGCCGCCCCGGGTGTATATGTATGGAGCCGAATATACACCCGGAGAGTTTGCACGCAGTGTGTGCTATCCCGGTGAGTATGAGGGATTCACCAGCTTCACACATCATCCCTACGGACTGCGGTTCCCCATCGAGGTTGCCGACAACTGGGAGAACAATTCACTGATGAATGTCCCGATTGATACACTTCTGGAGCGAGTCAGGAAAGCGGTGAGCCGGGGACATGGCGTCTGTTGGGAAGGTGACATCAGCGAACCGGGCTTCTCCTTTGGACGAGGACTGGCGGTATGGCCCAAGGGGATTGCAGTCACCACCGGGCATCGGCAACAACAATTTGAATGCCATCAGACCACCGACGACCACTGTATGGCCATCGTCGGCATAGCCCAAGACCAGCATGGAACCAACTATTTCATCCTGAAAAACTCCTGGGGAACAGACAATCCATTTGGTGGACTGATGATGATGTCGGAGGATTACTTCAGAATGAAAACCATTGCCGTCTTTCTGTCCAAAGAGGCGCTGAAAACTGAAAATTCCCATGGTTAGCCATCCTTGATTTGATTTATGTCAATAAAAAAGTGCAATATGCAACAAAATGATAAAAAAAACATGGAGATTATGATATATTGTAGTATCTTTGCACTGTGTTTTTCATAGTATTAGATTTAAGGTTAACAAAGATTGGGACTCAGCGGAGTCCCTTTTTTTATGTCTTGACCTCTGTTTTGGCATGCTATCCCCTTGATTAAGGTAAATTAACACGAAATATTTTACATGGTGGGAAATAATGCCTATCTTTGCAAACAGGTAAAAAATAATGGCTTATCAATAGCATAGGATTCCGGCGAGATGTAGAGAAACATGTCGGGATCTTTATTTTTTGACCTCAATAAAACAGCATTTATTCATCAAATAAAAAAAATTATGGCTTACATGTCACAGGAAGGCTACGATAAAATGGTGGCCGAGTTGAAACGTTTGGAAAGCGTGGAGCGCCCGAAAGCTTCAGCCGCTATCGCTGAGGCTCGCGACAAGGGTGACTTGAGTGAAAATTCAGAGTATGATGCTGCCAAGGAGGCACAGGCACACCTCGAAGATAAAATCAACCAGATGAAACTGGCCATCCAGGAGGCAAAGATTATCGATGTCTCCCGATTGTCTACCGATACGGTGCAGATTCTGACCAAGGTGGAGATGACCAATCTCACCACCAAGGCCAAGATGAGCTATACCATCGTGAGCGAGAACGAGGCTGACCTGAGAGCAGGCAAGATTTCCATCAAGACGCCTATTGCACAGGGACTGCTCGGCAAGAAGGTGGGCGACGAGGTGGAAATCACCATTCCTCGCGGCAAAATCCGTCTGCGCATTGAGAATATTACCATCGAATAATCAAACCTGATACCAACAGATATGGCAAGTATTTTTTCAAAGATTGCAGCTGGAGAGATTCCTTCGTACAAATGTGCGGAGAGTGAAAAGTTTTATGCTTTTCTCGACATCAACCCTTTGGTAGAGGGACATACGCTGGTGATACCCCGACGCGAGGTGGATTATTTCTTCGACCTGGAAGATGACGAACTGGCTGAATATCAGCTGTTCGCCAAACGGGTGGCTGCCGCTGTCAAGAAAGCTTTCCCCTGCAAGAAGGTGGCTCAGGTGGTGCTCGGACTGGAAGTGCCCCATGCCCATATTCATCTCATCCCGATGAACAGGGAGTCGGATGTGGACTTCCGCAAGGAGAAACTGGCGCTCACGCCCGGGCAGTTCCAGGCCATTGCCGAGAAAATCCGCAACAATTTTGAGGCATAACGGACGAAGTAAAGGTATTCTTCATCACCCCGGAATAACGAAGAGGGTGGACTGACGTATCAATCAGTTCACCCTCTTTGTTGATAATGGTTATTTTTGATGTGGCTATTTTGAGAGAAAACACCCTAAATATAATCCTCTCCCCATTTTATCTGCACCTGGTTGGCAAATTTCTTCACCAATGACGAGGAGTCACCTTTCGGACAAATCAGCAGCACGTTGCCTTCCTCGGCCACGATATAGCCTTGCAGACCGCTCAGCACGCCCAGCTTGCCCTTCGGCAATTTGATGATGTTGTTGTGGCAGTTTTCCATCTCCACTTCCGAATCAACCACCACATTGTCCTCTCCGTATTTCTTTCCGCACTCATAGATGGAGTGCCAGGTGCCCAGGTCGGCCCAGCCGAAGTCGCATTGCATCAGGCAGACATCTTTCTTATGGTCGAGTACGGCATAGTCGATGGAGAGGTTAGGGTAGGCGGGGTAGTTCTCGTCGATGAACTGCAGTTCCTCTTCCACCGTGTAGTCGGGATTCTCGCGCAGCAGTCGCCGCAGTACGTCGCCGAATACCAGGTCCAGCCGCTCTCTGAATTTCTTCACCGAGGCCATAAAGATACCCGTGTTCCAGAAAAACTCCCCGCTGTCCATGAATATCTGGGCATATTCGCGTTCGGGTTTCTCGGTAAACGATTGTACCTGATAGATATGGTTCTCGCCGCAGGGTTCGCCCGACTGGATATAGCCGTAGCCGGGTTCCGGACGGGTGGGTTTCACGCCAAGGGCAAGAATCAGCGGATTGTTGGATACAAACTCCATACCTTGAGCCATGTTGTTGGCAAAAGCCTCCTCGTCCAATACCAGTTGGTCGGCGGGAGTCACCACAATGCAGGCGTCAGGGTTTCGTTTGAAGATTCGCATGTGCGCCCAAGCCAAGCTTGGAGCCGTATTTCTGAGTACGGGTTCTATCAGCAGGTTTTGCTCATCCAGTTCGGTCAGTTGTTCTCTGACAATCGATGCGTAATCTCTGTTCGTACATACAAGGATGTTTTCCTTAGGCATTAGTTTGGAGAATCGGTCAAACGTGCTTTGCAGCTGTGTTCTTCCGGTACCAAAGAAGTCGATAAACTGTTTTGGGAATTGCTCCCTGCTGCAGGGCCATAATCTGCGTCCTTTGCCTCCGGCCAGTATGACGCAAAAGTTGTTGTTAGGCTTGTTCATAATTCGTCATCTTTGATAGATTATTATCTGAATTCTGCCACTAAATTACGCATTATCCTCGAAACAGCAAAAGATTTTTCATTTTTTTATAAGAAAACTTGGTCAGTTCATATTTATTGTGTATCTTTGCAGCCGAAATCATGCCCAGATGGCGGAATCGGTAGACGCGCTGGTCTCAAACACCAGTGGAGCAATCCGTGCCGGTTCGACCCCGGCTCTGGGTACGAGTTCTACTCGAAAGCGATCGCTAAATCCTTATCGACAAAGGATTTAGCGATTTTTCTTTCTCGGAATTTCCCCACATTTTCCCCACATCTGCAAGGATTCGTGCAAAGCGAGCCCCGTATTTCCCCACCAGAAAAGCACGAATCAGGGTGAATCGTAGATTCTTATAACAATGAAGAGGGTATTGCAGGAAGTCAATCAAAGGTTATAATCCCAAATCAATACGATTAAATATCTGTATTTCGGCAGTTAGAACTGCCAAATTAAGATTATGTTCGTTTCAACGAACGAATTATAACTTGCATCCTCAGCCTTCGTAGGAAGTGAAAAGTTGATATTGCACTCAAAGATTGTTCAATGCTTCTCTGCCTTTGTTGGTCAAGTAGTACGACTGCATCGGATGATTCGGTGTTTCTGGATAAAGCATGGCTATATATCCAGTCTCTATGTTAGGAGTAATATATGTGGAAACGAACCCCTTCCTGTCCTTACGTTGCATCGCTTCCATAAGAACTTTCAGGCTAGCACCATTTTCTCCTATTGTAGATAATAATGTTCTCAACCTTCTCAACTTAGCATCCTCTCGCTTGGAGGTTGAGGGGGTTGTGGGGGTTGAGGGGCAGTATGCTTGTATGGCTGTCCTTCTAAACGTAATCCAAACAAAAGACAGTGCTTCTCTCAAGGCTTCATCAGGAACTTCCAACTTCTCTTCTCTCGTAAAGCCAACTATCTTACCGCTGATAGAAAGATGCTTAAAGAAGAATGCCATGCCAGCATCTAATAGCGTGAAGAAGTTACCATAGGCACGTTGATTGTCGAAAAACTCATTTTTGTTCGTGCCACGGAAACGAGCCATACGGAGCAGAAACTGAGGAAACTGGCTGGTGTAATGCAGGAACAAGGCGGCAGCAGCATTCTTCAGTTTCCCATCTGGAGTGGTCAGTTTCAATTTCTCAACAACCATTTTTAGTGCCATCTACAATCCTTCAAGTATTATTTCCCAAAAGCCACCTTTGTCGGGACCAACACGACGGAGATACTTACCACGCATGGCTTCGATATTGCGATAAATCGAAGTTTCGCTAATTCCGACGTTATTTGCCAACTCTGCTCTCGATATATACGGATCTTCTATCATCAGTTCAAGTATCTTGATTCTATTAGCTGTTAATGTCTCTCCTAATGCAGCTGCCTTTTCTCTCAACTTTTCTGTTACCTTGCCATGATTTTCTGCTACCTTATGATGGTTTTCTGCTACCTTTCCGCCGTTTTCTGTTACGTTTCCAGTTTGCTTCTGTACGTTTTCTGCTACCTTGGGCACTGTAATTTTCAAGATGAACTCATCAGTCCTGAAAGATGGAACATTCGCACCATTAGCCTCTTGTTCACGACAGATACGGTCAAAACCCTCGCCGAATTCCTTTACAAAATGATATGCTTTGAGGAAGGCAGCTATTTTGGGATTACGAGAGAAGTGTGTGTGTCGGATATTAGTGGGCTTCACTTGTCCGGGGAGTTTGCCTGGAGACTCGAACACCAGTCTGTCATCAAACATTTTGATTTGTATCTCTGTGCCCTTGATGTTGTAGGCTCTGTGGCAGCAAGCGTTGACCGTCATCTCTTGAATGACGAATTCAGGGTAATCACGCTTTGTTACAAACTGGGCATGTTGCCCCAGGAAGGTATGCTCGCGAACCTGCGTCTCGATAAACTCAATCGTCTTCTTGACCTGGTTCAAGATGGTTCCTTCAAATGTAACATCCTTGATGACGTTCATCTCAGCACCCACCTTCTCATCAACACCTTCGTATCTAATAAAGCGAGTGCGGGCACGAGGGAAAAACTTCTGGGGATACTTGCCAAAGAGAAGAATGCAAGCGGTGCTCACCTCTTCT
>JAEDMP010000091.1 GCA_016302965.1 Bacteroidaceae bacterium
GTGTGCGCATGGGCATGATGCTCTCTGCTCCTGCCGGCAATGACATTCTCTTCGATGAGAGTCTCTGCGAACAGGGACGTAACTTCAACAACAAAATCTGGAATGCCTTCCGACTGGTTACGGGATGGCAGGTGGACGAAAGCATACAGCAGCCAGAAGCCAGCCGCATTGCAGTGGAGTGGCTCGATGCCAAACTCCGTCTCGTGAATGCAGAGGTAGACCAGCTCTTCAGCAAATATCGTATCAGTGAGGCACTTATGGCCGTTTACCGACTCTTCTGGGACGAGTTCTCAAGTTGGTATCTTGAGATGGTGAAGCCCGCCTACGGACAGCCAATCGACGGAAAGACTTATCAGGCCACGCTCCGTTTCTTCGAGTTGCTGCTCAAGATGCTTCATCCCTTCATGCCTTTCATCACAGAAGAGTTGTGGCAGCATATCTATGAGCGCAAGGATGGCGACTCCATCATGCGCGACCCGCTCAAACTCGATGCTCCTACCGACGAGGACAGGCTGCTCGATGCCAACATCGAGAATGTGAAGAAGGTGGTGGGCGGTGTGCGTACTGTACGCAACCAGAAGAATATCGCACAGAAGGAGACACTCGAACTGCAGGCCGTGGGTGAGCATGTCTTTGCCGCCTTCGAGAGCATCATCGTGAAGATGGCCAATGTGGCTGCAGTCCAGGTGGTGGAGACCAAGGATGCCAGTGCCTCGTCGTTCATGGTGGGCACCTACGAGTTTGCCGTTCCTCTGGGTCATCTGATTGATGTGGAGGCCGAAATCGCCAAGCAGGAGGCCCAACTCGAACACCTTGAGAAGTTCCTGGCTGGCATTGAGAAGAAACTCTCCAACGAGAAGTTCGTGGCCCACGCTCCTGAAGCCGTGGTAGCCATGGAACGCAAGAAGCAGAGTGACAGCATCGAAAAGATTGCCGCACTCAAGGAGTCGTTGGCTGCGCTCAGAGGAAAGTAATGCTTGGGCAAACCTATTCAAGTAATTTGTAATTAGTGACTTATGAATGAGGAGTTATGATGTGGATGAATCATCCCCGTCATAACTCCTTTAAAAATCAGACGCTATGGAACAACCATCTGACGAAGACCGAAGAAAACAACTGTGGAAGCGGCTCCTGAAACGTTTTCACGAAGCATGCTCCACCTACGGATTGCTGCATGAAGAAGACCATATCCTCGTGGGACTCTCGGGAGGAAAAGACTCATTGTTGCTACTCGAACTACTTGCTTATCAGGCACGTATTGCCAGACCGAAACTTACGGTTGAGGCGGCCCATGTGAGGATGGGGAATGTGAAATACGAGACCGACACCACCTATCTCGAACGGTTTGCCGCTGAGAGGGGAGTGAAACTGCACGTGCTGGAGACCCGGTTTGACTATCAGCAGGGCAACAAGAAACCCGTCTGTTTCCTCTGCTCCTGGTATCGGCGCAAAGCCCTCTTCAACCTGGCACAGGAACTGGGTTGCAACAAGATTGCACTGGGGCATCATCAGGACGACCTTGTGCACACCACACTCATGAACCTCTTCTTCCAAGGGCAGTTTGCCACTATGCCTGCCTTGTTGCAGATGCGGAAGATGCCGCTGGCAATCATCCGCCCCCTGTGTATGGAGCGTGAGGCCGAAATCATCGAGTATGCCCGATTGGCAGATTACCAGAAGCAGGTGAAACTGTGTCCTTACGAAAAGGTTTCCCATCGCGCTGCCGTGGCGCAACTCTTCCTGCAGATCGAACAAATGAATCCCGAGGCGAGGTATTCCGTTTGGAATGCGCTTGAAGCACAGGGAAAGTTGAAGGAGGAGTGACTTTAAACGCAAAAACACCATCTGTTTTTGCCGAAAAACAGCATGAACCATTGGAAATGTGGAAAGTCAGGGGAAAATGATGAAAAACATATAGAAAAAGATGAAAAAACGTTTTCATGGTTCGTGTTTTTTTGTTATCTTTGCACCGCTATTTAAAGCATACAAATTTGTAATATTATATTTTTATGTATTTTACTTTGCTGATTACCGTTTTAATAACGGCTATTGTGCTGGTAGCGGCGGCTTATCTGATCGCGAAACTGATAGGTCCGCGCTCCTACAACAAGGTGAAAGGCGAACCTTTTGAGTGCGGTATTCCCACTCATGGGTCGTCGTGGATTCCTGTGCATGTAGGATACTACCTGTTCGCAATTCTTTTCCTCATGTTTGATGTGGAAACCATGTTTCTGTATCCATGGGCAGTGGTAGTGAAGAACTTCGGGGCTGCAGCCTTGCTGAGCATCGGTTTCTTCTTGTTGGTACTTGTATTTGGCTTGGCATATGCCTGGCGGAAAGGAGCGCTCGAATGGAAGTAAGAAAACCGAAAATCAAGAGCATTCCCTACGAGGAATTCAAGGACAACGAGGGACTCGAGAGCATCATCGAGGAGTTGCACGAGGGCGGCGTGAATGTGGTGACTGGCAATCTCGACCAGCTCATCAACTGGGGACGCTCCAACTCCCTCTGGTCACTCACCTTCGCTACCAGTTGCTGTGGTATTGAGTTTATGGCAGTGGGTTGTGCCCGTTACGACTTCGCTCGCTTCGGCTTCGAGGTGACCCGTAACTCCCCCCGTCAGGCAGACCTCATCATGTGCGCCGGCACCATCACCCACAAGATGGCTCCCGCATTCAAGAGACTCTACGATGAAATGGCAGAACCCAAGTATGTAATCGCTGTGGGCGGATGCGCCATCTCGGGCGGTCCCTTCAAGTCGAGCTACCATGTGGTGCAAGGCATCGACGAGATTGTGCCTGTGGATGTGTTTATCCCTGGCTGTCCTCCACGTCCAGAGGCCATCATGTATGGCATGATGCAGCTTCAGCGCAAGGTGAAGATCGAGAAATTCTTCGGTGGTGCCAACCACAAGCAGACGGCTGAAGAGCGTGAGCTCGGCGTCAGCAACGAGGAACTCACCTATGGCAAGAAGGAACCTATCGTGGTGAACGAGGTGCCCGCAGATTTTGTCAATGAACTAAAGAAGGAGGGCGACAAATGAAACTGAATAACCAAGTGATTAATTTTGACAGCTTCGCCAAAGAGATGGAGAAGCTGAGACACACCAAGCACTTCGACTATCTGGTTACCATCGTCGGTGAGGATTTCGGCGGTGAAGAAGGACTTGGCTGTATCTATATTCTCGAGAATAGCGACACACACGAGCGCACCAGCGTGAAGACACTGGCCAAGAGGGTGGGAGAGAACGACTTTGTCATCCCCAGCGTGTGCGGTCTCTGGAAGAGTGCCAATCTGCTGGAGCGTGAGGTCTTCGATTTCCTTGGCATCAAGTTCCTCGGACACCCCGACATGCGCCGTCTCTACCTGAGAAGCGACTTCCAGGGCTATCCCCTGCGCAAGGACTTCAAGGCCACTGAGGGATATACCCTTGAGGATGACAACGAGCCCGACTACGGTATGGAGTACCAGCTCAATGCCGACGGCCAGCTCGTGGAGAAGAAGAACAAACTCTTTGGAGATGACGACTTCGTGGTGAACATCGGTCCGCAGCACCCCTCCACCCACGGTGTGCTCCGTCTGCAGACCATTCTCGACGGTGAGACCATTTGCAAGATTTATCCCCATCTGGGCTATATCCACCGCGGTATCGAAAAGATGTGCGAGAGCTACACCTATCCTCAGACACTTGCACTGACCGATCGTATGGACTATCTGAGCGCCATGATGAACCGCCATGCACTGGTGGGTGTCATCGAAGAGGCCATGGGCGTGGAACTGACCGACCGCATCCAGTATGTTCGTACCATCATGGACGAGTTGCAGCGCCTTGACTCACATCTGCTCTACATCGGATGCTGTGCCCAGGACTTGGGTGCACTGACCGCCTTCCTTTATTCCATGCGCGACCGCGAGCATGTGCTCAACGTGATGGAGGAGACCACAGGTGGACGTCTGATTCAGAACTACTACCGCATCGGCGGTCTGCAGGATGATATCGACCCCAACTTCGTGAAGAACGTGAAGGCTCTCTGCCAGTACATGAAACCCATGTTCAAGGAGTATATGGATGTGTTTGGCGAGAATGTCATCACCAAGAACCGCTTCCAGAACATCGGTATGCTGAGTAAGGAAGATGCCATCAGTTATGGTGTGACCGGAGCCAGCGGACGTGCTTCCGGCTGGCACAGCGATGTGCGCAAGAATCATCCTTACGGTGTTTATGACAAGGTTGAATGGGATGAGGTAACCTGCACGTCATGCGACAGTTACGGACGTTATCTCAACCGTATTGAAGAGATGAAACAGAGCATCCGTATCATGGAGCAACTCATCGACAATATTCCCGCTGGAGACTTCTATGTGAAGCAGAAGCCCATCATCAAGGTGCCCGAGGGACAGTGGTATTTCTCTTGTGAGGGTAGCCGTGGTGAGATTGGTGTTTATCTCGACTCGAAGGGCGACAAGAGCCCCTATCGCCTCAAGTTCCGCCCGATGGGTCTGAATCATGTGGCAGCGATGGACGAGATGCTGCGTGGCGAGAAGATTGCCGACTTGATTACCGTAGGTGCGGCATTGGATTTCGTAATACCTGATATTGATAGATAATAAGTATGTTCAATTTTAGTATAGTAACAACATGGATAGACAATCTCCTCCGCCTCACGCTGGGCTTGGGAGATTTCTGGGCAATCCTCATTGAGTGTCTGCTCGTGGGAGTGGCGCTGCTCACTGGCTATGCGCTGATTGCCATTGTGCTGATTTTCATGGAGCGTAAGGTCTGCGCCTATTTCCAGTGCCGTCTGGGCCCGATGCGTGTGGGTCCGTGGGGTTTGCTGCAGGTGTTTGCCGACGTGCTGAAGATGCTCATCAAGGAGATTTTCTTCGTTGACAAGGCCGATAAACTGCTCTATCTCGTAGCTCCTTTCCTGGTTATCATCGCTTCTGTGGGAACCTTCTCGTTCCTGCCCTGGAACAACGGTGCCGTGGTGCTTGACTTCAACGTGGGCATCTTCCTCATGACCGCCATCTCGAGCATCGGAGTGGTAGGCGTGTTCCTGGCCGGTTGGGGTTCCAACAACAAGTATTCAGTAGTGAGTGCCATGCGTGGAGCCGTACAGATGATTTCCTATGAGATGTCGCTTTGCCTCTGTCTCATCACAGCCGTCATCCTGACGGGCACGATGCAGATCAGCGGTATTGTGGAGGCACAGACTGGTCCCTGGCAGTGGCTCATCTTCAAGGGTCACATTCCCGCTTTGATTGGTTTTCTCACCTTCCTTGTAGCCGGTAATGCTGAGGCCAACCGTGGTCCCTTTGACTTGGCTGAGGCTGAGAGCGAGTTGACCGCCGGTTACCATACCGAGTATTCGGGTATGGGCTTTGGCTACTACTATCTGGCTGAGTACCTCAACCTCTTCGTTGTTTCTGGTATCGCTGCCACCGTCTTCCTGGGTGGTTGGGCTCCCGTGAACATCGGCGTGGCCGCCTTCGACCAGGTGATGGACTACATCCCCGGCATCGTCTGGTTTATGGGTAAGACCTTCCTCGTGGTATGGTTGCTGATGTGGGTGAGATGGACCTTCCCCCGTCTGCGTATCGACCAGATACTAAAACTTGAATGGAAGTATCTTATGCCGCTGGCACTCATCAACTTGGTGCTGATGACTGTAGTGGTGGCCATGGGATGGCACTTCTAACAAATAGAGAGAGACAAGTCACTTGTTTATTGTTTAGACACAGTTAATTACCAACCACTGTTTGTTTGAAAATGAAAGACAACAATTCATATTTCGGAGGAATAGTCAGCGGCATCAAGACGCTTGCCACCGGTCTGAAGGTGACGATGAAGGAATACGTCACCCCGAAGAGCACCGAGCAGTATCCCGAAAACCGCAAGACGACTCTCCATGTGGCCAAGCGCCACCGCGGCAGACTCGTGTTCAAGCGTGACGAGGCCGGTAACAGCCTCTGCACCGCCTGCACCCTCTGCGAGAAGACCTGCCCCAACGGCAGCATCAAGATAGTGAGCGAGATGGTGACCGATGAGTCGACCGGAAAGAAGAAGAAAAAGCTCGTTGACTATCAGTACAACCTGGGCGACTGCATGTTCTGTCAGCTCTGTACAAATGCCTGCAACTTCGGGGCTATCGAGTTCACGAATGATTTCGAAAACAGCGTGTTCAACCGTGACTCGCTGGTGCTGCATCTCGACAAGGAGGTGTATGCTGGCGGTTCGCTGCCACAACTCATCGACGGTGGAGCACCGCTCGAAATCGGTAAGTTCAACACTAAAACCAAGTAAGCATTGTCATGGCTAATATAGTAATGTTTGCAATTCTTGCTGTTGTCATTATCGCCTCTGCCGTGATGTGTGTGACAACCACGAGAATCATGAGGGCAGCCACCTTTATGCTGTTTGTCCTCTTCGGAGTGGCAGGACTCTATTTCCTGCTCGACTACACCTATCTGGGTGCCGCCCAAATCAGCGTCTATGCCGGTGGCGTGACGATGATTTATGTGTTTGCCATCCAGTTGGTGAACAAGCGTACGCTGCAGGGTATCGTGGAGCGTGTGAAATGTAGCCGTGCCCTCACCTGTGGTGCACTGTCGTTGCTGGGTCTGGTGGTGACACTGGCCGTACTGCTCAAGAACGATTTTGTTTGCAAGGCTTGTGAGATGGCCGATGCCGAGGTACCCATGGATACCATCGGCGAGGCATTGCTCGGTGCTGACAAGTACCAGTATGTGCTCCCCTTCGAGTTCATCTCTATATTCCTGTTGGCTTGTATCATTGGAGGTATTGTAGTTGCAAGAAAGGAGGAGAAGAAGTAATATGGTTCCTGTACATTGTTTTATCGGACTCAGTGCGCTGTTGTTCTTCATCGGCGTCTATGGCTTTATCACCCGCCGCAACCTCATTGCGATGCTCATCTCCATTGAGCTCGTGCTGAATGCAGTAGACCTGAATTTTGCCGTGTTCAACCGTATGTTGTTCCCCGGCGAGTTCGAGGGCTTCTTCATGACACTGTTCTCCATCGGTGTGAGTGCCGCAGAGAGTGCCGTAGCCATTGCGATTATTATTAACGTTTACCGCAACTTCCACAGCGATCAGGTGAACAGTATTGAAAACATGAAATTCTAATATGCCCTATGGACTATAGTTATGTATTTCTGATTCTCCTTCTGCCCTTCCTCTCGTTCATCGTGTTGGGACTGGCAGGCATGAAGATGTCACACAAGGCGGCCGGACTCATCGGCACTACCTCGTTGGGCATTGTCACTGTACTTTCCTACGTGACGGCCATAGCCTATTTCACGGCTCCCAGGATGGCCGATGGCGCTTTTGCCACCATCGTGCCCTATAACTTCACCTGGCTTCCTCTGGGACAGTTGCACTTCGACCTCGGTGTGCTGCTTGATCCCATCTCGGTGATGATGCTGATTGTCATCTCCACGGTAAGCCTCATGGTGCACATCTATTCGTTCGGCTACATGCACGGCGAAAAGGGATTCCAGCGCTACTATGCCTATCTCTCCCTGTTCACCATGTCAATGCTGGGTCTGGTAGTTGCCACCAATATCTTCCAGATGTATCTCTTCTGGGAGTTGGTGGGTGTGAGCTCTTATCTGCTCATCGGTTTCTACTATCCCTTGCATGCAGCAGTGGCAGCCTCGAAGAAGGCTTTCATCGTGACCCGTTTCGCCGACTTGTTCTTCCTCATCGGTATTCTGATTTTCGGCTATTATACCCAGTCGTTCAGTTTCTCCTACGTGGACAACCTGGTGATGGGTGCAGGCACCACTCCTTTCCTTGCCGTTGACCTGAGCCGCGCTGTGGCTGCTGGCGGATTCATCATCCCCACAGCTTTGGTGCTGATGTTCATCGGTGGTGCAGGTAAGAGTGCCATGTTCCCCTTGCACATCTGGTTGCCCGATGCCATGGAGGGTCCTACGCCTGTGAGTGCGCTGATTCATGCTGCTACGATGGTGGTGGCAGGTGTGTTCCAGATAGCCCGTCTGTTCCCTCTGTGGATTGAGTATGCTCCCGACCACATGAGCATTGTGGTGTGGGTGGGTGTGTTCACCGCTTTCTATGCCGCATCGGTGGCTTGTGCCCAGAGCGACATCAAGCGTGTGCTGGCCTTCTCTACCATCTCGCAGATTGC
>JAEDMP010000025.1 GCA_016302965.1 Bacteroidaceae bacterium
ATCGCCCCGACATCAATGCCACCACCATCATCATCGACAACTTGCGCGTCTATAAATACCGCACCATCACAGCCGACGAAGTGAAGGAAATCTACCATTTCGAGAAATAGAAGAACAGCGGCTCTCCCATCGGGAGCACAACAAACCAAAAGAGGGGATGCCTACCAAACGGTGGGCATCCCCTCTTTTTGATGGGGAAAACCGCTTACCCCATCTGCGATATCCGTTCCAAGTCTTCCGCTTGGATGAGTTTGATTTTGCGACCATCCAAGCCGATGAGTTTTTCCTGGGCAAAGGCGGAGAGCGTGCGGATGGCGTTGCTGGTGGTCATGTTCGACATGTTGGCGAGGTCCTCACGGCTGAGATAGATGCTCAGCGTGGACCCGTCTTCCTCCACCCCATACTTGTCGCGGAGCGTGAGCAGCGACTCGGCCAGCCGCCCGCGGATGTGTTTCTGCGTGAGGTTCACCGTGAGCGCATCGGCCTCGCCGAGCATGGTGGCAAGCTGCTTGATGAAGAAAATGGCGAGGCGGGTGTTCTGCTTGATGAGCTGCTTGATGGTCGGAATGGGCATCAGACACACGCGCGACTGCTCGATGGCGGCTGCCCCCGTGTGATAATTCTCGCCCACAAAAGCGGGACGGTAACCGAAGAGGCTCTTCTCGTTGATGGCACGGATAATCTGGTTGCGCCCGCCGGCTCCGTCCTTGTAAACTTTTACTTTTCCCTCCAATAGACACATCAGATACTGGGGCTCGTCATTCTCCCGATAAAGCACCTCATTCTTTTGGTACTGCCGTATCTCGATGTTGTCTACCAGGTATTGTCGTTGCTCCTCCGTCAAAGGTTCCCACAAGGCGGTGATGGACTCCGCCACATCCCTTGCGTTGCCTGCTTCGTTTTCTGATATCATTTCTAACCTATCTGATTTGATGCTGAAAGATGAAGTGAATGAAAATAAGTGATTACTGAATTTGCGGCTGCAAAGTTACAAAAAAAAGGGGAAAATCGCCCCTCACCCCCCACAAAAAGTGGCCCAGAAGAAGAAAATAAGCATTTTTTTTGAAAAAACAGCTCATTTATTTTGTGAAATACGTGAAAATGATTAACTTTGAATGCCAAACAGAAAATCGGCCTCCACAAGACCTTCTGCAAGGCTATCTAACTAAAAGACCCTATAGAAAACTTAGAAATATAACCTTAAAATAGGAACTATGAGTTATTTACGATTTGAAAAAGCTGTGATGACCAACTTACAGGAGTCATTACGTCGTGAATTGCTTCGCACAAACCGCTCGGGTGCCTATTCATGCTCAACCATTGTAGACTGCAACACTCGCAAGTATCATGGCTTGCTGGTCGTGCCAGTACCCGAACTGGACGACGAGAACCATGTGCTGCTCTCGTCGCTCGACGTCTCCGTGATTCAGCATGGAGCGGAGTTCAACCTCGGACTGCACAAGTACCAAGGCAACAACTTCAGCCCCAAAGGACACAAGTACATCCGGGAGTTTGACTGCGACAAGGTGCCCACAACCCTGTATCGGGTGGGAGGCGTGTTGCTGAGGAAAGAAGTGGTGTTCCAGCACTATGAAGACCGAATCCTGCTGCGCTACACCCTCGTCGACGCCCACTCTGCCACCACCCTGCGCTTCAAGCCCTTCCTGGCCTTCCGGAGCGTCAGACAATTCACCCATGAGAACAGCACTGCCAGCCGCGAGTATCATCCCGTGACCAACGGTATCCGCACGTGCATGTATGCGGGCTATCCCGACCTCTACATGCAGTTCAGCAAGAAAAATGAATTTGTGTTCCAGCCCGACTGGTATCGTGGCGTGGAGTATCCCAAGGAGCAGGAGCGCGGCTACGCATCGAACGAAGACCTCTACGTGCCCGGCTACTTCGAGATGAGCATCAAGAAGGGCGAGAGCATCGTCTTCGCCGCATCCACCTCGGCCATCAGCACCACCGGACTGAAGGCCCTCTTCGAGGAGGAGGTGCAGGAGCGTGCACCACGCGACAACTTCTTCCACTGCCTCGTGAACGCCGCCCACCAGTTCCACAAGCGCGAGAAGGAAGACCGCTATCTGCTCGCCGGCTATCCCTGGTTCAAGTGCAGAGCCCGCGACACCTTTATCTCGCTGCCCGGACTGACCCTCGCCATCGATGAGCAGGACTACTTTGAACTGGTGATGCAGACTGCCATGCGCGGACTGCGCGAGTTCATGAACGGCGAGCCCCTCAGCGTGAGCATCTACGAGATTGAACAGCCCGACGTACTGCTCTGGGCCGTATGGGCCATACAGCAGTATGCCAAGCACGCCGGCAAGGAGGCCTGCGCCGAGCGATACGGTGACCTCGTAGACGAAATCATCGACTACATCCGCGACGCCAAGCATCCCAACCTCCATCCCGACGACAACGGACTGCTCTACAGCAACGGACGCGACAAGGCCGTGACCTGGATGAACTCCACCGCCAACGGCCGGCCTGTGGTGCCGAGAAGCGGCTATATCGTTGAGTTCAACGCACTCTGGTACAACGCCTTAAGGTTTGCCGCCGCCATGGCTGCCGACAAGGGCAATGCCGAGCGCGCCGCCGAGCTCGAAGAGCACGCCGAGGTGTGCAAGGAGAGCTTCATCGACACCTTCCTCAACCAGTACGGCTATCTGCTCGACTATGTCGACGGTGCCGCCATGGACTGGAGCGTGCGCCCGAACATGATTTTCGCCGCCGCCTTCGACTACTCGCCCCTCAACCAGGATCAGAAGAAGAGCGTGCTCGACGTATGTACCCGCGAACTGCTCACCCCCAAGGGACTGCGCTCACTCTCGCCCAAGAGCGGAGGCTATAACCCCATGTATGTGGGACCGCAGACCCAGCGAGACTATGCTTACCATCAGGGAACCGCATGGCCCTGGCTCGGAGGATTCTATATGGAGGCCTGCCTCAAGCTCTACCGCCGCACCCGTCTGAGCTTCATCGAGCGACAGATGGTGGGCTATGAAGACGAGATGAACTACCACGCACTGGGCACCATCTCCGAGCTCTTCGACGGCAACCCGCCCTTCCACGGACGAGGAGCCATGTCGTTTGCCATGAACGTGGCGGAGATTCTCCGCACACTGAAGTTACTTGAGAAATACACCTATCAAAAATAAACAGGAGGGACATTTATGAAAGTTTTAATGTTTGGATGGGAGTATCCTCCTCATGTGTTTGGTGGTCTTGCCACCGCCAACTTCGGCATCAGCCAGGGCCTCCACGCCCAGGGCGATATCGAAACCATCCTCTGTCTGCCCAAACCTTTCGGCGATGAGGATACCAGCGCCGCTACCATCGTGGCCATGAATGCAGTGCCCATCGCCTACCGTGATGTGGACTACGACTATGTGAAACAACGCATCGGCAACATCATGTCGCCAGAGATGTACTATCAGCTGCGCGACCATATCTATGCCGACTTCAACTACATGAACGTCAACGACCTGGGTGCCATGGAGTTCGCTGGCGGCTATCCCGGCAACCTGCACGAGGAAATCAACAACTACTCCATCATCGCAGGACAGGTGGCACGCACCTTCGACTTCGACATCATCCACGCCCACGACTGGCTCACCTATCCCGCCGGCATCCACGCCAAGCAGGTGAGCGGCAAACCGATGTGCATCCACGTGCATGCCACCGACTTCGACCGAAGCCGCGGCAAGGTGAACCCCACCGTCTACTCCATCGAGAAGAACGGTATGGACTGGGCCGACTGTATCATGTGTGTGAGCGAGCTCACCCGTCAGACCGTCATCAACCAGTATCACCAGGATCCGCGCAAGTGCTTCACCGTGCACAATGCCGTCTATCCGCTGAAGAAGGAGTATGACGAGATTCCGCGCCCCGACCATACGGGCAAGGAGAAGGTGGTGACCTTCCTCGGACGTATCACGATGCAGAAGGGTCCCGAATACTTTGTCGAGGCTGCCAACATGGTGCTCCACCGCACCCGTAACGTGCGCTTCTGCATGGCCGGCTCCGGCGATATGATGAACCAGATGATCTATCTCGCCGCCGAACGCGGCATTGCCGACCGTTTCCACTTCCCCGGCTTCATGCGGGGCAAGCAGGTGTATGAGTGCCTGAAAGACTCGGATGTCTATGTGATGCCCTCCGTGAGCGAGCCCTTCGGCATCTCGCCCCTCGAGGCCATGCAGTGCGGAACACCCTCCATCATCTCCAAGCAGAGCGGATGCGCCGAGATTCTGCACAACTGCATCAAGGTGGACTACTGGGACATCCACGCCCTGGCCGACGCCATCTACTCCATCTGCGCCAACGACAGCCTCTTCAACTATCTCAAGGAGGAAGGCAAACGCGAGGTGGACCAGATCACCTGGGAGAAGGTGGGCGCATGGATCCGCAAGCTCTACCTGCAGACGCTCGGATGGGAATAATTCTTTATCGTTAATCACAAATCACATATCGTATATATTATGAAGACTATATGCTTATATTTTGAGATACATCAGATTACACATCTCAAACGCTATCGCTTCTTCGACATAGGCACCGACCACTACTACTATGATGACTATGAGAACGAGCGTAGCATCAACGACATCGCCAACCGCTCCTATATGCCTGCACTGGAGACGCTGCTCTCCATGCTCAAGGAGCACAACGGTGCCTTCAAGGTGGCTTTCTCGCTCTCGGGCGTGGGTATGGAACAGCTGGAGATGCACGCCCCACAGGTGCTCACCAAGCTGCAGGAACTCAACGAGACCGGATACGTAGAATTCCTCGCCGAGCCTTACTCCCATGGCCTCTCCTCATTAGCCAACGAGGAGAGCTTTGCAGCCGACGTGCGCAAGCAGGCGGCCAAGGTGGAGGAATACTTCGGACAGAAGCCTACCGTGCTCCGCAACTCTTCGCTCATCTACAGCGATGACATCGGCGCCCAGGCTGCCGCCATGGGCTTCGAGGGTATGCTCACCGAGGGTGCCAAGCACGTGCTGGGATGGAAGTCGCCCCACTATGTGTACAACTGCAACATGGCGCCCGACCTCAAGCTGTTGCTGCGCGACGTGGAGCTGAGCGACGACATCTCGCTGCGCTTCAACAACCCCGACTGGGAGGGGTATCCGCTCTTTGCCGACAACTACATCAACCGCATCGCTTCCTTCCCGCAGGAGGAGCAGGTGATTAATATCTTCATGGAGCTCTCGGCCCTCGGCATCGCACAGCCGCTCTCTTCCAACATCCTCGACTTCATCAAGGCACTGCCCGTATGCGCCAAGGAGAAGGGCATCACCTTTGCCACTCCTACCGAGATCTGCCGCATGGCCAAGAGCGTGGGTGCACTCGACGTGCCCGACACGCTGTCGTGGGTGGACGAGGAGCGCGACGTGAGCTGCTGGTTGGGCAATGCCATGCAGCGTGAGGCTTTCAACAAGCTCTACAGTGTGGCCGACCGTGTGCGCATCGCCAACGACGTGCGCGTCTGCCAGGACTGGGATTACCTGCAGGCCAGCAACAACTTCCGCTTCATGACCACCAAGCCCTCCAACGTGGGACTGGACCGCGGCATCTACAGCGACCCCTTCGATGCCTTCACCAACTACATGAATATCCTGGGCGACTTCATCAACCGCGTGAACAGCCTCTATCCCGAGGAGATTGACAATGATGAGCTCAACAACCTGCTCACCACCATCAAGAACCAGGGCGACGAGATCGAGATGAAGGACAAGGAAATCACCCGTCTGAAGACGAAGCTCGCCAAGGTGGAAGCCAGCGAGGAGAAGAAACCCGCCAAGGTTGCCAAGGCCGCTCCTAGAAAGCGTGCCTGCAAGAAGGCTGCCGCCACAGAGGAATAAATCCTACCGGTGATTCCATCACCCGATACATGACAAGAGAGCATTCAGTTTTGTGGCTGAATGCTCTCTATGTTATAAAAAACACTAAACAGAATGCTATTTTGATTCAATTGCTTTGAGTATTGGAATTTATTGACGATATTCGCAGAATAAGTAACTAGGGTGTACAGTTTGATGTACCCAAAAGGGACTGTTCCTGATTTACTCTGACTACTTGTTCGCAGAAAATACATTGACCAGCACGCGCTGTAAGCGCGACAATTACAAACATAAACTTCAGAATTAGGATATTCAATTTTTGCACATCAAACTGTACACCCTATTAATTTTACTGTTAACAAGGGATTCACACTACATGAACACTGAGGGTGAACAGGTGTCCCCTGTCCACCCCTAGATAAGTCATGCGCTGAGCAATGAGAACGAAGCCAATTGCGTTCAAAACTCCAATGAGCGGCTCCCGTCGGCCTCTTCGCGGATGGTCACCTTGACGGCATCTTCGGGCAGGAGCTCCTCGACGAGCTCGGGCCACTCGATGAAACAGAGGGCACCGCTGTAGAAATAATCCTCATAGCCCATGTCGTAGACCTCTTCGAGCTTTTTGATGCGGTAGAAGTCGAAATGATAGATGAGGGCACCGGTCGTGGCACTCTGGTATTCGTTGACTATGGCAAAGGTGGGCGAGGTGATGACATCCTCGACCCCCAGTTCCTCACATACCGCCTTAATGAAGGTGGTCTTGCCGGCACCCATCGCCCCATAGAAGGCGAAGACATGGGCGCCGCCCATGGCAGCCACAAAAGCGCGGGCTGCCTCATGGATGGATTCCAGATTCTCTATTTTCATGATGATAATATTGCGTTGATGCTACTGCCGCCGCTTGCCACGCAGGGTGACGAGCGGAATCATCATCTCCTCCATCGAGATACCTCCATGCTGGAAGGTGTTCTTGTAGTAGGAGACATAGTAGTTGTAATTGTTGGGATAGGCAAAGAACGAGTCGCCCGTGGCAAAGACATACGCCGTACTGAGGTTGGGCGATGGGAGATGCGCCTTCTGCGGCTCGCGGATGACGAAGAGGTCGCGGTTGTCGAAGGCCAGGTTCTTGCCCAACTTGTAGCGCAGGTTGGTGTTGGTGTTGCGGTCGCCCACAATCTTCACGGGTTTGTTGGCCCGGATGGAGCCGTGGTCGGTGGTGACGATGACCTCGCAACCGGCGTTGGCGAGATACTTGAAGAGGTCGGCAATGACCGAATGCTGGAACCAGCTGAGCGTGATGGAGCGATAGGCCGACTCATTGTTGGCGAGCTCGCGCACCATCTTCGACTCCGTGCGGGCATGGCTGAGCATGTCGATGAAGTTGAACACCACCACATTCAGGTCGTTGGCCTCCAACTGACGGATCTTCTGCATGAGTTTCTCTGCCCCGTTGGAGTCGTTGATCTTCGAGTAGGAGAAGGTGTTGTGGCGGCGGTATCGCTCGAGCTGTGTCTGGATGAGCTGGCCCTCGTTGAGGTTCTTGCCCTCGGCCTCGTCTTCATCCACCCAGAGGTCGGGGAACATCTGTGCTATCTTGTTGGGCATCAGACCGCTGAAGATGGCATTGCGGGCATACTGGGTGGCCGTGGGGAGGATGCTGAAATAGAGTTGTTCGTCGATGTCGAAGCTGTCGCCCAACTCGCTGGCGATGACCCGCCACTGGTCGAAACGGAAGTTGTCGATCACGATGAAAAACACCTTCTTGCCCTCGTTGAGCAGGGGGAATACCTTGCGTTTGAACACCTCGGGACTGAGCAGCGGACGCCCCTCGACAGAGCCGTTGGGATGGAGTTCCGCCATCCAGTCCATATAATGCTTGCGCACGAACTTGGCGAAGCCATTGTTGGCCTCCTCCTTCTGCATCTGCAGCATCTCGGTCATATTGCTGTCGGCCTGGCTCAACTCGAGTTCCCAGTGAACGAGTTTGCGGTAGATCTCCATCCAGTCGCCATGGTTGCGGCAATCCTGTATCTCCATGGAAATCTGCTGGAAGCTCTGCTGATAACCACTCTGCGTGACCTCGGTCACAATCTCCTTGCGGTGGATATTCTTCTTGAGGGTGAGCAGTATCTGGACGGGGTTGACGGGTTTGATGAGATAGTCGGCAATCTTGGAACCGATGGCCTGGTCCATGATGTTCTCCTCCTCACTCTTGGTGACCATCACCACAGGCACATTGGGGGCGATGACCTTGAGCTGCTGGAGCGTTTCCAAACCCGTGAGTCCGGGCATCATCTCGTCGAGCAGCACCAGGTCAAAACTCTGTTTCTCAAACAGTTTGATGGCATCCTTGCCATTGGTGACGGTGACCACCTGATAGCCCTTCTTCTCCAAGAAGAAGATCAGCGGCCTCAGCAGGTCGATCTCATCGTCTACCCATAATAATGTTCCATTGGTCATCTTGTGATAAGGGGTTAAAGGGTTAAAGGGTTAAAGGGTTAAGGGGTTAAAGGGGTCAGCGATAGAAATCCTCATCGAAGTCGAAACCGTCCTCGATGGGTGCATCCTGGTTGCCGCCGATGCTTTCGTTTCCATCGTTCCCTTCTTCTTCTCCCTCTTCGGATGCCTCCTCTTCGGGGTCACGCTGCTCGATGGTAGCGGGGATGGTGAGCAGTTGCTCATCGGTAATCTGGATGGGAGCCAGCTGCTCCTCGAAGAAGAGTTCATAGTCATTATAACTGTAGCGCGTGCCCAGCAGTTTGAGGTTGGCCTCGCTGATGATGACGCGGCGACAGGCGCGGAGCAACTCCTGGATGCCGGCATCGGCATGGAGTTTGCGCGCATACTGCAGCGCCTCGTCATAGCTGAGGAACCCGCTGATGAGCATCCGGGCGATACCGCCGTCATAGTCGGTGGCTATCTCGAAGTTACGCACCATGAAGTTGGTGAAGTTGTATTTCGCCATCTCATAGAGCAACTGGTTGGCATTGACCGAGTCGGGCTGGTAAGCCAAGAGGAAGATGTAGTTAGTGTTGCGTTCCACCGAGAGCGTATCGGTAGAGGCGGAGTCGGCAGAGGCCGTCTGCACCGAGCGGCGCGACCAGATATCCCCGATGTCGAACTTGCCGCCATGGATGGTCCTGCCCTCCTGCACGCCCTTGACAATCATGCCCGCAATGGGCGACACCTCATTGTCGGGATATTTCTCCACCACCATCTTCATGCGCACCAAGGCACTGTCCACCTCACCCTGATTGAGCAGCGACAAGCCCTCGACAAAGACAAACTTCGGCCGGTTGGCCCCCATGGGGAAACGCTCTTCCGAGAGCTTCACATTGGCCATCACCTCATCGAAACGATTATCCTTAAAAGCCTGATAGGTAGCGGTATAGATAGAGTCCTCAATCTGCACCCCAAAGCGCGCATTCTCCTCGAAATAGGGATTGCTGAGCAGTAGCGTCCACTGGCTTTCGGGATAGGTGGATTGGAGCTGGAGCAGACAGTCGGCCGCCTTTTCCTTCATGCCCAACCGGGAGTAGAGCAGGAAGAGATGGTACCAGGCCTCATCGTTCTTGGCATAGTCGGCATACTGGCCGGTGAGGCGCAGCAACGTCTTTTCGGAGAGACGCAGGTTGTCGAGTTTGTCCTTGAAGATGACGCCGGCATTGAAGAGTCCCTCCTTGATGATATCGTCGCTGGCCGCCTTCTGCTCTTCGGTGAAGGGAATCTGGGCGAGATAATACTCGCGCTTGTGGGGGTCGTTGGCAGCGCTGTCGGCCTCGGCCTGCTCCTTGTCGGGCTTGGGCGCGTCGATGGAGTCGGCGATGGCTGTGGAGTCGGCAGCAGCCAGTTCGCTGTCGGCCTGCTGCTCGTCGGATGGCGATGCCAGGTTGACCACGGTTCGGTTGGAGCGTTGCCAGTCGTCCACATTCTCGCGCTTGCCCCATTGCTGCTGGAAGGCGGTCTTGCCTTGATTCACCGTCATGGGGTTATAGAAATAGAAGCCGCCTCCCTTGTTGTCTTTCTGCTGGTTCTGGGTCTGGGTGGTGTTCTGCCGCTGGTTGGTGCGGTTGCCCACGGCTCCCTGCTTCTGCAACTGCTGTTCGGCCTCCGCCTCCTGCTGTTTGCGTTTCTCCTCCTTCTCCTTCTTGATCAGCGCCTCAATCACACGGTCGATGGCCTTGTTGCGATCGGCCTCGTTCATGGCTGCCAGCTGCTGCAGCGAGTCTTGCAGATGCACCGCTTCGGTATGGGGCACCAGTTCGTCGAGCACCTTGGACCGATGGTCAAGTTCTTCGTAATCAGGCCGTTCCTTGTCGAGCAATCCGATGGCCTCCCCATAGCAACGCTTGGCGTCGCTGTATTTCTCCATCTGCCAGTAGAGGTTGCCGAGATGGAGGAGTAGCACTCCCTTCTCAATGCCGCTTCGGGTGGCTTTCTCGTTGCCTTTCTCGTAGGCAGCGATGGCTTGTACGGTATCTTTCTGGAGCAGATGGATATTGCCGATGGCATAGTATACCTGGTCGAGATACTCCAGGTTCTTGTCGGATGCCGCCATGCGCTTGAGCTTGCGGATCATCTGTTTCGAGCGCTGTCCGGCCATCACCTCCGTCTGGGCGATACGCGCATTGAATTCCAGCTGATAGGGCGGATTGAGCCTCACCACATGCCCGAACGCCTTGTAAGCCTCCGTGCGGTTGCCCAGTTCGGCCTGCAGCTGTCCCATGAGATACCACTCGCGGGCCTTCTGCTTGCGACGCTTCTCATGCTTGATGACCTTCTCGAGATAAGGCACCGCCTCGGCATACTGCTTGCTGCGGATATGGAAGTCGGCCAGGGTATAATCCCAGTCGGCACGGGCCCGATAGTGCATGGTGTCGCGTTTCATCTTCGTGATGACATCCTCGGCATCATAGAGCCAGTCGAGCTCCACATAACTCTTGGCCAGCCAGGCCCGGGCAATGCCGTTGATGGCCGGCTGGGTGGCATAGAGTCGCGACATATAGGAGAAGGTGGCAGCAGCCTCGTCAAACTTTCCCGTCTGGAACTGCGACTTGCCCATGAGCAGCCATGCCTTCCAGATGAAGGGGTTATACTCCCGTCGCGAGAGCCACTCCACATCCTTGGCGTTCTTGCGTCGGCTCTTCTTCCACTCGGGCCGCTTCTTGATGCTGTGCAGCTTGATGGCCTTCTCGGCCTTCTCGATGGCGCGGTCGAAATTCGCCTTGCCCAGGTCCACACTGCTCTTGTTGCCCACGGTATAGAGGGGAATCATCTCCGTGAAGTTGTCCTTGTTGCCATTCTCCTTCTCTTCCGCCCCGTCGATAAAGGCCAGGCTGCCGTTGTAGTAGGTATTGTAACGGGCATTGAAGGCATGCCACCATCGGCTGCGGCCGGTGTTGTTCTTGGTCGAGCAGGACGAGAGAAGCAACAGCAACATCAGCCATAGCAATCCGCGCCAGCAACGGATAAGTTTGCCGGCGGCAGAGGGCCTGTGATATGGAGTGTAGCGATACATCTTATATATAAACCCGGGAAAGGGGCTATTTATTGTTTCCTCACCTGTATTTTTATCACCTTTTTACATCCTTTTCCACTCCTTCAAGTGCATCTGCTTTCCGGATGAATCCCTTGCCCACACGCAGGAGCAGATAGAGGAGGATGGAGAAACAGATGATGGCGGCGCCCGAGGGCACATTGAACCAATAGGAGAGGGCCAGTCCGGCCAGACAGCCTATGCAGCCAAAGAGAATGCTGAGCAGCATCATCGACTGGAGACGCGAGGTGAAGAGGGCCGCCGTGGTCTGGGGTATCGTGAGCAGGCTGATTACCAATACGATACCCACCAAGCGAAGCGTGGCCACCACCGTGAGGGCAATGATGACCATGAGCAGATATTCGACAAGAGTGACGGGCAGATGAAGCGAACGGGCAAAGACCGCATCGAACGCCACGGCACGGATGAGCCGGAAGCCCAGCGTGAAACAGAGCAGGGTGAAGGCGGTGACTGCCCCGAGCAGCCACAGGTCGGAGCCGGTGATGGTGAGGATGCTGCCGAAGAGATAGGAAGAGAGGTCGCTCATGAAGCCGGGGGTGAGGAAGCAACAGATGATGCCCAGGCTCATGCCAAAGGTCCAGAAGAGGGCGATGGCCGAGTCTTCGCGCACCTTACCCTGCCGCGAGAGCCACTGGATGCCGCATGCGCTCGCCACCGCAAAGACCAGTGCGGAGAGCAGGGGATTGATGCCCAGCCACACGCCGAGGCCGATGCCGCCCAGCGAAGCATGGGAGAGACCGCCGCTGATGAACACCAGGCGGCGGCTGACAATATAGGTGCCCACCATCCCGCAGAGGATGCTGGCCAGCAGACTGCCCAAGAGGGCGTATTGGAAAAAACTATAACTGAGGATGCTCATCATTCATCAATCATCATTCATCGTTCATCAATCATCATTCATCAATCATCAATCATCATTCATCATTCATCAGCATCATCACTTCATCCTTGACCTGATTGGGCAATTCCACTCCGCGCAGCACGAGACTGCGGTTCCAGGCAGCCACTTCCTCGGGGCGCATGGTGTAGAGAATCTGCCGGAACGCTTCGGCCTCCTCGTCGGTATAGGCATCAGAAGGTCGTCCCCGGAAGGCATCCAACTCTTCGTCATCGAAATATTCTATTTCCTTGACTGCCGCCTCGAGCATACATTCCTGTTCACACTTGCTGTTCTCACCCGTACAGGTGGAGCAGTCAGCCCCCACCTGTATCGGATCCTCTGCGGCTGCAGGGTCGCGGTGGGAGAGTTTGTCGGAGAGTTTCACACCGATGGCAGTGAGCACGCCGAGCAACAGAATGGATAAGATAAGCCAGAACATGATACCGTATGATTGGATACAACGTGGGTTATTGACTCACCTGGAACACCTCGCTCCAGAAGTGAGGATAGGACTTGGTCACCACCTGGGGGTTGCGGATAACCAGCTGCGGGAAACGATGGGCAGCGGGAGCAAAGGCCATGGCCATACGGTGGTCGGCATAGGTGTCGATGGCCGGATGGGCTTGGGGTTCGCAGCGTTCGCCCTCCCAATAGAGTTCATTGTCGTTGCGGCTGCCCACCACATAGCCCAGTTTGCGCAATTCGGTCTGCAAGGCAACGATACGGTCGGTCTCCTTGATTTTCAGCGACTGCAGACCTGTGAAGCGGAAGTGGGTTCCCATCACGGCACAGCAAACCACCACGGTCTGTGCCAGGTCGGGACAGTTGACAAAGTCGTATTCAAGCCGGCTGACAGGGGCACTGCCCTTGGTCAGCACCAGGTCGCCGTCACGGAAGTCTGCATGCACCCCCAGCGGGCGGAAGATCTCTCTGACCACCGCATCTCCCTGACGGCTCTGCTCATCCAGTCCGGGCAACACCAACCGAGCCTCTGCATCATCGGTGAGCGCCATCATCTCAAACCAATAAGAGGCGGCACTCCAGTCGCTCTCCACCCGATAGGGACGGCGCTGATAGCCCGTAGGAGCCACGTCAATCACGGGTCCCTGCCAGCTGACCGAGGCACCAAAATCGCGCATCATGCCGAGCGTCATCTCGATATAGGGCCGGGAAATCATCTCGCCCGTGAGACGCAGGCGCAAGCCGCGGTTAAGGGTGGGCGCAATCATCAGCAAGGCAGAGATATACTGCGAACTGACATGTCCCGCCATCTCCAGTTCCCCTCCCTCCAGCTGTCGGCCTTGAACCGACAAGGGCGGGAAGCCCTCCTCACCCCTATAGCGGATAGAGGCACCCAGCTGCCTCAAGGCGTCCACCAGCAGGCGGATGGGGCGCTGCCTCATGCGCTCGCTGCCCGTAATCAGCCGTTCGCCGGGCGTGGTGGCCAGCAGGGCAGTGAGAAAGCGCATGGCGGTGCCCGCCGCACCGATATCGATGTGCGAGGGCAGTCCGTTGAGGGCTTCCACCATCACCCGGGTGTCATCGCAGTCGGAGAGATTGACCAATGGGGATGCCATCGCGCCATCGCCCTGGCTTCGCGAAGCCAAAGCGTTGAGGATAAGGGCTCTGTTACTGATACTTTTCGATGCGGGCAGCGTGATGCGGGCACGGAGCGTAGCCGGAATGCTGATCTGATATTGCTTTGTTGAGTCTGTCTGTGGATGATTCATGCTTGAAGAAATGCGTAATATTCGTTTTGGTTGTATTTACAGACTGCAAATTTAATCAAAATAAACGAGACTGTTCACAAAAAAAACGATAATCGCTCTTTCTACTGCATTTTTTTGATGGAGGTGTCACGTATCACGAGCTTTTGCGGTACGATTTTCTTGTAGATTGTGCGGTCTCCGGCTATTCCCTTGAGCAATAGCTGACAAGCCGTCTGCCCCATCAACTGCGACTGGTCGACGATGGCCGAGAGGCGCGGCGTGACATACTCGGCATGTGCATCGTCGGTAAAACCGATGATGGCCACATCGTCGGGAATACACAATCCCATGTTCTTCACAGCGGTGAATGCCGCAAAAGAGATGATATCATTGAAAGCCAGAATGGCATCGGGCCGGTTGGGCGACTGCAGCAGACGGGTAGTGTTGCGCAGTGCCACATCGAAATCAATGGAGTCACACGACACCAGTTCGCGTTCTATCGGGATGCGGTTTTCACGCAGCGCCTCCAGGTAACCATGCTTGCGCCGCTTCACCATATCCAGATGGTTGGGTCCACCGATGAAGGCAATCCTCCGGCTGCCATTGTCGATGAGATGCTGGGTGGCGAGCTGTGCCGCCTCATCCCCATTGGCGGTGACCGACGAGAACTTGTCGGTGTTGTAGGTTCTGCCAAAGAAGACCAATGGAATGCCCATCTGGGCAATCTCCTCGAAATGGGAATAGTCGGTAGTGCTTTGTGCGAGACAGGCCACGATGCCCTCGACATGCATGCTGATAAAGTTGTCAATGGCTCGGGCTTCGGCCTGAAAATCCTCGTGGCTGTTGGCGCTGATGACGGAGTAGCCGGCCCGTGAAGCCTCCTCCTCGATGCCGTCGAGCACGGCCGCATAATAGTGGGTGAGCAGATTGGGCACCACCACGCCGATAATCTTCGGAGCATCCATACGCAGACTCTGGGCAAAGGGATTGGGTCGGTAGTTGAGTTTCCGGGCCAGTTCTTTTACTTTCTCCTGCATGTCCTTTCCTATTTCGGGACTGTTGCGGAGTGCGCGACTGACGGTGGCGATACTGACACCGAGCTCTTTTGCCAAGTCTTTCAACGATGTTCGATGTTTGTTTACAGACATAGACGAATTGTTTTTTTAGATGTTTTTGAGTTTGCCTATCGAATAGTTGCATCTGTGTGTCCGTGGGCGAAACTAGAAGAAATGTAAGCTGAATAGTGCTTTGTGCGGCAAATTTACAAAAAAAACCGCAAACCGCAAACGTTTACGTTCACTTTTTCATGATTTTGATACAAAATTCGTACAAATATGCGTACCTTTGCATCGAAATTAGAATGAGTAATGAATAGTTGATAATAAGTTAGTTAGAAAACAAAAAGCAAGGCCGTCGGGAGACACCCTTGCTTTTTTTTATTTTTCGGCCTTGATGGTCGGCTATCCGTTACGCATCCCGGCCTTTTTCCAAGTGGCCAAAGTACGAGGCCATCTACTCCTCTTCCAGGCAGTAATCCAAGTCCTTGACGATGGCTTCACGGTCCATATCCTGGCCGATGAACACCAGTTTCTGCATGCGGTCGCCCACCTGCTCGTCCCACTCGCGGAAGGCAGAGGGGTTCGTGATTTTCAGCTCCTCCAGTTCGTCGGGCGACATGGCAGCAAACCAGTTGCCCGCCTGACTCATCCTTACCTGTTTGCCCGCCTGTTCAAAGACGTAGCACATATCCCTTTCGTCACTGAAATAGCAGATACCCTTGCAGCGGATGACGCTCTTGGGCCATTTCTTGGTGACGATGTAGTCGAACTTGTTCATATCGAAAGCCCGGCGACGGAAATAGACAAAGGTACTGATGCCATACTCCAGGGCCTCGCCCTCGCCATGATGATGGTGGTGGTGATGGTGGTGGTGGCATTCCCCGTGATGATGCTCATCATGATCGTGGTCATGCTCATCGTGGTCATGCTCATCGTGGTCATGCTCATCGTGGTCATGCTCTTCCTCCTCTTCGTGGTGAACCGCCTCCACCACCTCGACCCATCGGGCAGAGGTAGCCACCTTCTCGAAATCGAAGAGTCCCGTATGGATAATCTTGTCGAGATCAACATCGCAGAAGTCGCAGTCGATGATTTCCGCATGGGGCTGGATCTGACGCAGGATGGCACGGATGCGTCCCCGTTCTTCGGCTGTCACCTCCGATGCCTTGTTGAGCAGGATGATGTTGCAGAACTCCACCTGCTGAATCACCAGGTTGGCGAGGTCTTCCTCTCCGATTTGCGCTTTGGTGAGGTCATTGCCGCCCGCAAACTCATCACGCAGGCGGAGGGCATCCACCACAGTGACGATGGCATCGAGCGTGGCCACCCCTTTGTCAATCAGGTTGGGATAAAGGCGTGGATAGGCACAGATGGTCTGGGCGATGGGACCCGGCTCACAGATGCCGCTGGCCTCGATGACGATATAGTCGAAGAGGTTTTGCGCCACCAGTCCGCTGAGTTGGTCTATCAGATCCGTCTGCAGGGTGCAACAGATACATCCGTTCTGCAGCGCCACGAGGCTGTCGTTCTGCTGGTTGACCACCCCACCCTTTTCGATGAGCGTGGCATCGATGTTCACTTCGCCGATATCATTGACGATGACGGCAAACTTGATTCCCTTCTTGTTGGAGAGAATCCGGTTGAGAAGCGTTGTCTTTCCGCTTCCGAGATACCCCGTCAAAAGAAGGACGGGAGTTGTTTCTCTGTTCATCTTATTATAGAATTTGGTCGTATGTTCATTTTCTGGGCAGTGATAGGCTGATGATTAATCAGCTTGGAAGATTACTGCTGCACGTATGCCGTCAGTTCGGCATATGCTTTCTGACAGTCACGTTCGGCGGCCATCGCCTGTTCCTGACAGTCGTAGACAAGGGCTATGGCCTGCAGATATTCAGCGAGGGAGATTTCACCCGCTTCGAGTGCCTTCTGCAGCAAGGGGGTGTTGTCGGCCTCCTTCAGCGTCTTTTTGGCGAGATCGGCAGCTTGTTTCAGTCCTATCGTCCTTCGATAGAGCGCTTCCAGTTCGCCCTGCAGCCGGGTGCTTGTCTCCTGTTGTCGGGCCAAGGCAGCCTCACGCTCGGCCTTGGCCTGCTTCACCTTGTTCCTGCTGTTCCACAAGGGCACCGAGAGTCCGAAAGTGAGACCACGGAAGTGTTCGCCCTCCACCTTCTCACTCATATATCCCACCGAGAGCGAGGGCAACTGCTCCTGTCGAGAGAGCGACACGGCACGACGGCTGGCCTCCACATCCGCCTGGGCATAAGCCATCATCGGATTGGCGGCAGCCACCGAGGCATACCACTCCTCGAAGCGTTTCGGCACCAGTAGTTCCTCATACGCAGACTGCGTAAAGGTGAGCGGCTGTCCACCATTGAACTGGACGAGCCGTTTCTGCAGCGCCTCCCGCTCGGCCATGAAAGCGAGATACTGCGACTGGGTGGTGGCCAGACTCATCTGCACATTGCGCCACTCTATCAGGTTACTCTCACCCTTATCGAGAAGCGCCTTCTGCAACTGGGCCAGTTTCTCGGCATCCCGGAGTCTCTGCTGCTGCAGATCCACCATCGCATTGCTGTATACCAGGTCGATGAGACAATAGTTGGCCTCGAGCAACACCGCCATCTCCTCCACCTCATACTGGCAGTCGAGCATCGTGTTCTTGCGGTTGGCCACCCGCCTCTTGCTGCCCGTGAGCGTAGCCACGTCGAGAGACTGCGAGACGCTGAAGTCCTTGCGCTTGCCCAGCGTTTCCGGTTTTCCCCAGAGATAGTTGAATCCCACCTCCGGGTTTTCAAGACCGATGTCGGTCTTGTTTTCTATCTTCTGCGCCTCAATGGCGAGTCGGGTGGCCTTGAGCGAAGCGTTATTCTGCCGGATAGTGGCCAGTGCCTCCGCGATGGATTTCACCGGTAAGGCAGCATAGGTCGGCAGGTCTGCAAAGGCCGGCATCATCGTGATGGCGGCAACAAGAGTGGCAAGCGTTCTTTTCATGATTTTCGTTTTTCTAAGATAAGATACATGATGGGAATGATCAGACTATTTAATAAGGTGGAAGTGAAGAGACCTCCCAGGATCACCTTGGCCATCGGACTCTGGATCTCGTTGCCGGGCAGATCACCATTCAAGACCATGGGCACCAGGGCCAATGCTGAGGTGAGAGCGGTCATGAGGATGGGGGTGATGCGGTCGGTGGAACCCTGGATGACACTGCGCAGGGGCGAGAGTCCCTGGTCGCGCAGGTCGTTATAGCGCGACACGAGCAGCATACCATTGCGGGTGGCTATGCCGAAGAGCGAGATGAACCCGATGATGGAGGGAATGCTGAGCACAGCTCCCGAAAGGGCCACTGCCACCACACCGCCGATGAGGGCCAAGGGCAGATTGAGCAGGATGACCGCCGCCTGTCCGGCATGGCGGAACTGGTTGTAGAGCAGGAGGAAGATGAGCAGCACGGAGAGCAGCGATGCCACCATGAGCGTGCGCGATGCCTCCTGCTCACTTTCAAACTGTCCACCATATTCCACATGGTAGCCTTCGGGCAGATGGATGCGGCTGTCGATGCGCTCACGGATGTCGTTGACCACGCTGCGGAGGTCACGTCCCGCCACATTGGCCGATATGACCACCTTGCGCGATACATTCTCGCGGTTGATGGTATTGGGGCCTCCCGTAGAGGTCACCTCGGCAATCTGTTCGAGCGGCACCTTTCTGCCGTTGGCATCCACCATCAGATGGCGGATGTCCTCGATGGTCTGCCGGCTCTCGTCGTCCACCTTCAGGGTGAGGTCGAAGGAGCGGTTGCCCTCATAGACCTGCGACACCTTAGAGCCCACCAGCATCACCTGCACCAGTTGGGCAAACTCGGGCAGCGAGATATGATAGGCGGCCAGCAGTTCGCGCTTGGGCGTAATCTTGAGTTGGGGACGGGCCACCTGCTGCTCCACATTCAGGTCCTCAATCCCTTCCACGTCGGCAATCTCCTGCTTGATCTGGTTGCCGATGGTATAGAGGCTGTGGAGATTGGGGCCGAAGAGTTTCATGGCGATGCTGGCCTGCGTACCCGAGAGCATGGCATCGATACGGTGGGAGATGGGCGACCCCACCTCTATATTCACCCCGGGCAGTTCCTTCAGCCGGTGACGCACGTCGGCAATCACCTCGTCTTTCGACCGTCCATCGAGCACAAAGGGAGCCTCAATCTCCGAGTTGTTCACGCCCAAGGCATGCTCATCCAGTTCGGCGCGTCCCGTCTTTCTGCCCACGGTCTGTATCTCTGGAATCGCCAAGAGGGCGCGCTCCGCCCTTCTGCCGATGCTGTCCGACTCGTCGAGCGAGATGCCGGGCAGTGTGCTGATGTTGACGGTGAAGGAGCCCTCGTTGAAGGAGGGCAGGAAACTGCGTCCGAACGAGAACACCATCACCAGGGCCAGCACCAGCGCGACAGCCGATGTGGCGAGGATGGCCTTGCCATGGCGCAGGGCGAAGAGACTCACCCGACGCATGCCGAGCCGTTCGCCCAAGGAGAGACGGCGTGAGGGTTCCGACTGCTTGCGGCCCAGGCCGTAATAGCAGAGCACGGGCGTGAGGGTGAGTGCCACGAGCGTCGACGAGAACAGCGCCACGATGAATGCCACACCCAGGGGCACCAGCATCCGTCCCTCCATGCCCGAGAGGAAGAAGAGGGGCAGGAAACTGGCCACGATAATCAGGGTGGAGTTGAGGATGGGCATGCGCACCTCACGCGAGGCTTCATAGATGACCTTCAGGGCAGGCAGCCGCTGCCCCTCGGGCAGTCGGGCATTGCGCCGCAGGTGTTTGTAGACATTCTCCACATCGACGATGGCATCATCCACCAGCGAACCGATGGCGATGCAGAGACCGCCCAAGCTCATCGTGTTGACGGTGACCCCCAACAGATGGAGCACCACCATCGAGAGCAGCAGGCTCAAGGGGATGGTGACGAGCGAGATGAGGGTGGTGCGCAGGTTCATGAGGAAGATGAAGAGCACAATCACCACGAAGATGCTGCCTTCGAGCAAGGCCTGTTTCACGTTGTTGATGGAGCTCTCGATGAAGCGCGACTGGCGGTAGACATCGGTGTTGAGCCGGATATCGGCAGGCAGGGTGCTCCTCACCTCGTCGAGCGTGGCATCCAGTTTTTCGGTGAGTTCCAGCGTGCTGGTGTTCGGCTGTTTGGTCACGGTCATGACCACGGCGGGATGGGCATCGTGCGAAGCCAGGCCCATCTTGGGCGCCTTGCTGCCCACCTTCACGTCGGCGATGGCATTCAGGCAGACCGGCTTGCCGTTGCGGTTGGCCACAAAGGCTTTGCCCAAGAGGTCCACATCATTGGTGGCCACCACGCCACGGATGATATACTCGTTGCCGTATTCATAGAGGATGCCTCCCGCGGTGTTCTCGTTCATGGCATCCAGTGCGCCGACCACCTCGTTGAGGGCCACGCCATATTGTTTCATCCTGCCCGGATGGAGCAGGATCTGGTATTCCTTGATGTCGCCACCGATGACACTCACCTGTGCCACACCGCCCGTAGCCAAGAGGCGGGGACGGATGGTCCAGTCGGCCAGGGTGCGCAGGTCTTGCAGCGAGGTGGAGTCGGAGGTCAGGGTGACAAAGAGCAGTTCGCCCAGGATGGACGACTGGGGACCCAAGGTGGGGGTTCCCACATTCTTGGGCATCTCGTTGCCGATGGCACTGAGTTTCTCGGCCACCACCTGTCGGGCACGGTAGATTTCGGTGCCCCAATCAAACTCCACCCAGACGATGGAGAATCCCATGGTCGACGAGGAGCGCACACGCCTCACGTCATTGGCACCGTTGAGGGCCGTCTCGATGGGGAAGGTGACCAGCCGCTCCACTTCTTCGGGAGCCATTCCGCTGGCCTCGGTCATCACCACGACGGTGGGCGCATTCAGGTCGGGGAACACGTCAACCTCCATCTTCTGCACCACATGGAACCCCGTCATCGCGAGCAGACATGCCACGAGCACGACGGCGAGCCGGTTGTGCAGGGAGAACTTGATAATCCGGTTCAGCATATCCTTTTTTTCTTTGGATGAATGATGAATGATGAATGATTAATGATTATGGTTATGACCTTCGGGCATGGTGGTCACCGATGCCAGCTTCAACTGGTAGGCACCGCGGGTGACCACATGGTCGCCGTCTTTCAGTCCGCTCTTGATCTCCACCCTACTGCCATTGCTCTCGCCGAGCATCACCTCCTGGCGGTGATACTCCTCGGGCTGTTCATGATGCTGGATAAAGATATAATAGGTGCCTTGCTCCTCGATGAGTGCCGACTGCGGCAAGGAGAGCACGTCCTGGCGTTCACGGGTGATGAGCCACACCTCGGCATAACTGCCAGCCACGAGGTCGCCCACATTGTCGAAGGAGAAGATGATGGGCAGGTAGCCGTCGGTTCCGTTGAGCGTACGGGCATAGGAATGGAGACGTCCGTGCAGGTCATCAAGTTCGTAGACGGTCTGGTCGGAGGAGGCTCTGAAGTGGGCGGTCCTCACCTGTTTGAGCAGTCCGTAGCGGCATTCGGGCACATCCGCCCGCAGCTGCAGGCGCCGGTTCTGGGTGATGGTCAGGATAGGATCTCCTACCGACACGAAGCTGCCTTCACGGGCGATGACCGACTTCACGTAGCCACCCAGGGGGCTGGTCACAGACACCCCCTTGCCACCTGCTCCGCGCAGCGCCTCCCACGAGGCGCGTGCCAGTTGCAGGGCAGCCCGGCGCTGCTCCAGTTCCTTGGCCGAGATGATTTGGTCGGCGGCGAGCGCCTTGGCCCGTTCATAGTCTTTCCTGGCGGTGTCATAGGCTATCTTTGCCTTTTGGGCCGGGTCGCCATCCTGCATGTTCCTGGCCGAGATGGTGGCCAGCAGTTGTCCGGCCTTGACCGCCGTTCCCTCACTCATATCGTGCCGGGCAAAGTGTACGGTGCCGGTGGAGCGTGCCACAACGTCACACTCCTCGCCGAGGGGTGCCTCAATCTGTCCGCTCACCTTCAAGGCACTGCTGAAGGGGGCGGCATGGATGACCTCCACCTTGAGTTGGGCCGCCTGGGCCTGCTCCCGGGTGAAATGCACATCCTCCACGTGTGTCTTAAACCGGTGGTTATCCTCGTCCGCCTCATGGTCGTGGCCCTCGTGTCCGTGGGGTTCTTCGGCGTCGTGGTTGTGGTTTTCTTCCTGATGGTTGTGTGTCTCCTCTGCGTGTTGGTGACCTTCTTTGGCATGGTCATGGGCATTGCAGGCGGCGAGGCAGAAGCCCAGTAGTGCCACCCACATCCAGGTAGTCGCCCTCTGCAGTCTCTGTATCGTTGTCATGGTTCCCCCAAAAATCAAGTTTGTTCTGTTATTCTTTTTTATCGTAAGCATGTAGTGGATAATCGGTGGTGTAATGCAGGCCTCGGCACTCCTTTCGCTCGATGGCCCATCGGGTGATGAGGTAGCCCACATTGATCATGTTGCGCAGTTCGCAGATTTCGCGGCTGGCCTTGACGCGCTTGAAGAGCCGTTCCGTCTCCTCGTAGAGCATGTCGAGGCGGTCCCAGGCGCGATGCAGACGGAGGTCGGATCGCACGATTCCCACATAGTTGGACATGATTTGTCCCACCTCCTTCACGCTTTGCGTGATGAGCACCTTCTCCTCGTTGGTCATGGTTCCCTCGTCGTTCCATTCGGGCACCTTCTCGTTGAAGTCATACTCATCCACATGGGCCAGCGAATGCTTGGCGGCGGCGTCGGCATAGACCACAGCCTCGATGAGCGAGTTGCTGGCCAGACGGTTGCCGCCATGCAGTCCCGTGCAGGCACACTCGCCGATGGCATAGAGCCGCTCGATGGACGACTGTCCGTTGAGGTCCACCTTGATGCCGCCACACATATAGTGGGCAGCGGGACGCACGGGGATATAATCGGTGGTGATGTCGATGCCGATGCTCTTGCATTTGGCATAGATGTTGGGGAAGTGGCGGCGGGTTTCCTCGGCGTTCTTGTGGGTGACGTCGAGGCATACGTGGTCGATGCCATGCTTCTTCATCTCGCTGTCGATGGCGCGTGCCACGATGTCGCGTGGAGCCAGCGAGAGCCGATCGTCGTATTTCTCCATGAACGATTCGCCGTTGGGCAGGCGCAGGATGCCTCCGTAGCCTCGCATGGCCTCGGTGATGAGGAAGGCGGGATGGGTCTCTCCGGGATGGTAGAGGGCGGTGGGATGGAACTGCACAAACTCCATATCGGCCACCGTACCTTTGGCCCTGTAGACCATGGCCTCGCCGTCGCCCGTGGCAATCACGGGGTTGGTGGTGGTCTGGTAGACGGCTCCGCAGCCTCCGGTACACATGAGTGTCACCTTGCTGAGATAGGTGTCCACCTTCTCGGTCTCGGGATTGAGCACGTAGGCACCATAGCATTGGATATAGGGTGTCCGGCGGGTCACCCTTGCGCCCAGGTGGTGCTGGGTGATGATTTCCACGGCGAAGTGGTTTTCCTTGACGATGATGTCGGGGCAGCTGCGCACTGCCTCCATCAACCCACGCTGTATCTCGGCTCCCGTATCGTCGGCATGGTGGAGGATGCGGAACTCAGAGTGTCCACCCTCCCGATGGAGGTCGAAGTTGCCGTCGTCCTTGCGGTCGAAGTTCACGCCCCAGTCCACCAGTTCGCGGATTTGTTCCGGAGCGTTCTTCACCACCTGTTCCACCGCCTTGGGGTCACTGATATAGTCACCCGCAATCATGGTGTCCTGTATATGCTTCTCGAAATTGTCGAGTTCCAGATTGGTGACCGATGCGACGCCTCCCTGTGCAAAGGAGGTGTTGGCCTCATCCAATGATGATTTGCAGATGATGCAAACCTTACCTTTTTTCGCCCTGGCTATCTTCAGGGCGTAACTCATACCGGCGACACCAGCACCGATAATCAGAAAATCGTATTTGAATACCATACTTTATTACTTCATGCGGGTCAGCATCCCTGTGGTCCCGATGGCAGGGCCCGACGATGCCAACCCTTGGTTGTTGACGTTGCAAAAGTAGCGATTTTTGTTAAGAATCACGCAAGATTGAGGGAGAAATGCACGAGTTTTTTGATTGTTTTTCAAAAAAAGCGTTATTTGGCTCCCTTTTCTCTGTTTTTTTTCTTATCTTTGCAGATGAATAAGGCGAGAGCTGATAACTAAACCTGCACCATGAGCGACGAAACAATAGACGATTTGCAAGAAGAACTGACCGAGCCAGCTGCCACCGACGACACCACGCCCGAGTCCCATTCCGACTACCAGCCGGTAAACCGCTTTGATGCCTCTGTGGTCCACCACCTCAGCGGCATGTATCAGAACTGGTTTCTCGACTATGCCTCGTATGTCATCCTGGAACGTGCCGTTCCCCACATCGAGGATGGCCTGAAACCCGTACAGCGACGTATTCTCCATTCGATGAAACGCATGGACGACGGCCGCTACAACAAGGTGGCCAACATCGTGGGTCACACCATGCAGTTCCACCCCCACGGCGATGCCTCCATCGGCGACGCCCTGGTACAGCTGGGCCAGAAAGACCTGCTCATCGACACGCAGGGTAACTGGGGCAACATCCTCACCGGCGACCGCGCTGCCGCTCCCCGTTACATCGAGGCGCGGCTCTCGAAGTTTGCGCTCGACACGGTGTTCAACCCCAAGACCACCGAATGGCAGCTCTCCTACGACGGCCGCAACAAGGAGCCCATCACGCTGCCCGTCAAGTTCCCCCTGCTGCTCTCGCAGGGTGCTGAGGGTATCGCCGTGGGCCTCTCCTCGAAGATTCTCCCCCATAACTTCTGCGAGCTCTGCCAGGCCGCCATCCATTACCTGCACGGCGAGCCCTTCATCCTCTATCCCGACTTCCCCACGGGAGGCAGCATCGACGTGTCGCGCTACAACGGCGGACAGCGTGGTGGCGTGGTGAAGGTGAGGGCCAAAATCGAGAAGCTCGACAACAAGACCCTCGTCATCCGCGAGATTCCCTTCGGCAAGACCACCTCGTCGCTCATCGACTCCATCCTCAAGGCCATCGAGAAAGGCAAAATCAAGGCCCGCAAGGTGGACGACAACACCGCCGCCGAGGTGGAGATACAGATCCATCTCGCCCCGGGCGTCTCGAGCGACAAGACACTCGATGCGCTCTATGCCTTCTCCGACTGCGAGGTGAACATCTCGCCCAACTGCTGTGTCATCAAGGACGACAAGCCCCAATTCCTCACCGTCACCGACGTGCTGGAACACTCGGTGGAGCGCACCAAGTCGCTGCTCCGCCAGGAACTGGAAATCAGGCGCAACGAACTGCTCGACCAGCTCCACTTCGCCTCGCTGGAGAAAATCTTCATCGAGGAACGCATCTACAAGGACCGCAAGTTCGAACAGGCCCCCAACGTGGATGCCGTTTGCGAACATATCGACGAACGCCTCACCCCCTACTATCCGCAACTGGTGAGGGAGGTGACCAAGGAGGACATCCTCCGGCTGCTGGAAATCAAGATGCAGCGCATCCTGAAGTTCAACAAGGACAAGGCCGACGAACTCATGGCCCGCATCCAGGCGGAGATAGAGGAGATTGAGCGCGACCTGAACAATATGGTGGAGGTGACGGCCAACTGGTTCCAGTTCCTGCTCGACAAATACGGCAAGAACTTCCCGCGCCGCACGGAAATCCGTAACTTCGACACCATCGAGGCCACCACCGTGGTCGAGGCCAACGAGAAACTCTACATCAACCGACAGGAAGGATTCATCGGCACGGGACTCAAAAAGGACGAATACGTATGCAACTGCTCCGACATCGACGATGTCATCATCTTCTACCGCGACGGCAAGTTCAAGGTGATCAAGGTGGCCGAGAAGATTTTCGTGGGCAAGAACATCATCCACCTCGCCGTGTTCAAACGCAACGACAAGCGAACCATCTACAACCTCGTCTACCGCAACGGCAAACGGGGATTCTACTATATCAAGCGATTCTATGTGTCATCGGTGACCCGCGACCGCGAGTATGACGTGACCCGGGGACTGCCCGGCTCGAAGATCGTCTACTTCACGGCCAACCCCAACGGCGAGGCCGAAATCATCAAGGTGACCCTCGACCCCGCCGGCGTGAACACCAAGCGCAAGGCGAGCATCTTCCTGGAGAAGGATTTCTCGGAGATTGCCATCAAGGGCCGCAACTCCCAAGGCAACATCCTGACCAAGAAGGAGATCAGCCGCATCGGACTCAAGAGCCACGGCCACTCCACCCTGGGCGGACGCGAGGTGTGGTTCGACCCCGATGTCAACCGCCTGAACTACGACGAGCACGGCACGCTCCTGGGCGAGTTCTACGATACGGACATGATTCTCGTGGTGCTGAAGAATGCGGAGTTCTATCTCTCCAACTTCGACACCAACAACCACTATGAAGACAACATCGACCGCATCGAGAAATACAAGGTCGACAAGGTGTGGACCGCCGTGCTGCTGGATGCCGACAACGACGGGTTCCCCTATCTGAAACGCTTCACGATGGAGGCCACCAAACGCAAGCAGAACTATCTGGGCGACAATGCCCACAACCAGCTGCTGCTGCTCACCGACCAGCGCCACCCGCGGCTGCGCATCCACTTTGGCGGCAACGATGCCGACCGGGCTCCGATGGAGGTGGATGCCGTGGAGTTTGTAGGCATCAAGAGTTTCAAGGCCAAGGGCAAACGTCTCACCACCCTGAAGATTGACGAGGTGGAGCTGCTGCCGCCCCTGCCCGAAGACGAACAGGAAGAAGAGGTCATCGACGAAGAGCCCGTCGACGACAACAGCATAGAGAATCTGGATCCGGATGCAGGCAAATCACAACAGCAGGTGATTGACGAACTGACCGGACAACTCAACCTCTTCGACCAGGAAACCGAGAACAACTGACCCATGCGAAGCCTCATCCTGCTCATCGCCCTGCTTCCGTCAGGTTTCCTTGGCATCCATGCCCAGGAACTGGTGCGCACCCACTCGTGGATGGTGGGTGGCGGCCCCACGGAGATTCTCGACACCTATCTCTCGCCCGAGCACTTCAAGGGCGGGGGCTTCTGTATCCTCTCCACCAGCGAACGGAGACGGGAGGGCCGCCACTGGAGCACCATGATGGAGCACCAGACGCAACTGGCCCTGGCTGACGACCGCCGCGAGCAGTACAGCGAGATGGCCGCCCACTACCAGTTGCTGTGGGGCCGATGGCGCCAGTGGCAACTGCCCCATCTGCATCTCACCCTGCAGGCTGGAGGCATGGCGGCCGCCCACCTGGGGTTCATCTACAATACCCACCAAGGCAACAATCCCGCCCAGGCACAGGTGGCCCTCCATCTGATGCCGGCCGCAGCCGCCACCTGGGCGTTCCGGCTGCTCAAGCGTCAGGCACGCCTGCGCTACGAATGCCAGCTGCCACTGGCAGGGGTGATGTTCAGTCCGCATTTCGGCCAGTCCTACTACGAGATTTTCTCGCGCGGCAACTACGACCACAACGTCGTGCCCACCACCTTCCTCTCTGCGCCCAACTTCCGCCAACTGCTCAGTTGCGACCTGCAGCTCTCCCGCCGCTTCACCCTCCGTCTGGGCTATCTCGGCGACTTCCAGCAGTCGCATGTCAACGACATCAAGCAGCATGTCTATGCCCACCAGCTGATGGTGGGTTTCGTCAAGTCCTTCACCATTCATCCCCACGACTGATGGCCTCTTATCCATCCCTACGCCATGACCCATCTCCTCTCCCCTCTCTCACACGCCCTCCGGCTGCGCCTCCTCCTGGCCGCCCTCATCGCCGTGGCCACCTTCTCTTCCTGTATCGACGAGGCCGAACACCCCGACACCCGTCAGGGCAACTTCGAGGCGCTGTGGCAGATTCTCGACGAGCACTACTGTTTCTTTGCCGAGAAACAGGCACTCTATGGTTTGGATTGGCAGGCGGTCTACGCGAAATACTGCATGCAGGTGACGGAACGGATGACCGAGACCCAGCTGTTTGAGGTTTGCGGCAACATGCTCTCCGAACTGCGCGACGGCCACGTCAACCTCTCCACCTCCTACGACTTCGCCCGCTACTGGAGCTGGCACGAGAACTATCCCGCCAACTTCAGCGACTCGCTCCACCGCCGCTATCTCGGCACCGACTACAAGATTGCTTCCGGACTGAAATACCGCATCCTCGACGACAACATCGGCTATGTCTACTACGAGCGTTTCAGCGACGGCATCGGTGAAGGCAATCTCGACGAGGTGATTCTGTCGCTGATGCTCTGCCGGGGCCTCATCCTCGACATCCGCAACAATACGGGCGGCAACCTCACCAACGCCGAGAAGCTGGCGGCCCGCTTCATCAATGAGCCGACGCTGGTGGGCTACATGCGCCACAAGACGGGCAAGGGTCATGATGATTTCTCGCCGCTGGAGGAGCAATGGCTGAAACCCTCGTCCAACCTCCGCTGGCAGAAGCGCATCTGCGTGCTGACCAACCGCAAGGTGTACAGCGCCGCCAACGAGTTTGTCAAATACATGAGCTGTGTGGATAACGCCACCATCGTGGGCGACCAGACGGGCGGCGGTGCGGGCCTCCCCTTCATGAGCAGCCTGCCCAACGGCTGGGCCGTGAGGTTCTCGGCCTGTCCGATGTTCGACCGCTACAAGCAGTCGACCGAGGCGGGCATCGCCCCCGACTACCTGGTCAACCTGTTGCCCGAAGACGAAGCCAAAGGTCTCGACACGGTGATAGAGGTGGCCCGACAGCTTCTGGCCCGATAATTGAAAATCCACCTTATTCATGCCTCCGTCAACAAAAATCAGCAGACAAATTAACGACCTTGTACGCATTGAGGCTGTTCCAGACCCAATCATCAAGGAAACGTCTGGGGATTAAATCAAACAGTCACAGTAAAAACATTACGATATGAATTGCAATAACATAGATTTCGTAACATACTGCATCGGCAATCTCTCACGCCGATTGAACATGAGTGCTGTTGAGGTGTATCGTCGCCTCAAACAGTCGGGTATTCTGACCGGGTACATCGTTCCAAGCTACGATGTGCTCCACACTTTTAGCAAGGAGTATCTGATGGAAGACCTCACCGAATACATGAGGGAGAAAGGAGTGTTGGAATAATGGAAGTATATCATGCATCAACCGTTGTCGTGGAGTCTCCCGACACAATGCACAGCCGTGCTTTCCTTGATTTCGGTCCTGGATTCTATGTCACCACCTTGCAAGAACAGGCAGTGAAATATGGAGCACGTTTTACCAACCGTGGCAAAGAAGCCTTTCTCAACACCTACGAACTTGCAGATGACCTCAGTCAATGGAAGGTTATTGAGTTCAAGCGTTACGATGAAGCGTGGCTCGACTTCGTAACAGAATGCCGCCAAGGAAGAGTTGTCGGTGACTATGATATTGTCATCGGCGGTATTGCCAATGACAAGGTGTTCCGTACTATTGACCTATATTTCGCAGGTGACATCTCAAAGGAAGAATGTCTTCGCCGCCTTATCTATGAGGAACCCAACAACCAGATTTGCATCCGCTCACAGCAGGTACTCAACGAATGTCTAACCTTCAAAAGTTCTCAACGCCTATGAATCCAATACACGATGAAGCCTTCCACGCCATCCTCGAAGCAAAGTACGCTCGTATCATCAATGAGATTAGCGAGATGCACAGCGTGAGCCTTGAAGAAGCCATGGACATTTTCTACAACTCTCCGTTATTACCTCTCCTTGAAGATGGCATTGCCGACCTCCATTGTCGCAGCGACAAGTATCTGGCAGAAGAAATTTGGCGAGAACGAGAAGAAATATAGAACTATTGCTTAAAGACATAGAGGTTCCTGAATTGAGTTCTCCTTCTGCTCTTGCCAT
>JAEDMP010000002.1 GCA_016302965.1 Bacteroidaceae bacterium
CATGCTAAAGATATTTTGTTTTGCAAAGTTACGATTTAATTATGAAAATCTTGAAAGAATTACACCAAATATAACAAGATTAAACAAAACACTTTGCGAAATGTTCAATTCTAACATATCAAAAACTCTCAAAAAATGCGTTTATATCGTAGATTTTTATACTCGAAACAAGTATGAGAATTAAATAACCTCAAATACATTTGATTATGGTCGTGATAGTTTGCTTGTTAGACAAACACATCGTATCTTTGCACTTGAAAAAAATAAGAAAGCCCGGTGTGATCAATGTAAGTCGCGCGATTTGAGGGCAGCGCCAATGTTAGACTTACATAAGAGTTATTATGTGGTGTCCGATTAGCACCGGCCCGGCACCATCAACAGCGACATAATATCACTCGAAGATTGTCCCCAAGCTGCACTTCGGTTGCTATATACTGTAGCAAACCAACGTGGCATTTGGGGATATTGTGTCTACGAAATAGCCACGTATTAATAAGATGTTTAATCTAAAAGGCTATTTCAAATGCTTAAACTTACAAAATCGTTACCTGTTATTAAGGAGCGAATTGCAGCGCATCCTTAGTTCTTGACACTAGCACCAATCGTAAGAATGCGAGCGAGTTTACGGGGTTGTTTACGCAAGAGCATGAAAAAAGGAGCTGCGATTCTTCGTAACTCCTTGATTTCTTAATGTGGGCCATCTAGGGCTTGAACCTAGGACCTCCAGATTATGAGTATCATAAAGTGATATTCTGTGATATGTCGTTGTTGCGAAAGCATACTGATAATCAACGATTTACAAAACGAAGGTTTTCTCTGAATATCAAAAAATACCCCTAACTGAAATAAAATGTTTACGCATTGTTTACGCAGATTTGGAACACCAGACCATAAATCTAGTGACTTTTGTCCCATTTTGTTTACGCAGAATTTGGGGTTTAATGGACAGTATAAACAACAGACTACAATCTGGAGGTCACAAATGGCCGAATGAATTTGCTCCAAATCACCGTACAGCACTTTGCCAAATAACCAAGTGGAAGAAAGCCAAACGACCAAATATTATTAAGCTAAATGACCAAGCGAAATAGAGCCAAATAACCAAATTGTAAGTAAAGTATTCTTTTGTTTCAAGAATAATAACTACCTTTGCACCGAAAATCATATGAGGTTATTATTATGGCTGAGAATATATTCAATTATCGAAAGCGAATCGCAGACATTCTTCTAGAAGAGAATATGGTTGCTGAGTATCACAGAGCATCATTGCGTAAACACACCTAACTCAAACAGTTTGTTTACGCATTGTTTACGCAATTACACAAAAAAAGCAGCTACGAAATTCGTAACTGCTTCATTTTCAAAGTGGGCCATCTAGGGCTTGAACCTAGGACCTCCAGATTATGAGTCTGTTGCTCTAACCAACTGAGCTAAAAGCCCGGTGAAGATAGGGCTGATGCCACTATTTCGACTGCAAAGGTACGGAGAAAAGTCTGAATAACCAAATAATTTTAGCAAAAAGAAACTAAAATGATGGTAAATAGTGCCCGATTATTTGGATAGAACCTGAGAAAGGAGTACCTTTGCACTCATAAACATGAAAGAAATGGTTATGAATAATCAGAGGGAACAAGGGGAACCCAGAGACGAAGCGATGCTGGGGCTTGACAGAAAACAGGTGGAGGAGAGCCGCACAAGACACGGTGAAAATATTCTTACTCCGCCGCAGCGCGTCTCTCTTTGGCAACTCTATCTGGAGAAATACAAGGATCCTATGGTCAGAATCCTGCTGGTGGCTGCCGCCGTCTCCCTGGTTCTGGCTATCATCGAGAACGATTTTGTGGAGGTCATCGGCATCTTTCTCGCCATCTTCCTCGCTACTACCATCGGTTTTTATTTCGAACGAGACGCCGCCAGACGCTTTGACATGCTCAATGCCATGGGCGAGGAGCAACCCGTGAAGGTGATGCGCGAAGGCAAGGTGACACAGGTAGCCAAACGCGAGGTGGTGGTGGGTGATGTGGTGCTGCTCGAAGTGGGCGACGAGGTGCCCGCCGACGGTAGGCTCACGGCTGCCAGCAGTCTGCAGATAGACGAGTCGGCACTGACCGGCGAACCGATTGCCACCAAACAGGTGGAACCCCGCGAGAGCGAAAGCACCTATCCGGTGAATGTGGTACTCCGGTCAACCCTGGTCATGGGCGGGCACGGACGCATGACGGTGACCGCCGTGGGCGATGAGACGGAGATTGGCAAAGTGGCCCGAACGGCCTCGGAACAGACAACGGTGAAGACCCCGCTCAACCTCCAATTGGAGAAGTTGGCCAGACTCATCAGCAAGGTGGGAAGCGCCGTGTCCGTGGCCGCCTTTGTGCTTTTTCTGGGTCATGACATCCTGACCCAACCTCTTTGGCACAGCCAGGACTACCTGAGGATGGCCGAGGTGGTGTTGCGCTATTTCATGATGGCCGTGACGCTGCTCGTGATGGCTGTACCCGAAGGTCTGCCCATGGCGGTGACGCTGGCCTTGGCCCTCAACATGCGCCGGATGCTCAAGAGCAACAACCTCGTGAGGAAACTCCATGCCTGTGAGACGATGGGAGCCGTGACCGTGATCTGTACCGACAAGACGGGTACGCTCACCCAGAACAAAATGCAGGTGAGGACCCTGAAGCGCACCATCCCGCAGCCTGCGGCCGGCACCGAGAAGCAGTTGGCTCAAGCCATCGCCCTCAATACCACCGCAGAACTCGATGGCGACAAAGTAATCGGTAATCCCACCGAGGGAGCCCTGCTGCTCTGGTTGCGCACGGAAGGTGTCGACTACCGCTCCATCCGACAGCAGGCACACCCGCTGCAACAGATACCCTTTTCCACCGAGCGTAAGTATATGGTGACGCGTGTCGCACTGGACGATGGCATCTATGAATTTATCAAGGGAGGACCCGAAATCGTCATGCCGCTCTGCTGCTCCATCGGAGAGCAGGAGGGACAGCGTGAGCAGCGCCAGCAGGAACTCGACACCGTTCTTGCCGGATATCAGGGACAGGCTATGCGCACCATCGCCCTCGCCTACAGACGGATAGATGATGCCGCACAGGAACCGATAACCGTAGGCAGACACTATCATCTGCAGGCACTCTTCGGTATTAGCGACCCTCTGCGTGAGGAGGTGCCTCAGGCTGTGGCCAACTGTGCCAAGGCTGGTATACAGGTGAAGATTGTGACGGGAGACACCCAGGCCACGGCTATGGAGATTGCCCGACAGATTGGAATCGGGGGTGACAACCAGACGGCAGATGGACAGAACTGGACCATCACCGGACCAGACTTTGCCGCCCTCACGGATGAGCAGGCCGCCCAAAGGGCTCGCACATTGCGTGTGATGAGCCGCGCCCGTCCCACCGACAAGCAGCGCTTGGTGAACCTGCTGCAACAGCAGGGCGAGGTGGTGGCGGTGACCGGCGACGGCACCAACGATGCACCAGCCCTCAACCATGCCCACGTGGGATTGTCGCTCGGCTCGGGCACCAGCGTGGCCAAGAACGCCAGCGATATCACCCTCATCGACGACTCCTTTGCCAGCATCGTACATGCCGTGATGTGGGGACGCTCGCTCTACCGCAATATCCAGCGCTTCATCTTCTTCCAACTGGTGGTGAATGTCACGGCCCTGCTGCTCGTGCTGGGCGGGTCGCTCATCGGCACCGAACTGCCCCTTACCATCACCCAGATGCTCTGGATCAACCTGATTATGGATACCTTTGCCGCCATGGCACTGGCCTCGCTGCCTCCCTCGCGCGAGGTGTTGGGCGAGAAACCCCGACGCAGTGACGCCTTTATCATCACCCGGCCGATGGCGATGGCCATCCTCTCGGCGGGTCTTTTCTTCTTTGCGGTGCTCATGACCTTGCTCTACTATTTTGAGTGTGTGGCAGGTGTGTCACTCCGCGAGCTCACCATCTTCTTCACCGTGTTTGTGATGATGCAGTGGTGGAATCTCTGGAATGCCAAGGCGCTCGGCTCCTCGCATTCTGCCTTCCACCGCCTTTGGGCCGATGGTGGACTGCTCTTTGTCTTGGCCGTCATCCTCATGGGCCAGTGGGTGATTGTAACCTTTGGTGGAAAGATGTTCCGTACCGAACCGCTCGATGCCGCCACCTGGCTGTGGATTATCGCAGCCACCTCACCTGTGATGTGGGGGCCTGAGCTGATAAGGATGTTCCGGAGATTATTGAAACGTTCTTGAAATAGAGATATGATGAAGACAATCGTTTATGACTCCTCACTCCGGCTGACCCAGCCTTGTGTGGCCACCATCGGATTCTTCGATGGGGTACACCGCGGCCACCGCTTCCTGTTGCGGCAGTTGATTGAGGAGGCACAGCAGCGGCAACAGCCGGCGATGGTCATCACCTTCGACCGCCATCCCCGACAGGTGCTCTGCTCCGATTACCAGCCCCGGATGCTGGGTACGCTCGAAGAGAAGATTGCCCTGCTCTCGCAGACCGGCATCGACCTCTGTGTGGTCCTGCCCTTCACACCCGAACTGGCTGCCCTCTCAGCCCGCGACTTCATGCAGCTGGTGTTGTACCGGCAACTGGCGGTACATACCCTGCTGACCGGATATGACAACCGCTTCGGTCACAACCGCAGCGAAGGGTTTGCCGACTATGTGGCGTATGGCCGGGAGATGGGCATGGAGGTGCTGGCCCATTCCCCCTTTGTCATGGGCGGCGTGAAGGTGAGTTCATCGGTCATCCGCTCCTTCCTGCAGGAGGGTGAAGTGAGGCTTGCCGCCCAGTGTCTCGGCTATCCCTACCTGCTCTCGGGCGAGGTGGTGAGCGGATGTCATGTGGGTACGGGCATGGGCTTCCCCACCGCCAATATCCGTCCCTTGGCCGACAAACTGATTCCCGCTACGGGTGCCTACGCCGTGATGGTCACAGCCGAGGGCCGTCAATGGCAGGGTATGATGAACATCGGCAGCCGTCCCACCTTCGACGGACGGGACACTACCCTCGAGGTCAACCTCTTCGACTTCGATGCCAATCTCTATGGAAAGACCATCGGTGTCTCTTTGGTAGAGCGGCTGCGCGATGAACGCAAGTTCCGCAATGCCGCCGAACTCACCAACCAGTTAGAGCACGATGCCGATGAGGCCCGGCGCATCCTCGGCAGTTGGCAGACATCCCCCGCTACCATCATCCCCCCAACCAACGAAAACAACCCTCCCTCATGAAAAAACCTCTCCTTTATCTTTTTGTCTTTGTGGCCATCCAGTTTGCTGCCTCATTGGGTATGCAGGCCCTGTTCCGTCTCTTCGACCCGTCACCCGGGCTGAAGACCCTGCAGATGCTCGTCTCCATGAGTCTTTTTGCGGTGATGACCATTGTGGTGTTTCTCTACGCCAAATGGAGCCTTGTCTCCCCCCATTATCTACGTACCCGTCCGTGGGCGGTGCTCTGCTGGTCGGTGCTGGCTGCTCTCGGTGCCATCATCCCCTCGGTGTGGCTGCAGGAGCAGTTGCCTGTCCTGCCCAACGTGATGGAAGAGAGTTTCTCGATGATACTCAAGGGACGCTGGGGCTATGTGGTGGTAGGGCTGCTCGCACCCGTGGCCGAAGAAATCGTGTTCCGCGGAGCCATCCTGCGCACGCTGCTGCAGAAGTTCGGTCCCTGGAAAGCCATCTGGATTTCCGCCGTCCTCTTCGCCCTCGTCCACGGCAATCCCGCACAGATGCCCCATGCCCTGCTCGTGGGCCTGCTCCTCGGCTGGATGTACTGGCGCACGGGAAGCATCCTGCCCGGCATCGCCTACCATTGGGTGAACAACTCGGTGGCCTATCTCCTCTACAATATCCTGCCCAATCCCGACGCTACTCTCGTGGAACTGGCAGGCGGCAACTCCACAAAGGTGCTGCTGTGGCTGCTATGCTCACTTTGCATCCTCGTGCCCTCCTTGCTGCAGTTGCACCAGCGCATGGAGAGAAAATGATTTTTTTTCCTCCAAGCGCATACTTTCTGTCAATGATTCATACTGAAATCAAAGATTTATTCGTAACTTTGCACCGCAAATGCACGCCTATCCAAAAAGTCTTCCCACCATCAGGGAGACCAGACAGAAGCGACAAGAAGTATAACCAATATATTCATTACAAATTATGGCAAAGAAAGCATTATTGATGATTCTCGACGGATGGGGAATCGGAAAGCATGGTAATGGTGACGTAATCTACAATACGCCCACCCCGTATCTCGACCTGCTCACAGCCGTGAGCGCTCACTCACAGCTTCAGGCTTCGGGTGAGGATGTAGGTCTGCCCGACGGACAGATGGGTAACTCTGAGGTGGGTCACCTGAATATCGGTGCCGGACGCATCGTTTATCAGGACCTCGTGAAGATCAACCGCGCCTGCAAGGATGGCTCCATCATGGAGAACCCCCAGGTGAAGGCTGCCTATAGCTATGCCAAGGAAAACGGCAAGAAACTCCACCTGATGGGTCTGACCTCTGACGGCGGTGTACACTCTTCACTCGACCATCTCTTCAAACTCATCGAGATCGGCAAGGCTTACGGACTGACCCAGACCTATGTTCACTGCTTCATGGACGGCCGTGATACTGACCCCAAGAGTGGCGTGGGATTCATCAAGCAGCTCAGCAAGGTGTGTGAGGCCAACGATGCCCATATCGCCAGCATCGTGGGACGTTTCTATGCCATGGACCGTGACAAGCGTTGGAACCGCGTGAAGGAAGCTTACGACCTGCTCGTTGAGGGCAAGGGAAAGAAGGCCGACTGCATGGTGAAGGCCATGGAGGAGAGCTATGCTGAGGGTGTGACCGACGAGTTCATCAAGCCCATCTCCAATGCCAAGGTCAACGGTAATATCGAGGAGGGTGACGTAGTTATCTTCATCAACTTCCGTAACGACCGTGCCAAGGAACTCACCCAGGTGCTCACCCAGCAGGATATGCCCGAGGAAGGCATGAAGACCATCCCCGGACTGCAGTACTACTGCATGACTCCCTACGATGCCTCGTTCACGGGTGTCAACATCCTCTTCCCCAAAGAGAACGTGACCAATACCCTCGGCGAATATCTGAGCGCACAGGGAAAGAAACAGCTCCATACCGCCGAGACCGAGAAGTATGCCCACGTGACCTTCTTCTTCAATGGTGGACGTGAGGCTCCCTATGAAGGTGAGGACCGCATCCTCGTGCCTTCACCCAAGGTGGCCACCTACGACCTGAAGCCCGAGATGTCGGCCTACGAGGTGAAGGACAAGCTCGTTGGTGCCATCAACACCCAGGAGTATGACTTCATCGTCGTGAACTTTGCCAATGGTGACATGGTAGGCCATACCGGCGTCTACAATGCCATCGCCAAGGCTGTACATGCAGTGGACAACTGCGTGCGCGACGTCATCGAGGCTGCCAAGGCCAACGATTATGAGGCCATCATCATCGCCGACCACGGCAACGCCGACAACGCTATCAACGAGGACGGCACACCCAACACCGCCCACTCACTCAACCCCGTTCCCTTCATCTATGTGACCAACAACAACTCGGCCACCGTGAAGGACGGTCGTCTGGCCGACGTGGCTCCCTCCATCCTCCATATCCTCGGATTGGAGCAGCCTGCCGACATGACTGGCAAGAACCTCATTGTCGACTAATTGATACTTGCAAATACATACCCCGCCATCCTGCATCGCAGCACCATGGCGGGGTTTTATGTTCATGGGCTCCATAGCCCTCAACCATCCGATTCCCTATGAACGTCAACATCGACCCTTCGTGGAAACAGCATCTCGCCGAGGAGTTCGGCAAACCCTATTTTGCCCGTCTCGTCGACTTCGTGAGGCAGGAGTATCAAACCACCACCTGTTATCCTCCCGGCAAACTGATTTTCAATGCCTTCAACCTCTGTCCCTTTGAGGAGGTGAAGGTGGTCATCATCGGACAAGACCCTTACCATGAGCCCGGACAGGCCCACGGCCTGAGTTTTTCGGTGAATGACGGGGTTCCCTTCCCGCCATCGTTAGTCAACATCTTCAAGGAGATACAGTTCGACTTGGGCAAGCCGATGCCCACAACGGGCAACCTGACCCGATGGGCCGAGCAAGGAGTGTTGCTGCTCAATGCCACCCTCACCGTACGTGCCCATCAGGCAGCTAGCCACCAGCGCCGGGGATGGGAGGAGTTTACGGATGCCGCCATCCGTGCGCTCAATGCCCAGCGCGACCACCTGGTGTTCATCCTGTGGGGAGGCTATGCGCGCTCCAAGGCTCCGCTGATTGATGCTTCCCGCCATCTGGTGCTCCAGTCGGTACATCCCTCGCCCCTCTCAGCCAACCGTGGAGGATGGTTCGGTAACCACCATTTTTCCATCGCCAACAGCTACCTGAAGGAGCATGGCATGCAACCCATCGACTGGTGAGCAACCGTGACTATTCTGAACCACCGTGATTATTCTGAACCACCTTTATATATATATACCCGATTATTGATTTATGCTACCGATATTGCAAGTGGGCGATGTGCTCTTGTCGCCCGATATTCTGACGGAGCGATTCTGTTGTGACCTTGATGCCTGCAAGGGTATCTGCTGTGTCGAGGGAGATGCGGGCGCTCCTGTCACCCTCGATGAGATAGAGCGGATAGAAGATGCGATGGATGAGGTGTGGGCCGGCATGTCGGCCTCGGCTCAGGCCGTCATCGACAAACAGGGAGTGGCCTACAGCGACCCCGACGGCGAACTCGTCACCAGCATCGTGGGGGGCAAGGATTGTGTCTTCACCTGCCATGAAGACGGCTGCTGCCTCTGTCTGCTCGAAAAAGCCTATCGCAGTGGGCGCAGTTCCTTCTGCAAACCCATCAGTTGTGCCCTTTATCCCATCCGTGAGAAACGGCTGAGCAATGGCACCGTGGCCCTCAACTACCACCGTTGGGAGGTATGCCGTGATGCCGTGAAGAAGGGTAGGGAACTCGACCTCCCCGTCTATCGATTCCTCAAGGAACCGCTCATCCGGCGTTTCGGTGAGGAGTGGTATCACGAACTGGAAATCATGGCCGAGGAACTGACCAAGCGGGGCTTTAACACTATTTAAGTCCCAACAGCGCTAATTACGTTCCCGAACGTGACATATTAGAGAAAAAAATGTTTACCTTTGCAGTCGATCTTGACGAGTGGAAAACTTCCCGCTCCTTGAATCCAATACAGAAAACCTCAATTATTCCATTTTAATATCAACTATTTATGAAACAGACAGAAAAGACCCTGGTGCTGCTCAAGCCCTGCACCATCAAGCGCAACCTGATTGGTGAGATTATCTCTATTTTTGAAAAGAAGGGACTGAGAGTGGTAGGTCTCAAGATGATGCAGCTCACTGATGAAGTGCTTTCTGAGCACTATGCCCACCTGGCTGAGAAACCTTTCTTCCAGCGTGTGAAAGACTCGATGATGGTCACTCCCGTCGTGGCCCTCTGCTTGGAGGGTGTGAGTGCCGTTGAGGTGGTGCGTGTCATCACTGGTCCCACCAACGGTCGCACCAGCTGCGTGCCCGGCACCATCCGCGGCATGTACAGCATGAGCTATCAGGAGAACATTGTGCATGCGAGCGACTCATTGGAGAATGCGGCCATCGAACTCAAGCGCTTCTTCAAGGATGAGGAAATCTTCGACTTCCCCCGCGAACTGTTCGAGGTGTTCTATGCCAACGACGAGTTCTAAGCGTCACATCATCTGAAGAAACAGCAAGAGGTTGCACCAGAATCCTTTCACTGGTGCAACCTCTTTTCGTGTATGGGGGATAGCCGCCGGATGACAGCAGCGTATCTACTGTTTGCGGAAGGCTGAGGGGGACATGCCGGTGTGCTCCTTGAAGAACTTGCCCATAAACGACTGGTTGGGAAAACGCAACTCCTCCGCAATCTCCTTGATGCTCTTGTCGGATTGTTTCAGCAGGAGGCGCATCTTCAAGATGACATAACGGTCTATCCAGTCGCTGGGAGTAATCTGGCTGATGCTCTTGACGGTCTCGGAGAGATACTTGGCTGTAATGTTCAGATGGTCGGCATACCAGCTCACGCGGCGCTCCCGGCAGTGGAAACGCTCCACCAGTAAGATGAATTTGGTGAAGATATGATAGGCGCGTCCCTTGTTGCCATCGTCTGTTACAATACCTTGATAAATCAAATTGCCCATGTCGTAGAGCATGGCCAGAATCAAGGCCCGTACAACATGGCGGCGGTAGCGGTTTTCGCTATGTCCAATCTTGTCGCGAATCAATTCAAAGTAGTGCTCAAACAGCTGTTGCTCATGCGGACTCAATGCAACCACGGGATTGGTCAGAGAGAACAACAGGAGCGAGGAGAAATCGGAGACATTGCTGATGGTCTCACTGAAAAACTCTTTGGAAATCATGATGCACAGACCATCCAAATCGGCACTGGGGGCAAAATGGTCTACGATGTGGCCTTCGCCGATAATCAGCGCCTCACCGGCATGTACGTGGCGCTCAATGGTGTCGACCGTATAGCTGGCGTGTCCACGTTTGCACAGACCCACCAGAATGAATGACATCTGGCGGTCGTTACGGGGGAAGGGTGCATTGCTGGGACTTTCCACCAGCAGGATGTCGTTGTCGATAAATTCTGCACCTGGCCATTTCTTGGCTCGTTCAATGCTTGACAGTTTTGTTTCCATGCTGCAAAAATACAAAAAAAACACGAAATGGAAAACATTAGCGAGAAAACTACTACATTTTCTTTGGTTTTCTTCTCGCCATTTATTTCTTTTTTTGTACTTTTGCAGGCGAAATGAAACAACTGTTACCTCTACTTGCCGCCTTGGTGCTCATCGGATGTCACCATGTTTTCGAGTTCCATCCCTATGATGGACGGTTTGGCGGAGCCACCAACATCAATGCCACGAATATCAAGAAGATAGAGCAGGCATGCAACGACAAGGACACGCTGAGAGTGGCTTTTGTCAGCGACTCGCATGGCTGGTTCTCCGACCTCAGAAAGGCGGTGACCGATATCAACAAGCGTACGGACATCGACTTCGTGGTCCATGCCGGCGACCTGACCGACTGTGGCACCACCCGTGAGTTTGAGCGTACGCGCGATATCATGAACGACCTGAAGGTGCCCTACGTGGCCATGATTGGCAATCATGATTTCCTCGGTACGGGAAACCAGATTTATGAAGCCATGTTCGGCCCCGTGGACTTTGTGCTGATTGCTGCCAGGGTGAAGTTCCTCTTCCTCAACACCAATGCGGTTGAGTATGACTACCTCGCTGCCGTGCCTAATTTCGACTTGATGGAAGAGCAGATTACGGAGCGTGACGAGGACTTCGACCGTACGGTGGTCTGCATGCATGCGCGACCCTATTGCGAGCAGTTCAATAACAATGTGGCGAAGGCCTTCGGCCACTATATGGGCCTGTTCAAGGGCATTGTCTGTGCCGTGAGCGGCCATAACCATCGTTTGGAACGTGATGATATCTATGGCAATGGTATCATCTATTATGGGCTCGACACGGTGAGCCACGGCAATTACAGTATCTTCACCTTTACTCCCTCCGGCTATGAATATGAAGTGGTTGCTTATTAGTGTCATCGTGATGGGGATGCTCTCTCTGCCCCTGTCGGCGCAGAACGCAGCGAGTTCATCCGTGGGAGCGGATGTTTACCGTGATGTTTACGTACCCGACAGTAACTATATGGATGTGGTGCTCGATACCGCGGGCAATAGTCGCTACTACCAGCGGGTACACCGTTACCGCAAGCATTGGGAGGCACTGATTCCTACCTTGCACAGTTTCCAGTTTGCCGGCAATATGGGTCTGTTCTCCGTTGGCGTGGGATGGGATTACGGCAAGCACCGGCAGTGGGAGACCGACTTGCTCGTCGGATTCCTGCCCAAATACCATACCAACAGGAACAAGATTACCATGACGCTCAAGCAGTCGTTCATCCCCTGGAGCCTGTATCTGCAGAAGGGATTCCTCTATGAACCCCTCACCTGTGGTCTCTATATGACGACGGTTTATGGGCATGAGTTCTGGGGCAGCCAGCCTTCCCGATACCCCGACAAATACTACGAAGCCCTGTCCACCAAAGTACGGTTCAATGTCTTTGTCGGACAGCGCTTCGGGGTCTATGTCCCTCGCAACCGGCGGAAATATGTCAAGTCCATCACCGCCTTCTATGAGGTGAGCACCTGTGACATCTATATCCGTTCCATGTTCCAGGATTCGGAGGTCACGCTGTGGGACATCATCAGCCTGTCGTTGGGACTGAAGTTCAGGGTCTTCTGAGGCGGGTGCTCTCGGTTTGCCTGTATGTCATAGGCTTCTGCCCACTCCCTTCTTCAGTTTCAGTTTCTTGCTTTCTCCGTTGTATTTCACCGTCACCGTTGTGTTCTCCTGTGCTGTGAACACGGCCTGGGTCAGTTGGCCTTTGCTCCAACGCATGTCCACCGTGATGCCGCCACGGGCACAGATACCTCTCACGCTTCCCTCCTTCCAGGCTTGTGGAAGGGCGGGCAGCAGTTCTATTTCGGGCTGGTCGCCTTGCAGACGGCTTTGGAGCAGCATCTCGCATACGCCGGCTGTACCTCCGAAATTGCCGTCAATCTGGAAGGGTGGATGGGCATCGAAGAGGTTGGGATAGGTGCCTCCGCCCCCACGGCCTTTCTCACGCGCACCGTCAGGGGCCACGTAGGCCAGCAGTGTCTGGAAGGTCTGGTAAGCTTCCTCTGCCTTTTTCAGTCGTGCCCAGAGGTTAATGCGCCATCCCGTGCTCCAGCCGGTTGTACGCTTGCCTTTTTGGATGAGGGTGTGCTCGCAGGCTTTCAGCAGTTTGGCATCCGTGAGGTGCTGACCGGGATACAGGCCGATGAGATGCGACTGGTGGCGGTGTTGCGGGTCGCTGTCTTTCCAGTCGTGATACCACTCGTTCAGGTCGCCCTCCTGGCCGATGGTATAGGGATGCAGCCGCGACAGTTTGGCACTGATTTCCCGTGCCAGTTGCTGCCGCTGTTGGCTGTCAGGCGCTTTCTTGCCTTCCATCTTGTTCAGGATGCGGATGGCTTCGAGGGTGTTGGTGAACAGTTCGCGGATGATGGCCAGGTCGGCTGTACCGCCATAGCAGGTCGTTCCCCGATACCCTTGGTCGGTGATGTATTCATTCTCGGGCGAGGTGGAGGGGGCAGTGATGAGTTCGTCCGGCTTGTTGGGATTCTCTACCAGCCAGTCGAGACAGAACTCGGCGGCACCCCTCATCAGCGGAAAGGCGGTGTCGCGCAGGTAGTTTTTGTCCTGTGTGAAGGCGTAGCGCTCCCAGAGGGTATGTACCAACCAGGCACCACCCATGTTCCAGTTCGACCATTTCGGGCTCTCTTTCTTCTCGCCCACGGGATTGGCCATGGCCCAGATGTCGCTGTTGTGGCTGGCACACCAGCCGCGCGTTATCTGGTAGTAGTTACGGGCCATGTGTTGTCCGTTGGCGGCTAATGAAGCGGTAAACTGGTCGAGTGGCAGGGCCATCTCCTGCATATTGGCGACAAAGGCGGGCCAGTAGTTTTCTTCGAGATTGATGTTCATTGTATAGTTGCCGCGCCAAGGCATGTAGACTTTGGTGCCCCACAGTCCCTGCAGGTTGGCAGGTACGCCGGGGGTGCGCGAGCAGCTGATGAGCAGGTATCGGCCATATTGGGTATAGAGCGTTTCTATATAGGGGTTGGCCATCTTTTGTTCCGTATAGTCTTTCAGTTGCTGTTCGGTGGTGCGCGACGGGTCGTTCTTCGTCTCGCCCAGTTGCAGTTGGAAGCGTTTGAAGATGCCTTGATAGTCGCTGATATGCCGTTGCCTCAGTTGCTCGTAACTGTAGTTGTGCAGGTGCCATTGCTGGTTGGTGATGGCATCTATATAGGGGGCTCCTTCCTTGACGGGATGCTTGTCGGCACCGTGGAAACTGGTCTCGTTGATGAAGTAGAGGGTGAGTTCCGAGGCGTTGCGGATATGCAGGGTGTCGTGGCTGGTCGTGGCCGTGCCGTCGGGGGTAGACAGCTGTAGGATGGAACAGAAGTGGGTGGTCTCCTGTTCGTCGCCTGTGGCGTGTCCCATCAGGGTGATGGCGCTGTGGGTGGCTCCTCTGCCTTGGCTCACGACGGTGCGGCAGCGGTGGGGCACCTGTGCGTCGAGCAGCAGGTCATAGTTGATGGCTCCCTTCCGGTCGGCGGTGATGCGGATGGCGATGACCTGGTCGGGATGGGAGGCGAAATACTCACGCTCATAGGTCACGCCCTCCTGCGTGAAGCGGTCATGGCAGAGGGCGCTGTCGATGTCGAGTTCGCGGTAATAGCGGCTGGTAGCGGCCTTGTTGGCATTGGTGAGGTGGAGAGTAGCCAGGGGTTGGTAGTACTGCGAATTGTTGCCTTGCACCTTCAACTGCAGCTGGTCGGCTTTGCGGTAGTCTTCGGCAAACAGTGCCTTGCGTATCTCAGGAATCCATTGGTGGGCATCCTGGTCCATCGTCCGGTCGATGGGTTTGCCGGTCCACAGGGTAATGTCGTTCAGATAAATCACATTGTCGATGGCACCGCCATACACGAGCGCACCCATCTTGCCGTTGCCGATGGGCAGCGACTCTTCAAAATAGGTGGCGGCTGTGTCGTACCACAAGCGTAGTTCGGGCTGGTCCACCTGGATGGTGCCGGGCTGCTGTTGGGCTGCGTGCAGGCAGAGGCCGCACAGACTGAACAGGATGGTTGTAAGTATTGTTTTCATGTGCTTTGAAACAAAAAAAAAGCTGATACATCACAGTCTTGTGTGGAAGTCTGGATGATCAGCTTTTTGTGTCAGTATTATTAGATTAGGTTATGCATCGATATTGGCATAGGTTGCGTTCTTCTCGATGAAGTCGCGGCGTGGCTCTACGTCGTCGCCCATCAGCATGGAGAAGATTTCGTCGGCCTCTGCCGCATTCTCGATGGTGATCTGTTTGAGCAGTCGTGTCTCGGGATTCATGGTCGTTTCCCAAAGCTGCTCGGGATTCATCTCACCGAGACCTTTGTAGCGCTGGGTGTGCAGGCTCTTGCCGTCTTCCACTCCGTTGCCCCACTTGTCGATGAAGGCTTGGCGCTGCTGTTCGGTATAGCAGTATTCCTTGGCCTTGTTCTTGTAGGTGCAGAGGTAGAGTGGGGGAGTGGCGATATAGAGGTGTCCCTCCTGGATGATTTTCGGCATGAAGCGGTAGAAGAGGGTCATGATGAGCGTGTCGATGTGCGAACCATCGACGTCGGCATCGGTCATGATGATAATCTTGTCGTAGCGCAGCTTCTCGATGTTGGCTTCCTTGTCGCCTTCGCCGTCTACGCCGAAGCGCACGCCGATGCTCTGGATGATGTTCATGACCGATTCGCTCTCGAACACCTTGTGCCACATCACCTTCTCCACGTTCAGAATCTTACCGCGCAGCGGGAGGATAGCCTGTGTGTAGCGGTCGCGTCCCTGTTTGGCGGAGCCGCCGGCCGAGTCACCCTCGACGAGGAAGATTTCGCACGACTTGGGGTCTTTGTTCGAGCAGTCGGCCAGTTTGCCGGGCAGACCGCCACCCGTCATCGGGTTCTTGCGCTGTACGCTCTCGCGGGCTTTGCGGGCGGCGATACGGGCGGTAGCGGCCAGAATCACCTTGTCACAGATGAGTTTGGCCTCTTTCGGATGCTCCTCGAGATAGTAGGCAAGTGCCTCGCCAACAGCCTGCTGCACGGCACCGGTCACTTCGCTGTTGCCCAGTTTGGTCTTGGTCTGACCCTCAAACTGGGGTTCGGCCACCTTGATGGAGATGACTGCGGTGAGACCCTCGCGGAAGTCTTCGCCGGCAATCTCTATCTTGGCTTTCTCAATCTGCTTGGAGATAGTGGGGTCGGAGTCGGCATATTTCTTCAAGGTGCGGGTGAGTGCCATGCGGAAACCGACGAGGTGGGTACCCCCTTCAATCGTGTTGATATTGTTGACGTAGGAGTGGATGTTCTCGCTGTAGTCCGTGTTGTACATCACAGCCACTTCGATGGGTATGCCCTGTTTTTCAGTCTTCAGATAGATGACATCGTCGAAGAGGTGGGTGCGGTGACGGTCCACGTAGCGCACAAACTCCTTCAGACCGTCTTTGGCGTGGAACACCTCCTGGCGGGTTTTTCCTTCCTCATCGGGTCGCTTGTCGGTCAGCGTGATGGTGATGCCGGCGTTCAGATAGGCCAGCTCGCGCATGCGCTTGGCGATGATGTCATATTTGTAGAGGGTAGTGGTGAAGATGGCGGGGTCGGGCCAGAACTGCTGGCGGGTGCCGCGTCGGTCGGTGGTGCCTGCTACCTTGACGGGATACAGGGGCTTTCCCTTCTCGTATTCCTGCTGATAAATCTTGCCGTCGCGGAACACTTGTGAGAGCATGTGGGTGGAGAGTGCGTTCACGCAGCTTACACCTACACCGTGCAGACCACCGCTGACCTTGTAGGAGCCTTTGTCGAACTTACCGCCAGCGTGGAGCACGGTCATGACCACTTCGAGGGCCGACTTGTGCAACTTGGCATGTTCGTCTACGGGAATGCCTCGTCCGTTATCTTCTACGGTGATGGAGTTATCTTCGTTGATGGTTACTTCAATGTGGGTGCAATAGCCAGCCATGGCCTCGTCGATGGAGTTGTCGACGGTCTCGTTGACCAAATGATGCAAGCCCTTTTCGCTGACGTCGCCGATATACATGGCTGGACGCTTGCGTACTGCTTCCAGTCCCTCGAGCACCTGGATGTTACTCGCGGAATAGTTGTTTTCTTTGGTAATATCTTCTGCCATTTCTCGTTTTCTGTTTCAGGTTGCAAAGATACAAAAAATTATCGAAAGGAACGAATATTTTCTTCACAAAAAAAGGCAGGAATCAGCTGATTCCTGCCTTTATCTGTTTCTTGACGATTTAGCTTATCCAAGGCTGTTGATGTGAAGAGCAAGGCTCGACTTGATATTGGCAGCCTTATTCTTGTGAATGATGTTGGTCTTGGCCAACTTGTCCAGCATCTTCTGGATGGTGGGATACATCTTTACGGCCTCTTCCTTGTCGGTTACGGCACGCAGTTTGCGCACAGCGTTGCGCATGGTTTTGGCGTAGTACTTGTTATGCAGCGCCCTTGTCTTCTCCTGACGGATTCTCTTGATTGAAGATTTGTGATTTGCCATCTTATGATTTTCTATTTTTGTTTCGTAGTCCCTAGGAGAGTCGAACTCCTCTTTAGAGAATGAAAATCTCTCGTCCTAACCGATAGACGAAGGGACCATGTCTAATTGCGGATGCAAAGGTACGCATATTTTCTGATTTGCCAAAACTTTTCTCAAAAAAATGCAATGATTTTTGGATTTTTTCGCAAATTAGCGCTATCTTTGCACTGTTTTTACGCTGTTATGCTGATTCAGACGAAGGCTTTGGTTCTCAGAACGGTGACTTTTGCCGACCGCAAAATCATTGTTGATATGTTCACCCATACGCATGGGCGGATGTCTTTTATAGTGGTTGTGCCCAATTCGCCCAGGGCAAAAATGAAGAAACAGTTCTTCCAGCCCTTGACCCTGCTCGAGCTCTCTCTCGACTATCGGCAACATCTTTCCCTGCAGCGTATCAAGGAGGTGCGGATAGCCATGCCCTATACCTCGCTGACTTCCCATCCTCACAAATTGTCCATCTCGCTGTTTGTGGCCGAATTTCTCTGTCATGCCCTCAAGTCGGAACAGCAGAATGAATTGCTCTTCCATTACATCATTGACAGCATGCTCTGGTTGGATAATTGTCCCTCAGGTTTTGCCAATTTCCATATTGTCTTTATGATGCGTCTGTCGCGCTTCCTGGGGTTCTATCCCAATCTGGACGACTATCATGCAGGTTCGGTCTTCGATTTGCAGGCGGCTTGCTTTGTCGGCACGCTGCCTGCCCACCGCTATTTCCTTTCGGCGACCGACTCTGCTGCCATGCGGGTGATGATGCGCATGGATTTTCCCACCATGCATCTCTTCCGCATGAGTCATGAAGAGCGCAACCGCCTGGTCGAGGCCATCATCACCTTCTACCGCTTGCATCTGCCCGATTTTCCCGAACTCCGCTCCTTGGAGGTGCTGAAGGAACTCTACGGCTAATTGAATCTTTTCCCCTTGCGTGCTTAGAACAGTCCCAACTCATGCATGAAGATGAGCAGGATGAAGATGGGGCAGATATAACGCACCGTGAACAGAAACAGCGGGAAGAGTTTCTCGCTGACGGTTCCCTTGTTGGTGAACTCGTTTCTGACGGTGGTCAGGGAGGCATACCATCCCACATAGAAGGTGGTGAGCAAGGCTCCGATGGGCATCATCAGTTTGGCCGTGATAAAATCGAAGAAACTCAGCAATGGCATGCCAAACAGGGTCATGCCCTCAACGGCGCCCATCGACATCGAACTGAGGATGCAGATGAGGCCCGAGGCTCCGCTGACAATCCATACCGCCTTCTTCCGGGGCAACCGCATCTCTTCCTGGAAGAAGGAGGTGCCTATCTCGTGCATGGAGATGGTGGAGGTGAGGGCGGCCAGTGCCAGCAGTGCGTAGAAGAGGATGGAGATGAGATAGCCGGCCCAGGGGATATGGACAAAGGCTTGGTTGAACACATTGGGCAGGGTGATGAAGATGAGCGAAGGGCCTGAGTCGGCATCGATGCCCACCGAGAAGGCGGCGGGGAATATCATGAGTCCGGCCAGGATGGCTATCAGCGTGTCGATCAGGGCTATCTGCGCTGCCGACTTGGCCAGGTTGATTCCGCGGGAGAAGTAGGAGGCGTAGGTGCAGAGGCAGGCTGTGCCGAGGCTCAGTGAGAAGAAGGCCTGGCCCAGCGCGTCGAGCAGTGTCTCGTGGGTCACCTTGCTGAAGTCGGGTTTGAACAGGAACTCGATGCCTCGTTCCGCCCCCGGAAGCATACAGGAGGACACGACAATCACCAACAGCAGGATGAAGAGCAGGGGCATCAGCAGTTTCGACACCCGCTCGATGCCTCCCCTCACGCCCTTGGCCACCACCAGGTGGGTGAGTACAATGAAGAGCAGACCGCAGAGGATGGGGGTGATGAGGTCGGAGGAGAAGGTGCTGAAATAGTCCAGAATAAACTGGCTGTCGCCCGCCAGACGGTTGAGCACCGACGAGAGCAGGTAATAGAGGCACCAGCCGGCCACCACCGAATAGAAACCGAAAATCAGGATGGACGAGAGGATGCCCATATAGCCTACCACCCGCCATCCTTTCTTGCCCGACAATCGTCCGTAGGCCCGGACGGCATTGGTGCCCGCATGGCGGCCTACGATAAACTCGCAGATCATGCCGGGGATGCCCAGCAGCAGGATAAACAGGATATAGAGCAGGATGAAGGCGGCGCCGCCGTTCTCGCCCGTCATGTAGGGGAAACGCCAGATGTTGCCCAAGCCGACAGCCGATCCGGCTGTGGCGAGGATGATGCCGATGCGGCTCTTGAAGTTGTTATGGGATAGTCTTGCCATGATGCTTGTTGAGAATGATAAGGGTGGTGGTAGGGATGTATTTGGTCCATCGTCTTTCTTAGATCCAGCCCAACTGGTGCATGAAGATGAGCAGGATGCAGAGCGGACAGATGTATTTCACGCTGAAGAGGTAGAGGTGGAAGAAACGCATGCGCAGCGTGCCCCAGTTGCTGTATTCGTCGCGTACCAGTTGGTGAGGGAGATGCCAGCCCACAAACAGACAGGTGAGGAAACCGCCGATGGGGAGGAACAGCTGTCCGGTGACGAAGTCGAAAATGTCGAACAGCGACCAGCCCAGCACATGCAACTCTTCGTGCTGCCCCAATGACAGGGAGCAGAACACCGCCATCACCGAGCAACTGATGGTGACAATCAGGGCTGCCGAGCGGCGGCTGATGTTCAGTTCTTCATGGAAGAAGGCGGTGCTCACCTCGTGCAGGGATATCAGCGAGGTGAGGGCGGCCAGAGCCAGCAGGGCATAGAACAGCAGGGAGATGAGATAGCCCACCATGGGGATGGCTGCAAAGGCCGAGTTGAACACATTGGGCAGGGTGATGAAGATGAGTGAGGGACCCGAGTCGGGGTTGACACCCACCGAGAAGGCGGCGGGGAATATCATGAGGCCAGCGAGGATGGCCACTAAACTGTCGATCACTCCTATCTGCACTGCCGACCTCACGAGGTTGGTCTGGCGGCTGAAGTAGGAGGCGTAGGTGCAGATGCAGCCCATGGCGAGACTGAGCGAATAGAAGGATTGGCCCAGCGCACCGAGAAACACATCCTTGTTGAGTTTGCTGAAGTCGGGATGGAAGAGGAAGGCGATGCCCTTGCCGGCATCGGGCAGCATACAGGATGCCCCGACAATCACCAACAGCAGGATGAACAGGGCGGGCATCATCGTCTTCGAGGCCCGTTCAATGCCGTTGCGCACGCCATGCAGGATGACGAAATGGGTGATGCCCAAGAAGAGCACGGCCCAGAAAATGGGTTTGAAGGCGTTGCCGCTGAACTCGCTGAAATAGGTGCGGATATAGTCGGGGTTGCCATGCAGGTGGCCGGTGACCGAGGCATACAGATACTGCAGGCACCAGCCCGCCACCACGGCATAGTAGCCCGTGATGAGAAACCCCGTGATGACACCGAGATAACCCACAATCCACCACGGCTTGCCTCCCGACAGTTTCGTGTAGGCACGTGCCGTATTCGACTGGGCATGTCTACCGATGATGAACTCGTTGATCATGCAGGGGATGCCGAGAAACAAGACGCAGCCGATATATAAGAGGATGAACACGGCTCCACCGTTTTCACCCGTCATGTAGGGAAAGCGCCACACGTTGCCCAAGCCTACCGCCGAGCCGGCTGTGGCCAGGATGATGCCCAGTTTGCTTCCGAAATTTGATCTTTCCAGTTCTGCCATTTCTTTGCTGTACGAATTGTTTTTGTATGGTTTTGAATGAATATTGTCGAATCGCTTGCAAAATTATAAATAAATTCTTAATTTTGCACACAAATATAAGTAAAATATGAAATATTCATTTCAATTAGTAAGAAGATACCCCCTCACCACTATCTGTATGTTGCTGATTTGGTATCTGTCGTTCTTCACGCCACCCAAAACCGAACTGGATGAAGTGGCCTTTATCGACAAGTGGGTGCATATCATCATGTATGGGGGCACTTGTGTCGTGATGTGGGGCGAGTATCTGCGCCGGCATAAGCCGGTGACGCAGTGGGGCAGGCTGTTGTTCCTGGCCTGGCTGTCGCCTATCCTGATGAGTGGCTTGATAGAATTGCTTCAAGCCTATTGTACCGGTGGAACGCGAAGTGGCGACTGGATCGACCTGGCGGCCAATGCCATCGGGGTGACCATGGCCGCCGTGCTGGGGATGGTGGTTACTGCTTTTCGGAAGTAGGCCACTGGCTGTAGGGGTACTCCCGCAGGTGGCTGTTGTAGTAGCGGCGGTCGCCTGTCACCTCTTGTCCGATGAACGAGGGTTTCTCAAATGTCTCGGTTTCTGACTGCAGTTCCACCTCGGCCATCACCAGTCCCTGGTTGTCGCCATAGAACTCGTCTACCTCAAAGGTGTGATTGCCTGCACGAACCAGGTAGCGGGTCTTGTCGATGATGCCCGGTTCGCAGAGTTCGAACAGATGGGCTGCTTCCTCGGCGCTGATTTCCTTTTCAAACTCATAGCGGCTCATGCCTTTGGCGTCAGAGGGGCCCTTGATGGTCAGAAAACCTTGACCGTCGCGGAGACGCACTCTGACAGTGGCTCCGCGGCGGCTGCTGATGTATCCCTGCTTGATGCGGCTATGGTGGAAAGCCTGCTGCTTATAGTCCTCGCCGCATACCAGGAATTTGCGTTCAATTTCCAGTCCGCTCATGCTGCTTATCCCATGAGGACACAAGTATAGACGGCAAAGATCAGGGCCAGTACGATGAGTACGCCGATGATCCATTTCACCACTTTCTTTCCTTCTTTCTCCTGCTTGGCCTCGTAGGCTGCGCGGCGTGCATTGTCTTTTTTCTTGCTCATAATAGGTATGTTTTTTGGTTATTAGTTGTTGTCAGTCTTCGTCGTTCACGGGGAACTCCATCAGGTAGGCTTTGATGAACTCGTCTATCTTGCCGTCCATCACACCGTCCACATCCGAGGTCTGGTAGTTGGTGCGGTGGTCCTTCACGCGGCGGTCATCAAACACGTAGCTTCTGATTTGGCTGCCCCATTCAATCTTTTTCTTCCCCGCCTCAATCTTGGCCTGGGCTTCCAGACGCTTCTTCATGGCGCGGTCGTAGAGTTGCGATTTCAGCAGTCGCATGGCGTTGTTGCGGTTTTCCAGCTGCTTGCGGCTTTCCGTGTTCTCGATGAGGATTTCTTCCTCCTCGCCCGTGTCGGGGTCCACATATTGGTAGCGCAGACGCACACCGGTCTCCACCTTGTTCACGTTCTGTCCGCCGGCACCGCCGCTTCGGAAGAGGTCCCAACTCACCTTCGAGGGGTCTACGAACACCTCGATGGTATCGTCGACGAGCGGCGATACGAACACACTGGCAAAACTGGTCATGCGTTTGCCCTGGGCATTGAAGGGTGACACGCGCACCAGGCGGTGCACACCGTTCTCGCTCTTCAGATAGCCGTAGGCATATTCGCCGCCTTCTATCTCCATGGTCACACTTTTGATGCCGGCTTCGTCGCCGTCCTGCAGGTTGCTGATGGTCACCTTGTGGCCGTGGGCCTCGGCCCAGCGCTGGTACATACGCATGAGCATCGATGCCCAGTCCTGGCTCTCGGTGCCGCCGGCGCCGCTGTTGATTTTGAGCACGCAGTCCATCGGGTCTTCCTTCTGGCGCAGCATGTTCATCAGTTCCAGGTTCTCGATGGCCTTGACCGCCTTCTGGTAGTCTTCGTCCACTTCCTCTTCGCTCACCATCTCGTCTTTGTAGAATTCAAAGGCCAGTTGCAACTCATCGGCCAGGGTTTTCACCTCCTGGTAGCCGTCGAGCCAGCGCTTGATGCCCTTCACCTTCTTCATTTGTTCTTCAGCCCGTTTGGGGTCATCCCAGAAGTCGGGGGCTTGGGTGCGGAGGTCTTCCTCCTCAAATTCTATTTTCTTCTTGTCTATCTCCAAGTATCTGTGCAGGGCTTCCGTACGTTCCAGCACATCTTTCAGTTGGTCTTGTGTGATCATATTTTTCTGTTACACCTTATTATATATATAAACATTATATATAGAGCATTATATATAGAGCATTATATATAGCGACATTCCGTGCTTATTCCTCGTACATCTTCTCAATCTGGGCTTTGTAGTTCTTGTTGATGACCTGCCGTTTCAGCTTCAGCGTGTTGGTCAGTTCGCCGTTCTCCATGCTGAAGTGTTCGGTGAGCAGTGTGAACTTCTTGATTTGCTCGTAGTGGGCCAGTTGCTGTTGCAGGGTAGAGATACGCTCCATCATCATCTGATGGATCTGAGGATTGTTGCAGAGGTCTTCGCGGCTGCTGAACGCGATGTTGTGGGCGCGGGCATACTCCTCCAACAGTGAGTAGACGGGGATGATGAGGGCCGAGACAAACTTGCGCTCGTCGGCAATGATGGCTATCTGGTCGATATAGCGGTCCACCAGCAGTTTCGACTCAATCATCTGCGGGGCGATATACTTGCCGTTCGAGGTCTTGAAGAGGTCCTTGATACGGTCGGTGAGATAGAGCTCGCCGTCCTTCATGTAGCCGGCATCACCGGTGCGGAAGTAGCCGTCGGAGGTGAACACCTCCCTGTTCAGGTCCTCGCGGTTGTAGTAGCCGGGAGTGATGGTGGGGCCTTTGAGCAGCACTTCGCCCTGCTCGCTGATCTTCACGTCGATATTGTCGATAGGTCTGCCCACCGAGCCGATGGTGAACACCTTGTCGAGGTGGTCGCAGCTCACGGTGGCGAGACTCTCCGTCAGTCCGTAGCCCACCACCATGTTCAGTCCGATGCTGTGTACGAACTCCTCCACGTGGGCCGATACCGTGGCTCCCGCCGTGGGGAAGATGTTGGCGTTCTCCAGTCCCAGTTCCTTGCGCACCATGCTGAACAGCGTCTTGTTGATGAGTTCATACTCTAAATGCAGGCCGAGGGGCGGACGCTTGCCGCGGCTGATATATTCGATATTGTGTTTGCGACCGATGTTCAGTGCGTTCATGAACACCTTGCGTTCTATCGCATTCGATTTCTCTATCTTCTCCATCACGCCCATGTATACCTTTTCCCAGAATCTCGGCACGGCGCTCATGCTCGTGGGGTGTGTGTCGCGCATGGTCTTTTGCACCTCTTGGGGATAGGTGTTCACGATGAGGCTGGCACCGACAGAGAGTGCGAGCATGGTCCATCCCTTTTCGAAGATATGGGCAAAGGGGAGGAAGTTGAGCACCCGGTCCTGGTCGGAGATGGTCACGCAGCGCTGGTTGGCTCCCAGGGCGGCGATGTATTGTCCGTGGGTGAGCATCACGCCCTTGCTGTTGCCCGTGGTGCCGCTGGTATAGAGGATATTGGCCAGGTCGGTCTCGTTGGCCTGCTGGTAGAGTGCCTCCACCTCCGTTTGCCGTGGCAGGTTTTCGCCCAGTTTCAGGAAGTCGTCGAAATAGAGGGCGTTCGGGTCGTGGGCACTGATGTGCACCTGGCGGTCGAAGATGATGATTCGCTCCAGCGTGGGGCAGAGGGTGGCCACCCGGTAGGCCTTGTCATACTGGTCCTGTTCGCCTACGAAGAGGAACCTCACCTTGGCGTCGTTCACCATGAATTCTATCTGCTGTTCGCTGCTGGTGGCATAGAAGGGGATGGTGACGGCCCGGATGCCCCATGCGCCGAAGTCGACAAACAGGTAGGGGGCGGCGTTCTGTGAGAAGATGCCGATGTTCTCCTGGGGCTTCACACCGAGGTTCAACAGGGCGTTCGATACGACTTTGACGATATCGGAGAACTCTTGCCAGGAGTATGATTTCCATGTCTTTTCACCGAATTCACGGTATTGCATCACTGGACGGTCGCCGTATTTGCGGGCTTGGTCGTGTACTAACACTGAAAGGTGACTGACTGCTTGCATAGTGGTATGGTTTATATATTTTATGCAAAAATACGCCAAAAAGACCGAAATACAAAACAATTATTCATTTTTTTTCAAACTTTTCCCCTGTGAACGGTCATTTCTTTTCCCTACAGTGCTTGTTTCTCTCCTTCTTCCTTTCTTTTCCGTCCACAACAAGTATCTTGTACCCAGTACGCTGCATAGGATGACGGCAGTACGTTGGGCTGGATGACAGCAGTACGCAGGCCAGTGTACTCCAGTACGCTGAGCAGTGTACCAGCGTACGCTGCCCGGCGTACTGCTGTCATTCAGCCCTGCGTACTGCCAACTGAATGGAGTAAGCAGATACCAGCATAAAAAGGCGGCGGTGTGAGAGCATATTCTGCTGTCACACCGCCGCTATTGTGTCTCACGTTTTACGGTGAGTAGTCAGGGCATCGTTGTTATTGGAAGGGGAGATACCACTGCGAAGGATCCGACAGATCCTTCTGCGGATTCTTGTAGGCCAGTTTCTTCTTCAGCCAAAGGCTACCGAAATTGCCTCCGTAGGTGCCGGCTGCATTCTTGTGGCGGGCCAGACGCATCAGGTCATAATAACGGGTACCTTCGAACGCAAGCTCCAGCGCATACTCATCACAGAGCAGGTCTTCCACAGCATTGATGGTGTCGTTCATCGTGTAGGCTGCAGGATCCTTGGCCACGTCATAGGTCTGGCTGATGTAGGCCAGCTTGTTGCCTACTACAGGTTTCATCTGATAGGACGAGAGGCCGGGCGTGTAGTTCTTGTTCTTGTACTCATAGTCAGAAGTCCAGCCACAACCGCGCTGGTGAATGCCATACGATGTTTCCTTCTGGAACTTGTCTGCCGTGGCTTCGGTAATCAGCGGATAAACCTCGGTAATCAGTTCTTTGCCCTTGGCGGTGATGTAGCCGCCAAACTCTTCAGAACCGTAATCGAGCACCGACTGGTTCAGTCCGTCCTTCAGGATGGCAAAGGCCAGGTCGGGATAACCCATTCGGTTCAGGGCTTCTGCCAGATGGAGCCATACGGTGGCGGAGCGGTAGAGGTAAACGGTTCCGTTGGCCACCTTCGAGATCCATACCTGGGTGGAGTCATCGCCGAAGTCTTTCTCATCCGCGATGTTGTAATAACGCGTGTCGCAGATCTTGGCTGAACTCAAGCTGATGTTGTTGCCCGACTCATAGTAGTAGTAGGTGAGCGTATCGATGAGTTCGAGATAGGGGGCAGAGGGCTTCAGTTGCACCTGCTCAAACCGCGGAGTGGAACGGTTGTTGTACTTGGTCGTGCCGTAGAAATCGTAACCGTAAATCTTAGGCAGTACGCTGGTGATGCCTTTCTGGCGGTTGACGGGCATCTGCACTTCCGTGATGTTCTCTCTATTGTTGACTTTATTCTTCTCGAGAATGAAAAGGGAGCCATAATCGCCATTATACAATATGCTAATATTCATAGGTATACGGTCATACATCTCTTTGGGCAGGTTAAATAAATCGCCGCTACTATTGAGCAGAATACTGGATGCAGAACCCACCTTGGCGAGATAGTTCACATAGTATTTCACGGCATTCGGATAGTCGTTGTTCTCGAGATAGAGGTCGCCGAGAATCACATCAACCGGGATATATAACCGTTGCGAATTGATCTTGATTTCCAATCCCCAGTTGGTCGAACCGATGTTGAAATCGCCATGGTTGGGACAAGGGGTTCCCGAATACTGGGCCAGGTCGGGAGCCAGTTCGTTCACGATTCCTGCCAGATCCTTCATGGGGAACTGGCTCGACTCTATCTGCGAGATGCTGGTGAGCGGTTCGGTGACAAAAGGCACCTCGCCATAGTTGCGTACCAGCTGCAGATAAGCCCAGGCGCGGATGGCCTTGATGGCTACATACTCATTTTTCACCACCTCGGTGCTACCCGTCAGCAGGGAGGTGTCCCGATGGGCAATGTAATAGTTGCAGTTGTTGATGACCCGATAGTACTGGTAGGCACTGTCATACTTGTTGGTCGTGCCGGCCGAGAACGAGGCCAGTTCCTGCAAGTTCTTGTCTGTCACGCCGGGCAACACCTCCACGAGGTCGCCGCGCATCTCGCCCTGAAGATAGTATTGGTCGGTTACGGCCTGAAGGGCCTGCAGCACACCGAATGCGTAATACATCGAGTCGGTCTTCTGGTTCATGTCAGGGTCGAACAGGTGCTGTGAGCTGTCGGTGTCGAGCATGTCTGAACAGCTGGAGACAGCGCCAAGACCCAGAAGGGCTGCTATTGCAAAAAAGATTTTTTTCATATTCGTTGTGATGATTACAGGTTAATCTTTACACCAAAGGTGAAGGAGCGTCCCTGAGCCAGGGTGCCGCAGTCGATGCCTTGATAGTAAACACTGTTGCCGATGCTGAACTCGGGGTCGTTGCCCGTATACTTGGTCAGCGTCAGGAGATTCTGTGCTTCTGCCCAGATGGTGAGTCCCTGGAGCCAGGTCCATGAGCCGGGAACAGGCACACGGTAGGAGAGGTTCACCGTCTTCAGACGCAGGTAACTGCCGTCTTCTATCCAGCGGTCGCTGAAGCGGTTGTTGCCCATGGGGTCGCCGTAGGCCACGCGGGGCAGTTCGGTCTGCTGACCCTCATAACGCCAGTGGCTGGTCTCTGCCACCTGCTGGTTGTACAGCGTAGCACCGGAGTTGAGGATGGAGCGCTGATAGTTGTAGACATCGTTGCCGAGACTGTAGTTCAGACCCAGGCTGAGGGTGAAATCCTTCCAGTTGATGTTGGCGAAGATGTTTCCGTAGATGTCGGGGTTGGGGTCGCCGATGACGGTGCGGTCGTTCTCGTCAATCTTGCCGTTGTGGTCACGGTCAACGAAGTGAACGTCGCCTGCCTTGAAATACTGGCGTGCTCCGGCCTGGTCTTCAAAATAGAGGTAGGTGTCACGGGTGGCGGCATCGGCCTGGGCGGTGGCTGCTCTGGCAGCGGCATCGTTGGCAAATACGCCCTCGGTCTGATAGCCGTAGAACAGGCCCACGGGGTTGTTCACAGCCGTCAGGATGGAGGCACCGTAAACCTCGGTCTCAAAGTTGCCGGCGGGGAGTTTTGTCACCTCGTTCTTGTAGTGGCCTACGGTGGCTCCTATCTCAATGCGCCAGTCCTTGGTCACTACGGGCTTGCCCGAGACAGCCACCTCGAAGCCCGTGTTGCGCAGTTCGCCACCGTTGCACCAGTAGTTGTTGATACCAGCCACAGGGTTGCTGAAGTTCTGCAGCGTCAGCAGGTCGGTGGTGTTGTGGATAAAGTAGTCGAACGCTACGGCGAGACGGTTGTTGAACAGGCGTGATTCCAGACCGATATTCCATTTGGTCGTGGTCTCCCATTTGATTTCGTCGTTGCCGATATTGGTCAGCTGCAGACCCGTCTTTTTGTCGTGGAACTTCACGGCGCTGAAACTGCTGCGGGCAGCATAGTTGCTGATGTCATCATTGCCGCTCATGTCAAAGCCGGCATTCACGCGGAGATAGTTGATGCCCGCATTGCGGGGGAACCATTTCTCGTTGGTCAGCACCCATCCCAACTGAACGCTGGGGAACACTGCCCATTTCACTCCGAACAGCCCCAGGCCGTCGGCATTCTCGCCGAAGCGGCTGTTGCTCTCGCAGAGCAGGGAGAGCGTGGCGAAGTAGCGGTTCATGTAGTTGTAGTTGGCTGAGCCATACCACTGGATGTTCTTCCACACATCGTTGATGCCCGATGTCTCGCCGCCGCTGGCGTTGAGCTGGGGATTCTTGTCGTCGGTCTGTGTGGTATAGTCCGTCAGCAGGTTGTTCGAGTCCAGCGCAAAATAGTTGTAGCGGAAACCGGCTGTCACATCCAGCGCATGGGCACCGAAATTCTTGGCCCAGTTGGCGAAGCCACCCACTGCAAAGTTGCGCTCCTCGGCAAACAGGGAGCCCACCTTGGCATACACCGTACCTAATCCTTCAACCTTGAAGGGAGGCACGCCCTCGTACGGACGGTAGTAACGCTGGGTGTTGCGGTTCAGCAGATAGTTCACCGATGCGCCCACCTTCAGTCCGTTCTTGAAATCGTAGGTAGGAGCCAGTCTCACCATGAAGTTGGTGTTCTGTACGATGTTCTTGTTGTCACCCTCACCGTTGGTGATGATGGCCATGGGGTTGGCCAACGAATATTTGGTTCCGTTGTCAATCTGGCTGAAGATATCATCGTAGGAACTCAGCAGGCTCGTAAATCCTCCCACGCGTTTGTTGTACTGGTAAGGCGACACGATGGGCGCCTTGATGGCGGCCAGGTTGGTCGGCGAGGTGATGGTGCTCTTGGTGAAATCCGAAGAGAAACCGTCGTCGAAGAGGGCCGTGTTGGTACGTGAGATGGAGATGTCGAACTTCGTCATGAGGTTGCGGAACACCTCGATGTCGGTGTTGAAGCGCAGGTTCATGCGGTCGAAGCCCGTGTTCTTCACGGTTCCTTCGGCATCCATATACCCTACCGAAAGGTTGTACATACCCACGTCGTCACCACCCTGTACATTGATGCTGTAGTTCTGGGTCAGAGCGGTGCGATAGACATAGTCCTGCCAGTCGGTATTGTTGTGGTAGATGTTGTAATAATAACCATTGGGGTCGTCGTTGAGGAAACGGAAGGCGATGTTCCTGTCCTTCAGTTCTGGCATCGTGCCGAGCATCTCCGTGGCGTAGGTGCGATACTGAGAGGCGTTCATCATCGTCTGCGTCTGGGGCACCAGGCTGACGCCCACTGATATGTTGGCATCGATGCGCGTGGCCATGCTGCGGCCGCGCTTGGTATCAATCAGGATGACACCGTTTGCACCTCTCGAACCGTAGAGTGCTGTGGCATTCTTCAGCACGGTCACCTTCTCGATGTCGTCGGTAGAGATGTTGGCCAGCATGTTGTTGAAGTGGCCGAGGTGCAGGGAGCTCCGGGTGTACTGCATGTCGAGTTCCACACCGTCGAGGATAACCAGCGGTTGGGCATTGGAGTTGATGGAGTTGAGGCCGCGGATGAACATGGCGGCACCTCCTTCGGCTACACCTGAACGGAGGATGGCGTGTACATCAGCACCGAGTTTGTTGCCGATTTCCTGGTCGATGGTGGCTGCGGTCTGGGTGGAGGTAAACTCGCGCGATGCCGTGATGTCCGTTCCTTTGCCGTAGAGCGGCAGGAACTGGTCGCTGAGCATCTCGATGCCAATCGTCTGGGTCGAGTCGTAAGCCGCCACGGACACCTGCTGTGAGAGGAAGGCATCGGCATGAACGTAGAGGGCGGTGATGTGGGTAGGCACCTTGATGGTGAACGTACCGTTTGCCTCGGTCATGGCCGTATAACGCACGTTGCCCAATGCCTGCAGTTGGATACCTGCCAATGGGGCTTTCGAAACGTGGTCGACCACCTTGCCCTTGAGAGTTTTCAACTGCGCCATGCCGGGCAGTGCAGCAGTGAGGGCTATTGCGCTGAAGGCCAGTCTGAGACCGGACATGCGCATATCATGGATGGTGAATAGGGTTTTCATCTTGATTCAGCGTTTGATTTAGTAATTTCGGTCGGTATCAGCAGGATGCCGGCAATACGCAAGTCGCGTGAGTAGAGCTGTGAGTAGAAGTCTTTGTTGGCCGTGTCGAATTTGGGCGCAATAATCTTCAGGTTAGGATAGCAGTTGCTCAGCCCTACGTAGCTCACGGGGAAGGTGAAGTCGCCGAGATAGACGGCATCCACCTTGGTGATATCGTTCTTGAAGGCCCATTCATCCATCTTGTCGGCAGCCGTCTTCGGACCTGTCGATGAGCCCTCAGGTTTCGTGGGGTGGAAGTAATGTTCTGCCATCTTCTTTGTGCTGGGATTGTAATAGCGCAGGGAGGCGTTGAAGAGCGTCTGCTTCATCTCGGCGTCGGGGTCATAACTGCTGTAGTCGGCATCGGCACAAGGGGGAACCATGATGCAGTAGATGCTGTAAGACGAGGACATGATGTCGCCGCTGAGGTTATAGAAGGCGGTCTCGTCGCCCACCAACTTCGCCTTGATCCACTGGAAGCTCAGGTCATAACTCCAATAGATGTTGTCGGGATAACCTGGGATATTCAGCATGCCCACACCCTCATTGAAAGTCGAGATGGTGATGTTCTTCGGCTCCGTGGCGTTCTTGTAGGCACCCATACGCATGGTGACCAGGCAGGGTTTATAGGTCTCCCAGGGCTTGAATGCCAGAGAGTCAACCAAGAACCCCGTTCCGTTGCTCATCTGGATGGCTGCGCCTGTCTGCTGGCTCAGCAGTTCGGCCGGATTGGAGAATTTGTAGCGGTTTGTCGACATCAGCGTGTCGCCTGTTGTTCCCTCGCTCAGCCAGGTGTTGTAGAGGTTGTTGTTGCTGAACACCAGGGTGGATGCGATGGCCTTGCGTGTGAGCGAGTCAGAGAGGTAAGAGGCGTTCACCTCATCTTTCAGGCTGTCCTGTTTCTGCGTGGTATTGTTCATGTAGTAACGTTCGCCGAGGATGGTGCCATTGCCATAGTTGAAGTTACTCTTGACGGTGGCATAGCTCTTCTCCCAGGCTTCGTTGGTGGGCAGGAGCATGGTGTAGGTACTGTCCTCGTTGTCCAGGTTGCATCTGATGCCGTCCAGGAATGCGTTGGAAATGATCATCACCGAGTCTTCGTAGGTCTGGATACCATCCACGATGGGACCGGCCACACTGTTCTGCTCGTCCAGTTCCTGCATTTCATATCTCATCACATAGTTGGACAGGGAGTCCGTCTCCTTGTTGGCAGTGAGATATTCGTAGAAGTTATAGCGGTAGACAGCCTCTCCCGACAACTGGTGTATCACACCGTTGAGGGCGGCCAGATTGCTCTTCGCGATGGTCTGTCCGCCGAACGAGGAGGCGTTGTCATCCGCCGTTCCCTTGAAGACGTATGATTTCTCGTTGAGCGTGATGATGCGCTTGTCCACGGGCGATGAGATATAGTGGTTGTAGTCTGCGATGTGGTTCTCCACAAACTGGAAGCGCAGGGTGGCACTGTCGGCATTCTGCCATTTGGCCAGGTCAATATGGTTGTTGAGCGGAGCCCATACCGTATAGAAACGGGAGGAAGAGAGCTCCTTGTCATAGCCGCTCTTTTTCACCAGGGCGGCAAACTCCGATAACTCAGGGGTTGAGTTGATGTTCTCCCAAAGTGTCTGGGCTGCCGTAGGCGACTGCTCGGCAGGTGCTTCGTTGTAGTCATCAAAATCGGAGCAGGATGAGGCAGTGAGCATGCCCGCTGCCATCATCGTTATTCCTATATATTGAATATGTTTCATAATTTCTGCTTGGATGAGGGTTTAATACCAGTCTTCTGAATAGGTGTCGTTGTTGATGATGCTGGTGGGTACCAACTCGATGAAGTCGAGCTGCCACTTCAGGTCTTTGTCGTCAATCACACTCTTGAGACGGAACCAGTGTTCGTCGCTCTGGCGGTAATGGTCGATGCCCAGCAGCAGGCGAAGCGTGGTCAGCGTGGGAGCCTCACCACGGCAGTTCACGCCCTCTGCATCACCGCTGGTCACGTTGGTTCCGCCGAAGAACATGTACGGGCCACGCATGTAGCCACGGTTGCGCATGGCTTGGTCGGAAGCGATACCCATGTCCTCCTCCTCGTAGAACTTGGTCCATCCGATGAGGGGGTCGTCGGCCTGGATGCGGGCATCGAGAGGGATGCCCAGGGCAACCATCGAGTTCTTGGCGCTGCTCTTACCCATATAGAACTGCATCATGCCTGCATGGTCCATGGGGGTGTAGAAAAGGCGCAGCTCGTAGTCGCCTGTGGGAACTGGCGGAATGCGGATGGCCAGGTCATAGTTGCCCCAGCCCTGGAAGGCGTCGGCCTGGTAGGCACGATACCATCCCTTCACATTGTAGCGGAGAACGGTCTCGCTGCTGTAGCAGACCACGTTGTCGAAGAAGTTGAGGGGGAAGGCGAGACGTGCACCATGCCCGCCGCCGTTGATACCGCTGGCCTCGTTTACCGACAGATAGCGGAAACCGTTGTTCACCAACTCGGGCAGGAAGGTGGAAGAGTCGAAGCGCAGACGCTCTTTCAGTACACCGTTGGGCACCTTGCTGTCATAGACGAGCATGCCTTTCAGCGGAATGATGTAACCGTTGCGGGTGTTCGACTTGTCCTTGATGCTCTCGTCGGGGTTCTCCACCTCTACACCCTCAAACTGTACGGGGTGCATCGCATCCGAACCATAGGTGCCCACCTCGTCGGTCAGCGTGTTGTTCTGAACCCATCGGTTGATATAGATTCTCGAACCCCTCTTGTTGCGGGGATTCCAGATTTTCATCAGTGTGCTGGGAAGCATGGTCTCGTAGTAGTCATAGGGCTCGCCACCGTTGCAGTAGTTCCACAGCAGACCGGCGGGAGGATTGCTGTTGCCGCTGCCCGGCTTCAGGAATACCAGCTGGTTGTAGGGCATACCGCAGTAGAGGATGTGATAGGCCACGAACATGTTCACCACATTGAAACGGTTGGTGTAGTCGGTTCCTGTACTGATGTTGATTCCCTTCTCGGCGGCGTAGTCATACCAGGAGGTGGCATCTCCATACGTCTTCTTGCAGTAGTCCACCAGGTCGTCGAACGACTTGATGCCGTTGGCGTTCATCACGGCGTCGCTTTCTGCAAACACGGTGAACTTCACGTCACAGGTCTTGGGCCAATAGCATTCGGCGTTGTTGGCTGTCACGTCCGTTGCATCCGACAACTCATACTGGATGGGCTTGCCATATTCGTCTACTTTCTGAACGACACTGATGGAGTCATCCAGACCTGTCAGACGAAGGGCTTCCGCAAAGATGGAGAATCCTTCGAGATCGGCAAAGACATCACTGATTTTGCTGTTGTTGCGGGGTACCACCTTGTCCAGACGGTAGAGGATACCATTGCTGGCCTCCACCTCACCCGTCACGTCGTTGCTGCCAATGATCCGGGCTTGGCTGTTGAGCAGGATCAGACCCTCCTCATCTACACTGCTGGTCATGGCGCGCCGCAGCATGGTGGTGATGGTCTTGCCGTTACCGCCCAGGTCGCTCAGCGGCTGCGGCGTTGAGGCCAGGTGGTAGAGGGCGATGTCGTTGCACAGACTGTCGGAAAGTCCCTCAAGCGAGTTCTCCGTCATGGAGTTGTGATTGTCAACGGTCTTGTCGTTATACAGGCTGTCGATATAGGCGGCTACTGCCTCGTTATTGGGGGCGAAGCAGGTATATTGGCCGTATGACTTCATCATGCGGTCCATGCCGCTACGCTGCAGGATATAATTGAAGGAGGTCAATGAGCTGTCGTTGTCAATCATCGACCCGATGGTCTCCTGCGTCTCTGTGAAACGGCTCGACTCATCCGGCTCCGGATTACAGGCAGCCATCATGGCTGCTGCAAGGGCCAAACCGCTTACGAATGATTTATTTTTGATGATATTCATAGTTGGGATTTCAAAGAGATTACTTTTCTGGTACAGGTATTAGTTCTCATCGGTATACATCGGGTTCTGGCGCAGCCAAGGCTTGCAGGTGAGGATGTCGCTGTGAGGTACGGGCAGATAGAGGCGGGGCTCTTCCTTCATCTTGTTCGTGCGGGCGCTACCGTTGTCATACTTGCGTCCCACGATGTCGAGGAAGTCCTGATAGTTCTTCATGTAACTGCCCTGGTCCACCAGCATGGTGGCATAGTTGCAGGGGGTGTCCTGATGGCGGTAGTTGTAACGCAACAGGTCATACCAGCGCTTGCCCTCAAAGCAGAGCTCACGCAGACGCTCCTGCAGCACCAGTCCTTCCATCTTGGCACCGTCCTGGGCATAGCTGCTGTTATAGAGCGAAGCCGACCACTGGGTCTCGTCCAGCGAACGCTTGTACACCTGGTTCACCAGCTCGAGGGCTTCGGTCAGCGCTTCGGTATTCGTAACGCTCACGTTGTTATCGCCTTCCGTGGTTCCATCAGATGTGGTGGCCGACTGGTTGTTCACCTTGGCCACCAGGGCCTCGGCCTTCATCAGCATGATGTCGGCCAGACGATAGATGATGAAGTTCTGGTTATAAAGGTCGAACGTACGGTTCGGACGATTAGTGTTACCCTTGGTGGGAGGTGTACCTCCGTTGTAGTTGATGCCGGTATTTGTGTACTTGTAGATGTCAAAAGAGGTGGCTGTACCGCTTCCCACACCGATGCAGTTGTTCCAGTAGCGTGCATCATACTGGTTGATGTAGATGGCGTCCGTGGCATTGCCGGCCGACGAATTCTTGATGCTACCGAAATTGAGTGAAGCCTGCAGATAGGGGCTTTTGCCGTCTTTCTTGTATTCGTAGTACATCTTGGCAATGGCCTCGTTGGACGATACCGTGTTCGTATTGTACTGAACCTCGAAGATGCTCTCTTCCGAATTCTGTGTGACATACAGGTCACTGAAGGCTCTTCCACCTAATGTCAGCGGATAGTCGAGTTTCAGAACGGTGCCGTCGGTCACTTCCTGCTGACTCTTCTTCGAGGCAATCACTTTGTCGCAATAGTCGATGCAGGCCTGGTAGTCAGCATCGTTGTGAAGTACCGAACCGCGCCAGAGGTAGATGTCAGCCAGGATGCTCTGGATAGCATCTTTCGTAATCCATCCCACACGCTTCCAGCCGCTCATCTGCGAGGAGAGGGCGTTCTTCTCAGCCTCTTGTAGGTCGGCGATGCAATACTCCAGCACCTCGGTCGGTGGCAGCTGGTTGATGACCATCGGCTGGCTGGAGGTCATATAGGCCGTAGTGGTATAAGGCACATCACGGAAGGTGCGCACCAAGTAGTAGTAACAGAGGGCACGCAGGGCCAGCATCTGTGAGCGGTCGGTCAGGTAGTCGCCTTCGGTATACGAGGGGTCGATGTCCATCACCGCTGCTGCCTTCGACATCACGATGTTACAGTAGTTGATGACGGTATAGAGCGATGACCAGTCGGAGAAGATGTTGGTGGTCTCGATGTTCACCTCCTGAATCTGGTTGAGGGCGATATAGGTGCCGTCGGTGGCGGGCACGCCGGTGTTGAGCAGCAGTTCGTCGGAACGGAAGCCGCCCCATACAATCAGTCGTTGCTGCACGTTGGAACTGGCAAACTGTTTATAGGCACCGTTCACCATGAGGGCAACATCCGACTTCGACTGCCAGAAATCCTCATCCACCGTCTTGTCGTTGGGCAGCAACTCCATGTCCATGCAGGAACCCATCAGGAGTGCGCCGAGGATGATTGATAGATATTTTTTCATGCTACGAGTCAATTATTAGAATCCAATGTTAATACTTGCGGTAAACTGCTTGGCGCGAGGTGTCTGCGACTTGTCCTCTGCCACGCCCCATCCCTTGGGAGATACCTCGGGGTCGGTGCCACTATACTTCGTCCAGCAGTAAAGGTTGTCCATTGAGAAGTAGAGCTGCAGCTGGTTGATACCGAGCTTCTTGATCTGCTTGTTGGGGAATGAATAGGCCAGCTGGAGGTTCTGGAAGCGGACGAAAGAGCCGTCTTCCACATAGCGGTCTGAACCTTGCCAGTTGTAGGCTGTGTTGTACATGGCACGAGGCACGGGAGTCACATCGCCGTCCTTGCGCCAGCGGTAGTTCACGGTGGCACTCTGGTTGTAGGTGGTGTACATCTTCTCCAGCTCCATGCGGGCGAAGTTCACCACCTTGTTGCCGAAGCGGTACATGAAACGTCCCTTGATGCTGAAGTTGCCATACTTGAGCGTCAGGTTGAAACCTCCGTTCACCTTGGGTTGGGAGTTGCCGAGATAAACCACGTCGAGTTGGTTGATCTGACCGTCATGGTTGATGTCCTCATAGATGAGGTCACCGCCCTGGAACTGGTAGGTCTGGCTGCCTTCTCTGTAGTTGTAGACCATGCGCTTGGGCTTGCCCGTCTCCTTGTCCATCAGCACCTTGCCATGGGCATCGGTGGCTACGGGGGCCGTCTTGCCCTGGGCCAGCATATTGTTGATGTAGGTCTCATATTCGCTGGTCGTCAGTCCGTTCTCCTTGCGGTAGTTCTCCAGGTAGTCGTAACTGTACTGGTAGACACCCTTGGAGCGGAAACCGTAGATGGAACCGAGGGCGGCACCGATGGCCACGCGCTGTACATAGCTACCGCGGCTGGTGGCTTCCCACTGGGCGTTGAGCGAGTTGAGCACGGTCTCGTTCATCTCCGTCAGCTTGTTGGCATTCTGTGCCACATTGAAGCTGGCGCTCACGGAGAATTTGCCCTTCTTCACGATGTCACGGAGGTTCAGGTTCAACTCCCATCCCTCATTCTTCATCGTACCAACGTTGGCATAAGCCAAGGTGGGGAAACCGGTCATGGAGGGGATCCTCAACGTGGTCATCAGCAGGTCGGTGGTCTTCTTGTTATAGTAGTCGAAGTCTACCTCTACCTTGTCCTTGAACAGACCGATGTTGAAGCCCAGGTTGTAGCTTTCGGTCTTCTCCACATTCAGGTCATCCAGTTTCATGCCGTCGAGCGAGGCTACAGGTACCCAGCCGGTGGTGGGACCATACTCTGAGCCGCTGGTCTTGTAGCTGTTATAGAACAGGTAGTCCTTGCCGGGCTGCTTTCCCACGATACCCCAGCTGGCGCGGAGGCTCAACAAGGAAACAGTCTCTCGCCACGGTTTAAAGAAATTCTCTTCACTCACGTTGTAACGCAACGAAACACCGGGAGAGTGAACCCACTTGTTTTTCGGACCGAGGCGGGATGTACCGTCCATACGGTAGGAGATGTTGGCGACATAGCGCTCCTTATAAGAGATGTAACCATTGAAGAGCAGGTTCTGGCTGTTGTATTTCGAGCTGCTGCTGGTCATCGTGTTCAGGTCGGCTGGAACAGTCGGAGAGGAGAGACCGGTAGGTACCTGACGCATCGTGACCGATTGGCTGGTATAGCGCTCCGTTCCCATTTCATACTGGGCCATGAGCTGTCCGCTCCAGTTGTCATTGCCGAAATACGGGGTATAGGTCAGAGAGGTACGGCCGTTGATCTTGAAGCGGTTCGACTCTGTGGTGGATGACACGTTGTAACTGGCATCCGACCAGTTGTTGGTGGAGAGCGAGGCCGGGCAATACGTGGGTGAGCTGTTGGCATAGATGTCGAAATAGACGCGTCCGTTGAAGGTGAGACGATGTTTGCCTTCGTCGATGCCGAGCAGTTCATACTTGATGTTGAAGTCGGGGTTGATGCGGTACACCTTTTCACGCTTCGATGCCAGGTTGGCGATGGCGACGGGGTTGCCCAGATTGCGGATATCCCTCAGTTCGTAAGAGGAGTAGTTGCCGTCGGCAGGGGTTAATTCCTTCACTACCGGATTCATGATATAGTACTCATCGGTGTTGGCACCTTCGTAGTCCTGTCTGTAGACCGACATGTTGGGCGCAAGTTTCTGGGCGGCTCCCAGCAGGTCGCTGTAGTTCTTCTGGTTGTCGGTATAGGTCAGTGAGAAGTTGGTGTTGAAACGGATGCGCTCGCTGACGTTGAAGTCCAGCGCCAGACGCGTCGTGAAGCGGTCGAGCACCTGCTTGATGATGGTACCCGTCTGATGGGTGTAGCCGGCACTGATGCGGAAGGTGGCCTTCTGTCCACCACCCGAAAGGTTGATGGAGTAGTCATGCTTCTGTCCGAACTGTGTCACCTCGTCTACCCAGTCGGTGTTGTTGTTCCAGTTTTCCGATTCTGCCCAGCGATCGCCGAGATAGTTCAACTCATAGATGTCCGTGGTGGCATTCGAAGCCTGTTGGGGATTATAGAAAGCCTCTTTCATCAGCATCGTATAGTCGTCACCATTCATCAGTTTGTAGCCTTCGGGCTGCCAGGTGCCGGAGAACATGTATTTGAAGTTGATGCGCGTTTTGCCACGTGAGCCGCGCTTGGTGGTAATCTTGATCACACCATTCGAACCGTTCACACCCCATACGGCGGTGGCGGCGGCGTCTTTCAGTACCACGATGTTGGCGATATCCTCCACGTTCACAGAGAGGAGCGAGGCATACTGTTCCTCGCTGGCGTTGGAGAAGTCGAAATTCTCGTCGGGGTTGTCGAATATCTGCTCGTCTACCACAATCAGCGGGTTGGCATCGCCGTTGATGGTGGTCACACCGCGCAGACGCATCGTGGTACCTGCACCGAGGTTACCCGAGTTGGACACGATGTCCAGACCGGCAATCTCACCCTGCAGGGCCTCGTCGGCAGAGGTGAACGACAGACCTTCTACCGATGACATGTCCATCATCTGTTGTGACACGGCCACTTCTTTCTTCGACATCATCAGACCGCCGCTGTTGGAACGCTTTGCCTTGACGGTCACTTCCTGCAGCATGGTCGATTCGGGCTGCAGCACGATTTTGAAAGAGGTCTGGTTGCCGATAGCTACCACTTTGGTCTTATCGCCTACGTAGGAGAATTTCAGTTTGTTCTTCGGACTCTTCACCTGCATGGAGAAGTTTCCGTTAAAATCAGTCTGTGTGGCTGATACGATACGGTCGTTGGCATCCACCTCCACGACGTTGGCCATCATCACCGGGCCTTCGTTGTCGGTCACCGTACCTGATATTCGCTTGGCCTGTGCCAGCACAGCTTGACTGACTACACAGCACAAGGCAGCGAACAGAAATCTTTTGATGTTCATAGTAACTATGCTTTAAAGTTCATTCTTAGCTTTGAGTATCTTGTAAACCTGTACGGCTTTTGACTTGGAGTTGCCGCCGTCGTAGCGGTCGGAAGAAAGCCAGTTCATGGCCTCTGAGAGCTCGTGTATCACGCAGAACGAAGAGGTCTTGATGGCTGTCGCCTTGGAGGTCTTCTCGCCGTCAAACCAATAGTCACGTGTCATGAGGTTGCTGTATTTGTCTGATCTGTTGGCATCGATTGTATGTACGGTTCCGTGGGCATCAGTCACCTGCAGTTTGCCGTCGCCACCGCTCACCTGGTTCACGTAGGCGACACCCACCTCATCGGTCAGCATCGTGGAGTATTTGCCATCGGCCACCACGTTGTCGGCATATACCGATACACTCTGGAAGTGATAACGCACAAAGTTGCGGATGATGCCCAGTTGCTCATAGAGCACGGCTTTGCCCACTTCCTGCTCGTCGCTGCCATCGGTCAGCTGGTTGAGACGCTCGTATTCCGCATCGATCTCCTCGGGGCGGGGCAGTCCGTTGTTGTAGGCTGCATCCATTGCAGTGTTAGAGGGAGCATACAGCGTATAATTATAGGTGTTGAACATCTTCACGTTCATGTCGAGACAGGCATCGCCGATGGCATTTTTACCTGTGCCGTAGGTGCTGGTGAACACCCGGTAGCGGTCTTGGGGGCTCACACCGAAATCGTTCGGTTTGTCGCTGATACCCAACCAGTTCATCAGGTCCTCGCTTCCGTCCAGCCACTCACACAGCTCGAAGAATTTGCTGAAATGGTCTTGGTGCGTTTCCTTCAGGGTCTTGTAGACGCTGTTGCGGGGAGTCTCGATGATGCGGTCGATACGGAAGGCGACACCGTTGCGCTCGTCATACATGCCTGTGATGTTCGACATGGGCTGGTTGTTGTCAATCTGGGCACCGCTGCCCACAACTCCTCCGTTGCGTACGTTCGACACCTTGATGGCACCACCGTTCTTGGTCTTGTAGTAGTTGTTGACGCCAAAGGTCTCACCCGCTTCCAGCACGACGGTATGGCTATTCAGGATGTCGTTGATCTGCGACTTGTAGGTCTTGACTGTGGAAACCTCAGAGATGAAGTCACCGGGACGGTTGTTGACGATGTCGTATTTGTAGCGCTGAACCTTCAGTTGCCAACGCTTGTATTTCTCGTTGTATATATAGTTGAATTTCAAGGCTTCGGGTTCCACCTTGCCGAGCGATGCCGGGTTTACGTACATGTAGTTGGCGAAGGCGGAATCCTCGGGGATGAAGAAGGCGTAGTTGGCCTGCATGGCGAGCAAGTAATACTTGAAGTCACTACCGGCTTCCGAGCTGGGCTGTTCCACCATCCATTTCATCACCTGGAGGTCGGGATACCAGGAGGCGGGAGCGAATACCGAGCTGAACTCATCGGGAGCCACCATCTCGTCAATCTTGTAGATGACACCGTTGTTGGCAATCTTCACATCATATTGGTTATCCGCCTTTTTGTGGAGATTGTTGAGGCTCACGGCCAGATACTCGCCACCATCGCTGGGCAGGGTAGAGAACTTGCTGGGTACGGAGCCGGCAAAGGAGCTGTGCTGCAGGTTGCGGATAATCTTCGACAGCACGTCGGGTTTCTTCACATAGAGCGTGTCGAGGTTGTCCTTCAGGTTCTCCTCTTTGTTGGGCTTGCTGCCATAAATGTCCATGAAGAAGGAACCGGCACCTCCGGGGAGGAAATAGTTCTTGATGGCTTCGTCAGTAGGAACAAACATGGCTGCGATGTCAGCGATGGAGTTGTCGGTGGTTCCCACCTGTTTCATGCGGTAGGTGTTCCATCCCGGGTCAAACTTCAGCGATGCCTCCACGCGCTGGTTGTCGGGGCCGTAGGAAAGTGACGCACCTTGGGAGTTGTCGCTGAAGTAACGTTTCTGGAAAATGGAGTCAATCAGTGGCTTGCCGTATTGGATGGCGGCGGCATTATACTTATTGGTGGTCGCAGCATCATAGTAGGGGGCGCAGAAATAGTCGAGCATCCTGCTGTAGAGCGAGGTCTCGCTGTCGCGTGCTATCTCCTGTCCCATGTTGCCCGGAGGCAACAGCACGTTCTCCACCTGGTGGATATATCCGTTCTGGCAGGTCTTGCCGTCGGTGTAAGGCGACTTGGTGATGATGCGGTTGTTGAATACGTATGCTGCACCGTCGGTGTAGGGCTGTCCGGTCAGGATTTCAAAGTCGCTGCCTTCGCCCACAGTGGTGATGCCATTGTTCACCATATACTCACGGGTGAGGTGTACCATCATCGGAGTGGTGTTGTCGCTCACGATGTCGATGCCGTGGTCGTAATACTGCGTCCAGTACTTGTTGCCTTCCGGCATCTGGGCTTTGCTGTAGAAGTGGGTGATGGAGTCGATAGCGTCGATGGCTGTCTGGTGTTTCATCGCATAGCCACGCATGATACCGTCCGATCCGCTGGTGTTGGAGAGCATGCTTACCAACATCGCATTGTCAAGCATGGACGAGTAGAGGAGCAGTTTCTTCTGAGATTCGGTGAGCTGTTCATAGGAACTTACTCCCCAGTCGTTCTGTTTGAAGAAGCGTTCAAACGCTTCGTCGTTGGCCGGGAACACCGTCTTGCTACCTGTTTTGTTCAGCGTCTCCGCATAATCCAAGTCGTTCACCAAGCGCAGGTAGTAGTTGAAGGTACCTGTCAAAGCGTTCTGATTCGGATTCTGCAATTCCGCATAAATGCTCGCTCCGAGCCACTCGGGCTTGGAGTCTGCATCCACCTCCTCGTTCTTGTCAACGCAGGAGGTCATCCATCCCGCCAGGGCGAGACTGACACAGAAATAGAGTTTCTTCATAGTCCTTGTTAATATATATATATTGTTAATTTGTTTTGAGCAGCAATAAGACATACGTTTTCAAATTGCAAAATAACAAAAAATTATGCAAATAGCCAAACAAACCTTCAATATAGTTTGAGAAAAAGGCTATATTTTTTGAGATTATATCGATAAGACCCCCTATCTGTTCGATATTAGCAAAAAGAAAGGCGGCGTGTATGAACTACACGCCGCCTGACAGGAGAAAGTATCTGTTTGGTTTATTTAACCACGTACTTCTTACCATTGAAGAGGTAGATGCCCTTGCTCAGTGAGTTGAGGCTGTTCAGGTCGTTGGCTACACGCACACCGGCGAGGTTGTAAACACCGTCTGCGATATGGGCCTTGACGGTATCCATCGATACATTGTCGATGCCTGTGCTGGCTTCCAGTCTCTCTGTTACACGATCGGCCAGATCCATCACATAGATGACAGCGTTGCTGGCACGAGTGAACTCCTGGGCGTTGGTGAGGCTGCCGGCAAGCAGTTTCTCAGCGTCAGCCAGACGGCGGTTCAGACGAGACAAGGCATTGATCACGCCCTGGTTTTCGCTGGTGGCGGCGCTTGCAGCAACGGCCTTGGCCTCGGCTACATTCTCTGCCATAGTAGCCTTGATGTCAGCATAAGCCTTGGCGGCATTGCCGAGGTAGAGCACCTCGTTGTCGCCGAAGCCGTAGATATTGGAACCGGCTCCGTCTACCTGACCGTAGGTGTACATACCCAGTTCGAAGGTGCCCTGGGTGTCGTCGCTCTTCTCTGCGTAAATCACATACGAACCTGCTTCATAGCCGTAGTCCTGCTGGCCGTTCCAGTCGCTCTTGCTGTAAGAGTAGTTGTACTCAATCAGACGGCTGTGAACAGGAACAGAGTCTTCTGCGCCAAGCGGACCGAAGATGAGGTGAACCTTGTTCTTGTCGCATACGAAGATGGTGTCGGCAACGATACCGTTCTCTTCGTCAGCCTCGATGATCTCAGCCTGACCATAGTCATTGCCGGGAATCACGTTCATGGCGTGGGCGTTGGCCACGTAAGCATAAAGACCCTTGTGGGTGAGTTCCACATCCTGTACGAGCTTGCTCTGGGGAGATACGGTGTAGCCACGGCCTACAGCGAGGCAGAGACCATTATCGTAGCTGTCGTTTGCGCTCTTCTTGAAGTTCTCCTTGCCGGCAACGGTTTCGGTGAAGGTCCAGCCAGAGGTGGTACCGGTAGCGAAGTCACCGTTCTTGATGGCGATGCTGGTGGGGTTATCTACGCTGGCAGTGGTGAGCAGATAAGCGGTTTGGGCAGCCTGCAGGGCAGCCAGTTTCTCGTTGTACTTGGCAATCTCCTCCTGGATGGCAGCATCATCTTCGAGGGTAGCGTAAGTGGCGATGAGGGCCTTGGCCTCGCTGATGGCCTGCTCGTAAGCAGCCTTCAGGGCAGCGTCACCATTGGCATTGAAAGGATCAGCCAGTTTCTCTTCGGCATCTGCCACAGCGTCTACGAGGTTGAAGTAGGGCTGGCAGTAGCCGTAGAGGTTCTGCATACCCTTGCGTACGATGTTCATGTAGTCCTTCAGAGTGGTGGGATATTCGGCATCGGTGTCATCATCCACGCTCACTTCCTTGCCGTTCTCGTCCACCTTGCTGAGCGAAGCGATATATTCAGCCTCACCCTTGGCGGTAGAGTCGTTCATCTGGGCCATACCCCACTTGTAGATGTCACCCATGGTGGCTACTACCTTGGCGGAGTCGATCATCACCTTGAGTGCGTTCTGAGCCTCGGCGATATCCTTAACCAGATTGATGTGGGCCATCTGAGCCTCAGAGAGACCTACCCGGCGAACACGGAGGTTGCTGAGAACGATGTAACCACCGCGGTTGTTGCCTACTTCCTCTTCGGGAATGGTGTAGTCGAAACCGAACTTCACGTTGCCTTCCACACCGGCCTGGTCTTCGGGAATCTCGAAGAAGATGATGTAGCGCTTATTGCGACGGGTGTCCAGAACACCGAGGTCGATGGTCTGGTCGTTACCGAAGATGGTGCAGCCCTTCACCTCGCAGTTCCGGTCGGGATCATACTGAGATTTAGTTCCCTTCAGCATGTAGTAGCCCATCACATCAAGGTACATGAAATATTTACCGGGATCCCAAGTCTTGGTAACCATAGCGTTACCATTGGGAAGGTCATATCCGCGTCCTATTTCAAGGCTGAGGCTTTCGCGCAAGCTCTCACGCACGGCAGCATCATTGCTGTTGCAGTGGAACCAGCGGCCAGAGGTCAGCACCCAGTCGTTCTTGGAGTTCAGTTTCTGACCCTTATTGGCATCAGCATTCCAGTGCTTGAAGTTGTCCATCATGCTGGCAGAGTTGTTCTCGAAGAAGGCATCGATGCTCTCGTCAATCATGTCGAGATATGCGGTCATGGCATCGATGTCATCGGGATCGTCGCCTGCCTCACCGGTAAATGCGCTGTAGATTTCCTCCAGTTCGCCCTTGAAGTCATCTACGCCGTTATCCAACCAGCCCTTGGCGAGAATGCTCTCCACGTAATCCTTCTTGGCCTGCAGCAGACGGTCGTCGAACACCTGGTCTACCTTGTTGATAGAAATGTTGGCGATGCGGGTACCGGCAGCCAAGCGGTCGATATACATCACGAAGAAGTCACCCTGGTTCAGGTTGACAGTGTCGCTCACCATGGTCCACTCGCTGGTGAATGCGGCGTTGTCAGCTACGATGCGGGTGTTGGAGGTGTAGGTACCTTCCTGGTTCACGTAGAAACCAACATAGTTGGCGCTTCCGGCAGTGTTGGAGGTGTTGCCGGCTGCTGTTCCGAGAATGTAATAAGAGTAAACATAGAGACCGGAACCGCCGAGTTCATCGGCTGTCCAGATGCGTGCCAGCACGCTACCAGCAGCATCGCTCACGGCCTCGGCTGCTGTCTCCTGGTTGGGGCCTACGCCATTCACGAGAGCCCACGCGTCGGTAGCAGGTTCTCCCGCTGTCTCGTCAGAACCATTGGTCCAACCGGCAAACTGATTGGTGAAGTCACCATTGGTCACCACATTGTCAGTGGTGGTCTTGTACTTGGCATCCGGTGTGTAGATGTATTCGTCGCTGTTGTAAGCCGACGCAGACATCACTCCCATGACTGCCAAGAACTGGAAAAGTAATCTTTTCTTCATGTTCTTATTGTTTTAAATTAGTGAATGTATAGTTTGCACAATATAGTGCTGCAAAGGTACGTTAAAGGGAATAATCCCGCCCCCAATTTTTGATATTTTAACCTTGAAAATTGGAAGCGGGATTGGTTAATGCCCGCTCACGTCAGTCTGTTGGCTGTCAGCAGGGCTGTTACTTGCGGATTGTCACCTTTCTCACCTCGGTCTGATGGTCGGCACGCATCTTCACGAGATAGGTGCTGCTTCTCAGTTGGGCAGAGAGTCGCTGGGTGATGTCGCTCTTGCGTGCGGTGAAGGTCTGGAGCTTCTGTCCCGTGAGCGAGTATACTTCGCAAACCACCTCTTGGCTGTCGCCAATCTGCTGGATGCCGTCGGTAGCCGTAATCTTCAGCACACCCTCTTTGGTGAGCAGTTCAGAGTCGTCCCAGGCGAAGCCTGCGGGGAGTTCGGGCAGGCTTACCTTCGGAGTGCCGCTGAACGAGGCCGAGGCGGTCCACAGCGTGTAGGACGTTCCGGCCTTGGGTTCGAAGTCGTCGGTCAGACTCACCTTCACCGTACCGTTCAGGGTGATGTATTTCGTCTGCATCTGCGAGTTCTTGCTGTTGCTGATGAGGAAGTCGGCGGTGGCTCCGGCTGCCACGCTGGCCAGTCCGTTCACCTTGATGGTGCCGGGATTGGTCTCACTGTAGAGTGAGCGAGGAGCGAGGGTGCCTCCTGAGGCCACCGATACCGAACTGAGCAGTCCCTGACCCATCACCTTGCCGCTGCCGTTCACGGTCAGCTGGTTGGTGCCGATGACGAGGTCGGCCAGCGACGACTGGTTGAAGGTGAGCGTACCTGCTTTGATTTCCAGGGCGGCCTTGATGCGTCCGAGGTTCAGCAGTTTCATCGTTCCTTCACCCCTTTTCACAATCTTCGAGTTGCTGTAGGCGGTGAATATCAGGTCTTCGTTGTCGTCACCGATATAGTAGGTGCCTGTACCGGCCAGCGTTCCCGTGCCCTGTACCTTGCCGATGGTCACTGCATTGCCGTTGTTGTTGAAGGTCACGTCGGCATTCAGTTTCAGGGTTGCCTTGGGCAGACCGTAGGCATTGTTGAAGTCGAATGAGGGGTCGTAGCTGCCACGCTTCTGGTAACCGGGGATGAGGGTGCCCTCGAATCCGCTCCAGTCACCCTTGAAGTAGTTGCGCACACCGGCGGCATTCACGGTGAAGGTTCCCTTGCCCGTGAGTTTTCCCGTGTAGTCGCAGCGCGGGTCGCAAATGAGGGTTCCCGTCTTTCCTTCCTCCACCACGAAGTTGGCCTTGTTGGTGTTGCCGGGCATTCCTTCCGAGTTGCTGTCGCTCAGGGTTCCTCCCTCGAAGGCCACGGTGACAGGCAACTGGTTATAGCCGCCGTCGATGATGTCGGTGACGGTTCCCTGCTTGATGACGAGTTTCGAAACCGTGTTGTTGCTGCCGAGTGCCAGCGTGCCGGCTCCCGTCTTGGTGAGTACGCGGTTGGAGCCGCTCTGCTTGATGCCTGTGTTCATGGTGAGGGTCTTGCCCGTAGCCACTTCGATGGTGGCGCCACCCTCGCCTACGGTGATGGTCTGCGAGGTGGTGACATTGTCGGAGATACCCAGTACGGCATTGTTGGTGATGTTGATCTTGGCGGCTGTTCCGCCGAGTGCTCCGTAGTCCTGGCCGATGCTGTTGGCGAGGGTCTTCACATAGAGCTTGCCGTTGGTGATGTCGGTCACGGCAAAGCGGTTGTCGTTGTTGATGTTCACCTTGCCCGTACCCTTGATGGCGAGGGTGGCATTGCCCACGATGCTGTCACCGTTCAGGTAGTAGGTCTTGGAGTTGTTGTTGAAGACCACGCTGGAGGGGGCTACCTTGCCACTGATGGTGACGAGTGTCGACGAGGCGTTGTCGTCGAAGATGACGGCATCACCGGGCACGAAGGCACGCTTGTCTCCGCTCTCTACCGATTCGAAGTTGGCCGTTACGTCCACATCCCATTTGCTGTCCGACTCTCCGGTCCATACGACGGCACCGGCCTGATAGGTGGTCAAGGTGACATAGAGTTTGCCGTTCTCATGTGAGAGGGCGCATTTCATGTTGTTGACTCCCTCGATGAGGATGTCGTCTAAACTGCCTTTGATATCCTTCACCTCGCCGAGCAGATATTTTCCCTCGCCGTTGGCATCGGTATCGTTGGCATTCATCAGATTCAGTCTGAAGACGGGGGTAGCGTAGGCGGGGCCGTATTTCCAGTTCTTCTTCTCCACCTGGATGACCGTGGCGTTCACGGCATCGGCCTGACGGGTGGCGGCATCGAGGTCGAAAGCCACCACGGCACCGAAGTTGAGGATGAGCGAGTCGGTCGCCAACTGTCCGATGGTTCCGTCGTTGCCGGGCAGGATGGTTGCGTTATAGTCGGCCTGGATGCCTTTCTTGAAGGTGCCGCCCTCGGTGATGAGTGTCGTGTGTCTGTTCAGCCATACGCGGCTGTTCTCGATGGTTCCGTTGCTCACCAATGTACCGGCCCATACGTCGGTGTTGCCCGTATAGGTATGGTTGGCGGCGGGCATGATGAGGGTACCGTCGCCCTGCTTCACCAGTCGCATCTCACCCGTGAGCGCACCGCCGGTGAGCGTATGGGTATAGGTGACGGTGGTGATGTTGCTGCTGTTGCCGCTGCCCTGGGTCCATGAGGGGGCATAGTCGGTGAGGATATAGGGGGCGGCTCCGTCGGCCACGGTCACGTTCATGTCATTGGTTTCGCTGAGCAACAGGTGCTGGCCGTTGCCCTCGCTTCCGATGGTCCCGTTGTTGGCCACTTCCACGCGACCCGTGTTGATGAGGGGTGGGGGAGCGATGGTGATGCCTTCCAGTTCGCCGAGGAAATAGCTCACGTGGGGAGGCTGGTTATATCCGTTCATCTGCCAGACGATGGCATTGCGGTACTGGTGGTCATGCCACAGGGTATAGTTGCGCCATGTGGTGGGAGTGGTGGTGGTATAGATGCGGATGTTGTTGTCTTCGGTGCGCATCACCACCTCCTCGCGCCAGTCGCCGAAGAGGTCGGCCTGCAGACAGGGCGTTGCCTTGGTGTGGTTGTTGGTCAGCGAACCCGTGAGGTTGGCAATGACACCGCTTCCATATTTGATAATGACACCCTCCGTGTTATAGCTTCCCGAACCGTTGAACGACTCCTCGCAGAGGTCGCCGTCCCAGTAGATGCGGAAGTTCTGGGCGATATGGTTCTTCGTGCCCTCGGCGAGCCCACCGTAGGCGACGGAACTGATGAGGTTGGGGTCGCGGGCCGAAACGCCCTGACAGCCGGGGAACTCGTTGGAGAAGTTGCCCATGATGGCACGTCCGTCGTCATTGCCAGCCGTGAACCGGTAGAGAATCTTGCGGGTGGTGGCATCACAGAGGTTGTTGCCGGGGTGGTCTTCGTTGCATCCGAAGAACTCCTGTCCGTGGCGGTAGGGGTCGAAGTCGCTCACATGCTGGGCATCGCCGTGTCCCAATCCAGTGGTGGCCAGTCCCTTGCCGTTGTCGTCGATGGTCATCGAACCGAACACAATCTCATCCCTTCCGTCCCAGTCGACGTCGGCCACGATATAGTTGTGGTAACCCTGTCCGTACCAGCTGCCTGGCGTATTGTTGTTCCAGGTCCAGCGGGTGGTGAGCTGGTGGGTGGCGGCATCCACGTCGTAGGCAATCATCTTGTGGCGGGTATAGATGCCTCGTGCAAGGAAGATGCTGGGCTTCTTGCCGTCCAAATAAGGGGCACCGAAGAAATACTTCGAAGAGCGGTGGCCGTAGCCATCGCCCCAGGCTTTCTCGAGATTGCTCTCGTCGGCCTCTAATCGGCGCAGGGGATAGTCGATGTAGTTGGGGTGGCTGCTGGGGCCAATCTGATACGGCTTGGCGGTGGCTCCCTCCATGTAGAGCAGGTATTCGGCTCCTTCATGTACGAACCATTGTCCCGATTCGTAGGGGCGGTAGTTCTTCGACGCATCACCGATGGTAATCTTCTCGCCGTCAGCGGTATGGATGATGGTGCCGTCGGCGGCCCGCATCACGCATTCGGCCTTGCCGTCGAGGTCCCAGTCGTAGGCGGCGATGTTGATTTCGTTGTTCTGGAAGTCACCCATGTTCCTGCCGCAGTTGATCCACCACAGTTTCTCGCCCGTCAGCTTGTAGGCCTCGATGACGGTGTAGGTGTCGTCGCCTGTATTGGCATGGTCGAACTTCACAATCAGTTCGGGCTGGCCGTCGCCGTCAAGGTCGGCGGCTGTCGCATCGTTGGGCACGAACGTGCCGGACAACTTGCCATGGTCGGGCTTGATTTCGAGCCACGCATTGGCTAATGGTGTCACGGCTGCCGACGCCTGTTGGGCGGTTCCCCGCACCACGGCCTCCACGGTATACTTGGATGAGGTGGTGCCGCTTCGGTCCGTATAGTTCGAAACGGTGAGTGGCTGGGCGTTGAGCTTGGTTCCGTCACGGTAGATGTTGTAGGTCACATCATAGTATTCCTCTCCCAGGATGCGCCAGCTGCAAAACACCCCCGAGGTGGTTTTTACAGCTACCAATCCTCTGTCAATCTTGTCGACAGTACGTTGGGCAAATGCTGCTGTACCCGTCATCAGGGCGAAGAGCATCATAGATAGTACACGTTTTTTCATTGTCAGTAGCATTATTTTTTATTGTATCTTCTTTTTTATGACCTGTATGGATATGCCAAGACTCGCCCCTATGGGGCGTATTCTTTCCATGAGAGTGGTTTCCGTCGGGGGTAGAATAGCTGATTCCCGTCTGGTTGTCTGTTTGATTCGTTTCAATTATGAATTGCAAAGTAACAAAAAAAAGCGCATACTTTCCCATAATTCATAGTTAAAATAATCAAATTGTTGACGAAAGGCTTTTTTGTACCTACGCGTAGTAGCAATTGTTACCTCCCGAGGTAACAAACATTTCAATTAATAGCGAAAAGTCTTGGATATGTCGCAAAGGTATCTTACCTTTGTAGCGCTTTACAGAAAAAACGATTTCCCGATTATGATACAGCAAGTAGAATTTTCACTCTCTGCCAAGCGCAGAGGATTCCATCTCGTCACCGCCGAAGTGGTGGGACATCTGCCCTCGTTGCCACAAACGGGGCTGTTGCATCTCTTCGTCCAGCACACCAGTTGCGCCCTGAGCATCAATGAGAATGCCGACCCTGATGTGCGGTCGGACCTGGAAAAGATTTTCAACAGGATGGTCAAGGAGAACGAACCCTACTATGACCATGTGCTGGAGGGTGCCGACGATATGCCCGCCCATGCCAAGAGCACGCTCTGCGGCGTCAGCATCACCATACCCATCTCGCGCGGACGGCTGAACCTTGGCACCTGGCAAGGCATCTATCTCTGTGAGTTCCGTGATTATGGCGGGCCGAGAAGATTAGTGGCCACCATCCTTTCCTGACCTCCCCCCCTTCTTTTGATGATTCTTGCCCATCCGGTTCCTATATATTAATAAGGTAGAAAATGACTGATATGAATATATCCCCCACCATCGAGACGCTGAAGCAGGATGCTTTGTCCTGTCTTCGCCAACTGATTGCCATCCCCTCTGTCAGCCGCGACGAAACGGCGGCGGCTGACTGCCTGCAAGCACACATGGAGACTTGGCAACTGCATCCGCAACGCGAGGCCAACAACCTCTATCTCATCGACCCCGACTATGACGAGCGGCGGGAGACCATCCTGCTCAATGCCCATATCGACACTGTCAAACAGGCTGCCTCCTGGCAGCGTAACCCCTTTGAACCCATGCTCGAAGGCGACCGCCTCTACGGTCTGGGCAGCAATGACTGTGGCGGTGGGCTTGTAACCCTGCTCCAGGTATACCGCTATCTCATCAGCCGTCCGCGGCAGCGCAACTATGTCTATGTGGCTTCGGCTGAGGAGGAGGTGAGCGGCAAGGACGGATTCAGCCGCGTATTGCCCCTCCTTCCCCGGGTGGATGTGGCTATCGTGGGAGAACCCACGGGGATGCAGCCGGCAGTGGCGGAGCGCGGACTGATGGTCATCGACGGAACAGCGCACGGCAAGTCGGGACATGCCGCCCGCAACGAAGGGGTGAATGCCATCCATGAAGTGCTGGAAGATTTGCTGTGGTTGCGTGACTACCGTTTTGAAAAGGTGAGCGAACGTTTGGGACCCACCCGTATGAGTGTCACGGTTATCCAGGCCGGCACGCAGCATAATGTGGTGCCCGATGCCTGCCATTTCGTGGTGGATGTGCGCACCAATGAGTGCTATACCAATGAGGAGGTGTTCCGTATCATCGATGCCCATACCAAGAGTGAGATGAAGGCACGCTCGTTCCGCCTCTCGTCATCCTCTGTTCCGATGGGCCATCCCTTGGTGGAACGGTGCTTGCAGTTGGGACTCAAGCCCTTCGGTTCGCCCACGCTCAGCGACCAGGCCTTGATGCCCTTCCCCTCGCTGAAGATGGGTCCCGGCGACTCTGCCCGTTCGCATGCCGCCGATGAATACATCTGTGTGAGTGAGATAGAGGGAGCCATCGACCTGTATCTGCGGCTCCTGTCGTGAAGCCTGAGGAGGGGCTTATCGTCCCAACCACACTTCGGGGTTGAGTTTGCTCGTCTCCCGGCGCAACTGGAACTGGAGGATATGCTCTGCACCCACGGTGCCGATGACCTGGCGGGTGCTCACCTTCTGTCCGCGGTGTACGAAGACGGATCCCAGGTTGCAGTAGACGGAGATATAACTGCCGTGGCGCACCATCACACCCGTGGTGCCACCCAGGCTGAACACCGCACTCACCTCGCCGTCGAAGATGCTGCGTACCTGTGCCCCGGGTTTGCCCATGATATTGATGCCCTTGTTGTCGAGGGTCACGTTCTTCAGTCCCTCCACATGGTATTGTCCGAAATGGCTCACGATGCGGTAGCCACCTGCCACGGGCATGGGCAGACGGCCCCGGTTGCTCTCGAAACTGCCACTGATGCGGCGGTCTTCTGAGTCCATCTCGTAGAGGGTGGTGCTCTCCCGTTTGGCTTCTGCCATCTCCTTCTCGTGGGCCTTGGCCTCGGCTGCGGCCTTCTTCTCCGCCTCCTTGCGGGCGCGTTCAGCCTCGGCAGCCGCTTGTTCCGCAGCCCGTTTCTCCTCTTCCGAACGCTTGGCGGCCTCGCGCGCCTTGGCCTTCAGCCGCTCTTCGTTGGCTTTGGCTTCGGCAATGCGGCGGGCATTCTCACGGGCAGCCGCTTCGGCGGCGGCTTTCTTCCGGGCCAGTTCTTCGGCACGCTTCCGGGCAGCCTCGGCAGCGGCCTTCCGTTTGGCTTCGGCAGCGGCACGGGCTCGGGCCTTCTCCACCTCGATGGCGATGAGCTTATCAATCTGGGCGTTGATGGCCGCGTCTTTCTGTTTCTGGGTGCTGATGATTTTCTGGATGGTCTTCTGCTCCTTCTGCAGTGTCTTCACCACCTGCTGTTGCTCCTCCTGCTTGTTTTCCAGGTTCTTGTGCTCGGCGATGCCCCGGTTGAGCAGCACGTTCTTCTCCTGTTTGGTAAGGGTGAGTTCGGCCTGTTTCTCCTCCAGCTGTTTGCGCTTGCTCTTCACCATCTCGCCCTGGGCGCGCTGGTAGCTGGCATATTCGCGCACGAACCGCATGCGGCGGAACATCTGTGTGAAGTTCTTGGCACTGAAGATGAACATCAGTTGGCTTTGTATCGACTGGTTGCGGTGCATGTAGCGCATCGACTTGATATAGCGGGCTTTCCGCTCTTCCAGTTCCTTGTTCAACTGGTCAATCTGACTGTTGAGTTGGGCGATGTTGCCATCCAGCCGGTTGATGTCGTGGCGGATGGTGTCGATGGTTTTGCGCTTGTCGGCAATCTCGGTATTGATGACGAGCAGATTGTGCAGTCTCTTCTTCACGTTCTGCTCGTTGGAGCGGAGTTTCTGTTCCTGTTCCTTGATATGTTTCTTGATTTGTGCGCTCTCATTCTTCAGGCCTTTGATGGAGGCCGTTTCCTTGACGGCAGTAGTGCTCTGTTTCCCTTTTTTGCTGCTTTTTTTGGTGCTTCTTGTCCGGGTGGCTGTTTTTTTGGAGGTGGTCTTTCTGGAGGCCTGGGTCTTGCTCCGGGTCGTGGTTCTTTTCTGTGTATTGCTGGTCTGTGCGATGGCATCGGGTGCCATCACGCTCAGCGTCAGTAAGCATACCAATATAGAGAGGAGTCTGTTCATCAAATCAATACTTCCGTTTGCGACAATAATTGCAGTATTTTTTATGGGTGGCGCTGTGTATGGCCACGGGCAGGGTTAGAGGGCCATGAATCGGCGCAGGATATCATCGACCTTCACTTCCTTGTATCTGCCTGATATCGTGGTGCGGGGTTCCCATTCCGTTTCGTTGTCAAGATAGTTGAGAGTCATCTTGATGGAAATCTCCTTGTTGGGAAGGTTCAGGCGTATCTGGTGTCTGGTGGGGAACTTGCTTCCCGAGAAAGGCTGGAACTCGCTGTAGTCCCAGTTCAGTTGGGAGTTGCCGTGGATAAGGTCTCTGTAGAGGATGTTCGACATCTTGATTTCTTCTCCCGTCTCGTTGAGCAGCCACTTGTATGACAACTTGTCCTTGTCGTATTTCAGGATGACATTGTCGCTCTCTTTCACGGCATTGAAGGAGGACAGCGCCTCATTGTCCAAAGCGGTTCTGCCAGGCATGAAGAGTTCGTTCCAGAAGAGAGCCTGCAGGGTATTGAAGTTGATGCCGCTGGTGCGCAGGAAGTCGAGATGGGAGTAGGGTACTTTCAGGTATTGCTTGTTGATTCGGTCCATGATGAGCACATACTCTTTGGTAAACTCGATGCGGGCGGCTTCCACAAAGCCGAATGCCATCAGCTGCAGGCGGATGACGTCATTCTTTCTCATCTTCAGGTTGCCGGTGAGCGACACGTTCTGGTTGCCCATCACCACGCTGAACTTGATTTTTGAGGTGATAAACTCTGAGTTCAGATGCTTTTGGGCAATCTTGTCGGTGTAGGAACGCAGGTCGTTTTCGGCCGTTTCACCGTTGCTGAGTGCGGACAGCTGCTGGCTGTCAATCTTTGAACTGGTGCGGCAGGAGTTGAACATCAGTGGCAATGCCAGGGTCAGGGCGGTGAGGAGTTGGATAGCTTTCATGAGTTTATTCTTTTTTGGAGATGGATCGTGATAGGGTTATTTTCTCGGGGGTATGGAGTTATTGTTTCAGATATTTCTTCCGTTTGATTTTCCGGAAGAGGGTCTTGTTCTCTTTGGCAGTCTGTTGGGCGGCGGCTTTCTGCCAGTATTCCATGGCTTTTGCGATGTCGCCGCAGCAGGCATAGATGTCGCCCGCATGTTCCAGCAGAATCACGCTGTTGGTGCTGTCGTTCTGTAGGGCTTGCTCGATGTAGATGCGGGCTTCGGAGTGGCGGCCCTGTGTGAAGAGAATCCAGGCGTAGGTGTCGAGGTTGTTGGCGTTCTTGGCATCCAGTTCGATGCTCTTTCGGCTCATCTTCTCCGCCTTGTCCAGTTCGATGTTGTCGAGACAGAGGTAGTAGGCGTAGTTGTTCAGGCTGCCGGCATCGTCGGGCTTCCATTGCAGGCACGAGTCATAGGCGGCATAGGCCTGGCTCTTCAGCCCCTTCTTGTAGAGCAGTTCGGCCATGATTTCATAGAAGTTGGCGGCTTCATCGTTCCCGGTCTCAGCGTTGATGAAGTCTTTGCCTTTCTGGAGGATATCCAGTGCCTGGTCGTATTTGTCCATCCGGTAGGAGGCCACTCCCTGGTAATAGTAGAAGCCGACAAACTCAGGGTTATACAGGTTGCCGTCCTTGCAGAGGGTCACCACCTTGTTCATGTCGTTTTGATTCCAGGCATAGAGCATCAGGCGCAGGCGGGCGGGGATGTTGTCGGGACTGATGCCGAGCACCTGTTGCAGCAGTGGCTGGATGCTGTCTTTCGGCATCTCTTTCATCTCCATGTAGGAGGCGTAGAGCAGCAGCAGGTCTGTGCCCTCCTGTTTTTGGCGGGTGGCGAGGCGGAAGAGATTGAGCACGGCAGTGCTGTCGCCTCCTGCCTCCTCGTTTTTCCTGATTTCCTCATTCATCACCACACATTTCAGCTCCTCGCTTGCCTGGGGGAGGGTGAGCAGGTCCCGGGTGATGGAATCGAGCTTGAGTGTGTCGCCTTTCTGTTTGTAGATGGCTTTCAGCGCAATCATGGCGCGGATGTTGTCGGGTGCTTCCCGGTGGATTTCCTCCAGTATACGCTCCCCCTCTTGGGCTTGTCCGTTGCGGTAGAGCATGTCGGCATAAAGACAACGGTAGTTCACGTCGCTGGGATATTGGTCGGCCAGTGCTTTCGTCTCGTTGATGGCAGCCTGCTGGTTGCCCATGCGGGTATAGAGATCGCTCTTGATATAGGTGAGCCGTTCGCTTTTCCCCTCCACCTCCTCCAGCCGGGATGCGGTGGAAACGGCCTTTTCCAGCTGGTTCTCCTGCTCATAGAGTTGGATGAGTATCGACAACAGGTCTTCCCGTTCCTTGTCCTGTTCCAGCACCTTTTCAATGGCAGCGATGGCATCGGGGTATCTCCGGTTGTTGATATACGAGGCGGCCAGCGTCTCGATGAAGGTGGGGTTGGAGGGTTCGAGCTTGGCGGCCCTTTCCAGCAGCCGCAGAGCCTGTTCCTTGTCCTTCAGTTCTTCGTAGTATTGGGAGAGGAAAAAATAGGCCTCGGCCTTGGTTGAGTCGATCTCCGTGCAGTGGCGGAACATCTCGAAAGCCGCATCTGACTCGCCTTTCTCGCGGTGCATCATCGCCTCCATGAAGAAGCGGTCATACCGCTTGTCGCTGTCTTCGTCGGCCATCACGTGCGGGCTGAACCCCAGGAGGAGGCCCAGCAGCAGGAGATGCGAAAGAGGAAGTATCGTAAAAGACGTTTTCATCGTATGTTGCACTTGCGTTATAATGGAATGATGGGTGCTTGTAAAGGTGATTATTGGATGCCGGTATGCCCGTATCCACCTGCTCCTCGTTCGGTTTCATCCAGCGTGTCGACCGTCTCGAAGGTGGCCTGTTCGTGGCGTGCGATGACCATCTGGGCGATACGTTCGCCGTCGTTGACGACAAAGGGCGTGTCGGAGAGGTTAACCAGCAAGACCATGATTTCACCCCGATAGTCGGCATCGATGGTTCCGGGCGAGTTGAGCACGGTCAGCCCGTGTTTGAGTGCCAGACCGCTGCGGGGGCGCACCTGCGCTTCATATCCTTCTGGCAGGGCCATGTACAGTCCCGTTCCGATGAGCTTGCGCTCCAGGGGATTCAGCGTGATGGGCGACTGGATATTGGCTCTCAAATCCATGCCTGCACTCTGTGGCGTGGCGTAGGCTGGAAGCGGGTGATGGCTCTTGTTGATGATTCTGATTTTCATGTTAGGTATGGTTTGTCACATTATGAATGCGCAAAATTACTGATTTCTCTTTGAATGACCAATGATTTTTCGCCAAAAAGCATATTTTTATGTAAAAAAGCATTATATTTGCATCTGTTAATGAGATTAATCCGTCTGTTATGATGAATTGGAACCAACTAATCACCAACAAAAGACTGGGCCAGGAGTCGAAGCACGGTGAGCGCCATGACGACCGGACCGAGTTCAAGCGCGACTACGACCGTCTGATTTTTTCCGCCCCCTTCCGTCGCCTGCAGAACAAAACGCAAGTGTTCCCTCTGCCGGGCAGCATCTTTGTGCATAACCGTCTTACTCACAGTTTGGAGGTGGCGAGTGTGGGCATGTCTTTGGGCTGTGATGTGGCACGCCAACTCACAGCCAGGAACCCCGAGCTGGCCCAGACGATGATTGGTGAAATCGGGCAGATTGTAGCCACTGCCTGCCTGGCCCATGACATGGGCAATCCGCCCTTTGGCCATTCTGGTGAGAAAGCCATCCAGACCTTCTTCTCCGAGGGACCGGGTAGCCGGCTGAGGAGGCAGGTCTCTGAGCGCTTCTGGAGTGACATCACCCACTTTGAAGGTAATGCCAATGCCTTCCGTCTGCTCACCCATCGCTTCAAGGGACGCCGTACGGGCGGTTTTGTGCTCACTTATTCCACCTTGGCCAGCATTGTGAAATATCCCTTCTCCTCGTCTCTTGCCGGTGGAAAAGGCAAGTTCGGATTCTTTGAGAGTGAGCGTGAATATTTTCAGCGTATTGCCGATGAAATGGGCATTATTTGTGTCGAATCGTCTGATTCCGGCCTGCGCTATAGTCGCCATCCATTGGTCTATCTGGTGGAGGCCGCCGATGATATCTGCTATGAGGTGATGGATATCGAAGATGCCCATAAGCTGAAGATTCTCAGCTATGAGGAGACCTCCAGCCTCCTGCTGGGATTTTTTGATGAGGCAACACAGTGCCATATCCTGAAGCGCATTGAAGATGAGGGACTGACCGACAACAACGAGAAGATTGTCTACATGCGTGCCAACGCCATTGGTATGCTGGAACGCGAGTGTGTGAAAGCTTTTGTCAACCATGAGCAGGAGATTCTCTCCGGCACGTTCCGCGGCTCGCTGGTTGATGCCATCAGCGAGGTGCCGAAACAGGCTTACCGCAAATGTGCCGACCTGTCCATGCGGCGCATCTATTGCAGCAAGCCAGTATTGGATGTGGAACTCTCTGGTTACAAGATCATGGAAACGCTGATGGAACAGATGACCGAGGCTGTCTGCCATCCCGGCAGATACTATTCGCAGCAGCTCATCAGCCGTGTGTCCAGCCAGTATGACATCGATTCGGCCGACCTGGAGACCCGCCTCATGGCAGTCATCGACTATATCAGCGGCATGACCGATATCTATGCCCTCGATGTCTACCAGAAAATTAACGGCATCAGCCTGCCCATTGTCTGATGGATGCAGGGTGATGCCGTTGGTTCCTGATGTTTTGAACTTGTTCCTGATGTTTTGAACTTGTTCCTGATGGCTGGAACTTATTCCTTGTAGATGACATTGTTGGCTCCACTGGTAATCTTCAGTGCCTCGGGATGTTCCTTGATGAAGGAGTCGATGTGGCGCATGCGCTTCTCTTCCAGAATCTCGTCGACGGCAATCAGGATGCCGGTTTCCTCCACATCGCCGAAACCATCGTTGATGGCGGTGCCGAAGAGTTTCATGGTGGGACTCAGACTCATGTAGGCGTTGACCAATGGCGGGATGTTGAGACCCAGTTTGCGCACCTCACGGTTGAGGATGCGGTAGTCGTCCTTGAACGATTCCTCACAGAAAAGTTTCTTCAGTTCCTCTGGGTCTTCCTCGATTTCCAACGGTTTCATCGGGGTGATGAGGTTCTCTTTGTCATCGAAGTGCTTCTTCAGGAAATAGAGAATCATGTCGCGTCCCTTACGGATATAAGAGGGGTACATGGTCATCTTGCCGAAGAAATACTTCACGTTGGGCTTGATGACGGTCAGTGCACCCAGACCGTCCCAGAGGTTGTCGAGGGCGAACAGGCTTTTGCTGCCGTTCTTGTTGGTGTTCTGATAGGCCAATGACACGAAACTGCGTCCCAGTTCGATGGTTTGGGGCATGTAGTCGCGCATGAACCGCTCGGAGAAGTGGAACATGTGGCTGGTGGCAAGGATGGGCTGGCCGTCGGCACCCACCTCCACATCGGTGCCCAGGATATAGCGGTAGCCGCCGATAATCTCTTCAGCCTCGGGGTTCCACACGATGAGCTGTTTGTAGCAGTTATCCATCGTGTCAAATTCGTCCAGGTCGTAGGGCTTGCCTGTTCCTCCGCCAGCCTCTCTGAATGCGATTTCCCTCAGTCGTCCAATCTCCAGCAGGACATTGGGCGCATTGTGGGCATCAACGATATAAATCTCGTTGTGACTCTTGTTGGTCATTCTGAGCTGGCGTTCAGGTGTCAGTTCTTTTTTGAGCAGTTCCTTGGAAATAGGCTGAATGATTTCCTTTACCATTTTTTTTCTTTTTGAGGTTTGTTTTTTTATCCATTTGTTGTTGGGGGCTTGTCAGCCGCATCATAGCTCGTAGACGCGCTCCTTCACATATTGAGCCCACTGTTGGGGCGTTTTGCTCTTGTCGAAGGTCTGCCAGGGGATGGGCTTGCCGATGGCCACCCGGAAGGTCTTGTGCACATTTTTGTACATTTCATCGACCAGGAAGAGCATGGCGATGTTCACTTTCTTCACGTAGTTGTCGGAGAAATTGGCCAGACGGTAGAAAAATTCCGAGTTCTGTCCGCCAAAATGGATGGGAACCACGTCGCGCTGGTATTCCACACTCTTGGTGATGAAGGTCTTTTTCCATTCGATGTCCTGGATGACACCATTCCTTTTGCGGGAGCAGATGCCGGCGGGGAACATCAGCATGTGGTTGTCGCTCTTGAATCCGGCCTCTACCATGGCAGGGAAGTTGCGGCTTTGTGACCCCGTCTTGTTGATGGGGATGCACACGGGAGCCAGTCCGGGCAGGTTCATGAGGATGTCGTTGACGAGATAGCGGAAGCGTCCGTCGTAATGTCTGCCGATAATGGCACCCAGGGCCACACCGTCTTCGCCCCCCAGCGGATGGTTGCTGACGAAGGTGTAGAGCTTGCCGTCATTCTTGTCGGGCAGATTTTCTTCACCCACCAGTTCGAGGGTCATGTCGAGATAGCGTACACACTCCTCCAGCCAGTCGGTCCCCGACAGGTGACGGCTCTCCCATAGATATTTGTTCACCTCATCCTGGTGGATGATGTGTTTGAGCCAGTTGGTCAAGGGTTTGGGCACAAAGCGGGCTTTGGGACCCATCTTACTCTTCAACACCTTTTCGATGTCGATTGTGTTTTGTGTAACCTGTTCCATTCTCTCTTTTGACGTTCCTAAATGACGTTTGTTTACTAACCGTGATGCAAAAGTAACTAAATCCTTTGTATTAAGCGACATTTTTCTCTAAAAATTCGAAAAAAACTTTGAATTGTGCATGATTTTGTCTGTTTTTCGTTCATTTCTGCCTTTCTTTTGTCTTTTTTTCCTGCTTCATAAGGAGTGTTCAGATTTTCCTTTCTGCCTCTGACCTGCCTCCGTTCTGCCTCCGTTCTGATTCCGTTGTGACTCCGTTGTGCCTCTTATTTCTGAAGGCTGAAATGCCGATAAACACTGGGGTTTCGGCGATTTCAGATAAGAGACCGATAAGAGCAAGGCTCTGCAAACAGGGGTAGGGCTGGCCGGATGCCATCAGAAAGGGTCCGTATGCCCCACCCGGCGTTATTTGTCCGTTGTTTCTTAAGTGGTTGAAAATAAGGATTATAAAATGAATGCCAAGAAAAGATGAAAAATAATTTGTAAAAAGTGTGGGAAAAAGTGGGGAAAAGTGGGGGAAATGTTGTAACTTTGTAGCGGAATCTTTTTAAAAAGAGGTATTCATGCGTTTTTTAGGGAATATAGAAGCCAAAATCGACGTCAAGGGACGTGTCTTCTTCCCCGCCTTGTTCCGTAAGGAATTGCAGAAGGCTGGAGAGGAACGCATGGTCATGCGCAAGGATGTCTTCCAATCCTGTCTGGTGCTTTATCCGGAAAGCGTGTGGAATGAGCAGCTCGACCACTTGCGTGCCCGGCTCAGCAGGTGGAATGCCCGATCGCAGATGGTCTACCGGCAGTTTGTTGCTGACGTAGAATTGGTGACGCTCGACGGTAATGGCCGTTTCCTGATTCCCAAACGCTACGTGCAGATGGCCGACCTCCACCAAGAGGTGAAATTCATAGGTATGGGAGATACCATCGAGCTTTGGGGGAAAGAGCAGGCAGAAGGTTCCTTCATGGAAGCGGAAGATTTCCAGCAAGCATTGGAACAGCTGATGGAAGAATAATCATAGCATACCATATTTGGCACATTATTCATAGCACATTATTCATAGCAAATTATTCATAGCAATCAATACGCATAGCACCAAATGATACGTGACGAGAAAATATTGACAGCAGACGGCTATCACGTGCCAGTCTTGCTGGGAGAGAGTGTCGACGGCCTGGCCATCAAACCCGACGGCGTATATGTGGATGTGACCTTCGGAGGCGGAGGCCACAGCCGCGAGATACTCAGCCGACTGGGGCCGGAGGGACGGCTCTACAGTTTCGACCAGGATGCTGATGCCCGTGACAATGCCGTCACCGGTGATAGCCGTTTCCATTTTGTGCGCAGCAATTTCCGCTATCTGAAAAACTGGATGCGCTATTATGGCGAAGACCATATCGACGGATTGCTTGCCGACCTCGGAGTGTCGAGCCATCACTTCGATGACGGACAGCGGGGGTTCTCCTTCCGCTTTGACGCTCCGCTCGATATGCGCATGAACCAGCAGGCCCTGGTGAGTGCAGCCGATGTGGTGAACGGTTACGAAGAGCAGAAGCTCGCAGACGTGTTCTATCTCTATGGCGAGATGAAAAATGCCCGCAAGATTGCCGCAGCCATCGTCAAGGCCCGTAGTGCCAAGGCCATCGTCACAACCGCCGACCTGATGGCCGCCATGGCAAGCGTGATTGGCAAGGAAAAGGAGAAGAAAGACCTGGCACGACTCTTCCAGGCGCTCCGCATCGAGGTGAACCATGAGATGGATGCCCTCAGAGAGATGCTCCTGGCCGCTACCGAATGTCTGGCTCCCGGCGGCCGCCTTTCGGTCATTACCTACCACTCGCTCGAAGACCGCATGGTGAAGAATGTGATGAAAGCTGGCAATGTGGAGGGAATGCTGAAACAAGACTTCTTCGGGCGGGTGCAGACTCCCTATCGGTTGGTCAACAACAAGGTGATTGTGCCTGCTGATGACGAACAGGCCAGCAACCCCCGCAGCAGAAGTGCCAAACTCAGAGTGGCTGAAAAGAAAGATACAATGGTTACCCATGACTGATGGTTTCCATAGACAAAAAGACAAAGACAGCAAGATGAAAGACAAACAACAAGAACAGATTGCCGCTGCGCAGGCATCGGCAACCGAACAGAAGATAGAAGAAACCATTGAGATAATCAGGGCCAGCGTGACCGAGGAGGAATCCCGGCCTGCAGCCACGCTCACCCTGAAGAAGGTGATTGGCGGTGACATCCTCACGGCGGCGATGGTCAGGAGCCAGCTCTGGCTCTTCGTGCTCATCGTTGGTTTTACGATTGTCTATGTGGCGTTCCGCTACCAGTGCCAGCAGGATATGATTCTCATCGACAAACTCGAAAAGAAACTGAAAGATGCCAAATACAGGGCATTGGCCAGTTCGAGCGAGTTGACCGAGCGTTGCAGGGAGAGTCATGTGCTTGAACTGCTGAAAACCAACAAGGACAGTACCATCCAGGTGGCTGACCAGCCCCCCTATATCATCAAGATTGACGGCAAACGATGAGCAACGGAGAGAAAAGGAAGTTGACAAAAAACATGTATACCAGAAGCGACAATCATGAGCAAGTTTGACAGCAAGAACGTCATGCCACGCTATTTTGCCATAGCGGTGGTCTTTACCATCCTCGGCTGTGCCGTCATCGGCAAGGCTCTCTATATCATGTCGGCCAAAAAGAGCTACTGGATGGAGGTGGCTGCCCGTCAGAAGCGTGACAGTGTCTGTGTCATGCCCAACCGTGGCAACATACTCAGTTGCGACGGACAGCTGATGGCCAGCAGCATACCCGAATATAAGATCTATATGGACTTCCAAGCCGGAGGGGCCAAGAAAGATACGATGTGGATGGACAGTGTAGACCTCATCTGCGAGGGGCTCCACCGCATCTTCCCCACCAAGAGTGTGGAGCAGTTCAAGGAAGACCTGGAGAAGGGACACAAGAAGATGTCGCGCAACTGGGCCATCTGGAACAAACGCATCGACTATAACACCTTTGTCGAGGTGAAGAAACTGCCCATCTTCAGGCAGTCCCAATACAAGGGCGGCTTCTACTACACCGAGTTCAACGCCCGCAGGCGTCCCTTCGGCTCACTGGCCCAGCGCACGGTGGGCGACCTGTTCGGTGCCAAGGACTCCGCCCGCTGCGGTCTGGAACTCTCCTACGACAGCATCCTCAGAGGCACCACCGGTCTGACCCACCGCCGCAAGGTGCTCAACAAATACATGAACATCCTCATCGCCCCGCCCGTGGATGGTGCCGACATAGTGACCACCATCGATGTCTACATGCAGGACCTGGCTGAAAAAGCCGTCGTCGATGAGCTCAAGGAAATCAACGGCGAGCTGGGCGTGGCGGTGCTCATGGAGGTGAAGACCGGCGACATCAAGGCCATCGTCAACATGACCCGATGTGCTGACGGCCAATACCGGGAGGTGAAGAACAATGCCGTTTCCGATTTGCGTGAGCCCGGCTCGGTGTTCAAGACCGCCTCTATCCTGGTGGCACTCGACGATGGGGTGGTGGACACCACCTATCGCGTGGACACCGGCTCCGGTGTCTGGCCGATGCACGGACGCGAGATGAAAGACCACAACTGGCGCCGTGGCGGCTATCAGGTCATTTCGCTGCCGCGGAGCCTCGAGGTGAGTTCGAACATCGGTGTCAGCCGCATCATCGACGAGCATTACGGCAATCATCCCGAAAAGTTTGTCGAGGGCATCTACCGCACCGGCCTGGCCAGCGACCTGCATCTGCCCTTTGTCGGCTCCACCAAGCCACGCATCCGTATGCCGGAGAAGAACAGCCGCGGACAGTACCTCAACTGGAGCAAGACGGCCCTGGCCTGGATGAGCATCGGCTATGAGACCCAGATACCGCCCATCAGTACCGTCACCTTCTATAACGCCATTGCCAACGATGGCATCATGATGCGCCCCCGCTTTGTGAAGGAGATACAGAAGAATGGGGAGACGATAGTAGAGTTCCCGCCCGAGAAGGTGATGGAACGGCGGATTGCCAAGCTCAGTACGGTGAAGACCATGCAGACCATCCTCGAGCATGTGGTGAGCCAGGGACTGGGCAAGAAGGCCGGTTCCAAACTCTTCAAGGTGGCCGGCAAGACCGGTACGGCGCAGATCGCCGAGGATGGGGCAGGTTATCACAGCGGTACGATGAAATACTGGCTCAGTTTTGCAGGCTTCTTCCCCGCCGATAACCCTCGCTACAGTTGCATCGTCTGTCTGAAGAAGTCGGGACTGCCCGCATCGGGAGGCGGCATGAGCGGCGTGGTGTTCCATGAGATAGCCGAGGGTGTGATGGCACGACTGCTGAAGTTTGATGTGGCCGATGCCCAGGACACCACCTCGATCCTGGTGCCCGACGTGAAGAACGGCAATATCCTGGCTGCCGACTATGTGCTCTCCCAGTTGGGTGTGAAGACCAACCAGAACTGGACGGGCAGCTATGCCACCGGCAATCCCATCTGGGGAACCACCGACCGCAGACCCCAACAGGTGGCACTTACCACGATGACCGTAAACAACCATACCGTGCCCGATGTGCGAGGCATGGGCGCACGCGATGCGGTGTACCTGCTCGAACAATCCGGACTGAAGGTGCAAATCAAGGGATGCGGCAAGGTGGTCAAGCAGAGTGCCGTGCCCGGTACGGTACCCCACAAAGGCTCGCTGTGTGAAATCATTTTGGAAAACTAACAAACAGATATATTATGAAACTGATTGAGTTACTCAATGATGTGAAGACCATCCTCGTTGAAGGGGATGTCGAAATGGAGGTAAAGGGTGTGGAGATAGACTCCCGCCAAGTGAAAGACGACTACCTCTTTGTGGCCATTCGTGGCACACAAGCCGATGGTCATCAATATATCGACAAGGCTGTGGCGCAGGGCGCCAAGGCTGTACTCTGCGAGCAGATGCCCGACCGGAAGGACGAGGGCGTGTGCTATGTGCAGGTAGCATCCACCGAGGAAGCCGTGGGGCCGGTGGCTACTGCCTTCTATGGCAAACCGTCCGAACAACTGCAACTGGTGGGTGTCACGGGAACGAACGGCAAGACCACCATCGCCACCTTATTATATAATATGTTCCGCGCGATGGGGCACAAGTGCGGCCTGCTCTCCACCGTCTGCAACTATATCGACGGCGAGGCCATTCCCGCTGACCATACCACTCCCGGCCCCATTGAACTCAACCGCCTGCTGGCCCAAATGGTGGAGAAGGGCTGCGAATATGCCTTTATGGAGTGTTCCAGCCATGCCATCGCCCAGAAGCGCATCGGCGGACTGCAGTTTGCAGGAGGCATCTTCACCAACCTCACCCGCGACCATCTCGACTATCACAAGACCTTCGAGAACTATCGTGATGCCAAGAAGGCCTTTTTCGACCTGCTGCCCAAGAAAGCCTTTGCCATCACCAATGCCGACGACAAGAACGGGATGGTGATGGTGCAGAACACCAAGGCCACCGTCAAGACCTACTCCACCCGGAGCATGGCCGACTTCAAGGGCAAGATTATCGAGTGCCATTTCGAAGGCATGTATCTCGAGATTGACGGCCGTGAGGTAGGTGTGCAGTTCATCGGCAAGTTCAATGTCAGCAACCTGCTCGCCGTCTATGGGGCTGCCGTGATGCTGGGCAAGAAACCCGAGGATGTGCTGGTGGTGCTCAGCACGCTGAAGAGCGTCAGCGGACGTCTCGAGCCCATCCGCTCGCCCCAGGGCTTCACCGCCATCGTCGACTATGCCCACACCCCCGATGCCTTGGAGAATGTGCTCAATGCCATCCATGAGGTGCTCGACGGCAAGGGCCAGGTCATCACCGTCTGTGGCGCAGGCGGCAACCGCGACAAGGGCAAGCGTCCGCTGATGGCCCAGGAGGCTGTGCGCCAGAGCGACCGCGTGATCATCACCAGCGACAACCCCCGCTTCGAGGAGCCGCAGGACATCATCAACGACATGCTGGCCGGACTCAATGCCCAGCAGATGAAGAAGGTGGTGAGCATCGTCGACCGCCGCGAAGCCATCCGTACAGCCTGTCTGCTGGCTCGGAAGGGCGATGTAATCCTGATTGCCGGCAAGGGTCATGAGGACTACCAGGAGGTGAAGGGTGTGAAGCACCATTTCGATGACAAGGAAGTAGTGAGAGCGTGTTTTGAATAATCAGAGACCATAGTCATCCAGCATTATGTTATATTATCTTTTCAGATTTCTCGACCAGTATGATATCCCCGGTTCACATATCTGGGCCTATATCTCGTTCCGGTCGCTGTTGACGCTCATCCTCTCGCTGGTCATCTCGGCGTGGTTTGGAGAGAAGTTCATCAAGTATATGCACCGCCGCAATATCTCGGAGGTGCAGCGCGACGCCTCCATCGATCCCTTCGGTGTGGAGAAGAAGGGCGTGCCCACCATGGGCGGCATCATCATCATCATGGCCATCCTGGTGCCCGTGCTGCTCTTGGGCAGAATGCGCAACATCTACCTCATCCTCATGATTGCCACTACCCTGTGGTTGGGCTTCCTCGGTTTTATGGACGACTACATCAAGATTTTCCGCAGAAACAAGGAGGGACTGAAGGGCAAGTACAAGATTGTGGGCCAGGTGAGCATCGGCCTGATTGTGGGCTTGGTGCTCTATTTCAGTCCCGATGCGGTGATGCGGGAGAATGTGTCGCTGCAGAAGACCCCGGGGCAGGAAGTGGTGGTGAAACACAAGAGTGAGGCGGTGAAGAGCCTGAAGACCACCATCCCCTTCCTCAAGAACCACAACCTCGACTATCAGCAACTCACCTCCTGCTTCGGCAAATACCAGCAGGCAGCTGGTTGGATTCTCTTCGTGCTGATGACCATCCTCGTGGTGACCGCTGTCTCCAACGGAGCCAACCTTAACGACGGTATGGATGGCATGTGTGCCGGCAACTCCGCCATCATCGGTGTGGCGCTGGGCATACTGGCGTATGTGTCGAGCCATATCGAGTATGCGGCCTATCTGAACATCATGTATATTCCGGGCAGTGAGGAACTGGTGGTGTTCATCTGTGCCTTCGTGGGTGCCCTCATCGGATTCCTCTGGTACAATGCCTATCCCGCCCAGGTGTTCATGGGCGATACGGGATCGCTGACCATCGGCGGCATCATCGCCGTGTGTGCCATCATCATCCACAAGGAACTGCTGCTGCCCATCCTCTGCGGCATCTTCTTTGTGGAGAGCCTGAGTGTGATCATCCAGACCCAGTGGTTCAAACTGCAGAAACGTCGCGGCAAGCGGGTGCGCGTGTTCCGTGCCACCCCCATCCACGACAACTTCCGCAAACTCGACTCCCAACTCGATGCCACCAGCACCTATATCCTTAAGGGATGGCCCCATCGTCCCTTCCATGAGTCGAAGATTACCGTCCGTTTCTGGATTACGACCATCATCCTGGCGGCCATCACCATCATTACCCTGAAAATCAGATAACCCCCATCAGATTGCTAATCAGTTTACAAGAAACCATGCAACAGAAAAGAATCGTCATATTGGGAGCCGGCGAGAGTGGTGCCGGCGCCGCTGTGCTGGCCCGCAAGGAGGGCTTCGATGTGTTTGTGTCAGACCTCTCGAAAATCAGCGACAAATACAAACAACTGCTCAACTCCCACCAGATAGAGTGGGAGGAAGGACAGCATACCGAGGAGAAGATACTCTCGGCCGACGAGGTCATCAAGAGCCCCGGCATACCCGACGCTGCCCCGATGATTGTAAAAATCAAGGAACGTGCCATCCCCATCATCAGCGAGATTGAGTTTGCCGCGCGCTACACCCACTCGAAGATGGTATGCATCACCGGCAGCAACGGCAAGACCACGACCACCTCGCTCATCTATCATCTCTTCAAGAAGGCTGGACTCGATGTGGGACTGGCCGGCAATATCGGCAACTCGTTGGCCCTGCAGGTGGCTGAAGAGCCCCATGCCTGCTATGTCATCGAACTGAGCTCCTTCCAACTCGACAACATGTATGAGTTCAAGGCCGATGTGGCAGTGCTGCTCAACATCACCCCCGACCATCTCGACCGTTACGACAACTGCATGCAGAACTATGTGGATTCCAAACTCCGCATCCTGCAGAACCAGACCGCCTCGGATGTCTTCATCTATTGGAATGACGACCCTATCATCCGTCGGGAACTGGGCAAATATGCGGTCAGTGCCCACTGCTGCCCCTTCAGCGACAAGCAGGAAGCGGGATGCGAGGGCTATCTCGCCGACGGACAGTATGTGCTGGAGTGGCCCTCACGCATGGTCATGCCCCAGGAGCAACTCGGACTTTCGGGCCGTCACAATATCTACAACAGTTTGGCTGCCGGGCTCGCCGCCCATGCCATGGGCATCAGCGACGAGGTCATCCGTGAGGGACTGCACGACTTCCCCGGTGTGGAGCACCGTCTGGAAAAGGTGGCCACCGTGCGTGGTGTCCACTATGTCAACGATTCGAAGGCCACCAACGTGGATGCCTGCTACTATGCGCTGGAGAGCATGAAGACCAAGGTGGTGCTCATCGTGGGCGGCAAGGACAAGGGCAACGACTATGACCCCATCAAACCCTTGGTGGCAGAGAAATGCTCGGGCATCGTCTATCTCGGTGCCGACAATGCCAAACTCCATGCCAACTTCGACCAGATGGGCATTCCCGTGCGCGATACCCATTCGATGAAGGAGTGTGTGGAGGCTTGTGCACAGCTCGCATCCGAGGGCGAGACCGTGTTGCTCAGCCCCTGCTGCGCCAGTTTCGATCTCTTCCGCAATATGGAAGACCGTGGCGAGCAGTTCAAGGAACTGGTAAGAGCCATGTAAGTAGGTGGAATCAGCAAAACTCTATCAAAGCATGAACAAGAAAATAGGCAATATATTCAAGGGCGACAAGGTCATCTGGATGGTGTTTTTCTTCCTCTGTATGATCAGCGTGGTGGAGGTGTTCAGCGCTTCCAGCGGATTGACGTACAAGAGCGGCAGTTTCATCATGCCTATGGTGAAACACTCGGGCATGCTGATTTTCGGTGTCTGCGTCACCGTTGCCATACTCAATGTCCCCTGCCGCTATTTCAAACTGCTGACCCCCTTCCTGCTCCTGTTCTCGGTCATCACCCTGCTGTGGGTGCTGGCGGCTGGACAGAACATCAACGGGGCGCAGCGCATGATACAGATACCCGGCTTCACCTTCCAGCCGTCGGAGATTGCCAAGGGAACGATGATCCTGGCGACGGCCCAAATCCTGAGTGCCATGCAACTGGAGAAGGGGGGTGCCGACAAGAACGCCTTCAAGTTTGTCATGTTTCTGGCGGTGCCCATCACTTTTTTCATCATGGTGGAGAACCTCTCTACGGCCGCCTTGCTCTTTTGCGTCATCATCATGATGATGTTCATTGCGCGGGTGCCCTTGTCCCAGTTGGGCAAACTGTTCGGAGTGTTGGCCGCCGCTGGATTGCTGGTATTTGCCTTTGTCATGCTGGCTGGCCACGACCGCAGCAAGGAAAACCCGGAACTGACCAAGACCGAGGTGCTGGTGGAGAAGCCCAAGAAGAAAAACTTTGTGGAGAAAATGCTCCACCGAGCCGATACCTGGAAGTCGCGTATCGACAACTTCACCGACACCAAGATTGTGGCTCCCGAGGACTTTGACCTCGACAAGGATGCCCAAGAGGCACATGCCAACATCGCCATTGTCTCGAGCAACTATATCGGCAAGGGACCCGGCAACTCCGTGGAGCGCGACTTCCTGGCTCAGGCCTTCTCCGACTTCATCTTTGCCATCATCATCGAGGAGATGGGCATCTTCGGAGCCGCCTTCGTGGTACTGCTCTATATCATCCTGCTGTTCAGGGCCGCCCGTATCGCCAACCGCTGCGAGAACAATTTCCCCGCCTTCCTCGTCATGGGGCTGGCCCTGCTGCTGGTCACCCAGGCCATGTTCAACATGATGGTGGCCGTGGGCATCGTGCCGATTACAGGTCAGCCGCTGCCCCTCATCAGCAAGGGCGGTACCTCGACCATCATCAACTGTGCCTATATCGGCATCATCCTCAGCGTGAGCCGTTCGGCCAAGATGAAGAAGGAGGAGGGTGAAACGGCGCCGGCCGTTGCGCTGCAGGAGGCATAGGCCCGCATACTGCGCGAAAGCAAGAAAACAGCCTGTCAGAGAAAAAAACGATTATAAAAGAGGTGAAACACAAATAATTTTTGTAATTTTGCCATTCATACATGAGGTGTAAACCCAATATCAGAAACGTCGCATTATGGACAACGAAGTGAGAATCATCATCAGCGGAGGTGGAACGGGAGGGCATATCTTCCCCGCCGTATCCATCGCCAATGCTATCAGGACCATCGAGCCTGAGGCAAAAATACTTTTTGTAGGAGCCCTCGGAAGAATGGAGATGCAGCGTGTGCCTGCTGCCGGCTACGAGATCAAGGGACTGCCCGTCCGTGGTCTCATCCGTCCGCTCTGGTCGCCCAGGAATATCGGTGTGGCCATCGACTATCTGAAAAGCAAGCGCATGGTGAGGAAGATTATTGCCGACTTCCAGCCCCAGGTGGCGGTGGGAGTGGGCGGCTATGCCAGTGCGGCTACGCTGGATGCGGCAGCCAGCATGGGCATCCCCTGTCTCATCCAGGAGCAGAACTCCTATGCCGGTGTCACCAACAAACATCTGGCCGAGAAGGCTTCGAAGATTTGCGTGGCCTATGATGGCATGGAGCGTTTCTTCCCTGCCGACAAGATTATCAAGACGGGCAACCCCGTGCGCCAGAACCTGTTGCAGACCACGATGAGCCGTGAAGAGGCTGTCAGCTCCTTCGGGCTCGACCCCTCGCGCAAGACCATCCTCCTGGTGGGCGGCAGTCTGGGAGCCCGGACGGTCAACGAGAGTGTCCTGCAGCATCTTGACGAGGTGGAGAAGAGCGGCATGCAATTTATCTGGCAGACCGGCAAATACTATCACCAGCAGATACTCGACGCGCTGGCCAAGCGTCCCGCACTGCCCAACCTGAAGGTGCTCGACTTCATCAGCGACATGGGGGCCGCCTACAAGGCTGCCGACCTGGTCATCAGCCGAGCCGGAGCCAGCAGCATCTCCGAGTTCTGCCTCATTGGCAAGCCTGTGATTCTGGTGCCCTCGCCCAATGTGGCCGAAGACCACCAGACCAAAAACGCCATGGCATTGGTGGACAAGGATGCCGCCCTCTATGTGCGTGATGCCGATGCACCCGCCACACTGCTCCCGCTGGCGATGAAGACCGTGGCCGACGAGGCCCGTCTGCAGGCACTCAGCCAGCATATCCTCCAGCTGGGTCTGCCCGATTCGGCTGATGTCATCGCAAGGGAGGTCATGAAACTTAGAAAATAATCAATTATTGTCAGAGAAAGAACATAATGGAACTGAAAGATATCAAAGCGGTCTATTTCGTAGGTGCCGGAGGCATTGGCATGAGTGCCATCGCCCGCTATTTCCTGCGCAAGGGATATGTGGTGGCAGGCTATGACAAGACCCCTTCAGACCTCACCCGACAACTCGAACGTGAGGGTATGCTCATCCACTACGAGGAGAATGTAGCGGAAATCCCCCACGTGTGCAAGAACAAAGACCACTGTCTCGTGGTCTATACCCCGGCCATCCCCGCCGACCACCAGGAACTGGTCTTCTTCCGCCAGGAGGGATTCGAGATACAGAAGCGCGCCCAGGTGCTGGGCTCGCTCACCCGTGCCCACAAGGGACTCTGCGTGGCAGGCACCCATGGCAAGACCACCACATCCACCATGTGCGCCCATATCATGCACCAGAGTGCCATCGACTGCAACGCCTTCCTCGGAGGCATCTCCAAAAACTATGCCACCAACTATATTCTCAGCGGTAGTGACTATGTGGTGATAGAAGCCGACGAGTTCGACCGCTCTTTCCATTGGTTGACTCCCTGGGTGAGTGTCATCACCTCGACCGATGCCGACCATCTCGACATCTACGGAACCAAGGAGGCTTACCTCGAAAGTTTCGCCCACTACTCCTCGCTCATCCAGCCCGAGGGTGCGCTCATCATCCACCGCGACCTGGAGATGCAGCCCCGCCTGCAACCGGGCGTGCGCTGCTATGACTACGCGTTCAGCGAGGGTGACTTCCATGCCGAGAACATCGTGATAGAGAATGGCGAGATTACCTTCGACTTCATCTCGCCCATCGAGTCGGTGACCCATGTGCAACTCGGACAGCCCGTACCCATCAATATCGAGAACGGGGTGGCTGCCATGGCCATGGCCCAGCTCTGCGGCTGCACGGCCGAGGAACTGCGTTATGGCATGAAGACCTACAAGGGGGTTGACCGTCGTTTCGACTTCAAGATCAAGACCTCTCAAATCGTGTTGCTCAGCGACTATGCCCACCATCCCAAGGAAATCTACCAGAGCGCCAAGAGCATCCGGGAACTGTACCGTGACCGTCATATCACGGCCATCTTCCAGCCCCATCTCTACACCCGCACCCGCGACTTCTACCAGGAGTTTGCCGACAGTCTCAGCCTGCTCGACGAGGTGGTGCTCTGCGATATCTATCCCGCCCGCGAACAACCCATTCCCGGCGTGACCTCGCAGCTCATCTACGACCGTCTGCAGCCCGGTGTGGAGAAAACGATGATCCGCAAGGAGGACGTGCTCGACTATGTGCGCAACCACTCCTTTGACGTACTTGTGGTGTTGGGAGCCGGCGACCTCGACAATATGGTGCCCGAGATGACCCGCATATTGAAGGCGAGACTGCCGGAGGAACTCCGTGCGTGAGAAGCAATAAACCAACCCCGTTTGACTGAATAACGATGACCGTAAAATTCAATTGGAAGCAAGCACTTGTGATTACCATCGATGTGGTGGTGGCCGGCTATCTGCTGATGGCGATGATGTCGTTCAACAAGCCGATGGCCCACCATGATGTGTGTACCCAGGTGAAGATAGACATTGGAGAGAATGTAGCCCAGGGCTTCCTCAATGTGGACGAGATCAAGCAGATGCTCCAACGGCAGCAACTCTACCCCTTGGCCCAGAAGATGGATGCCATTGATGTGAGGGCCATCGAGGAATCCCTGTGCCGTAGTCCCTACATCACCGAGGCTCAATGCTATAAGACGCACGACGGCCATGTCTGCATCTCGCTTTCGCAGCGCATGCCGGTCATCAGGGTCAAGGCCGACAACGGCGACGACTATTTTGTCGACAGCCAGGGAGGCATCATGGAACATGCCAAATACCGTGGCGACCTGATTATAGCCACGGGCCCCATCACGCGCCAGTTTGCCAAACAGACGCTGACACGTATTGGCAACCATATCGTGAGCAACCGCTTCTGGAAGCATCAGATTGTGCAGATCAATGTGCTCGCAGACGGTTCGGTGGAAATCGTGCCCCGAGTGGGTGACCATGTGGTGTATCTCGGCCTGCCCGTGCATGTGGACAAGAAGCTTGAGCGACTCAAGCTGTTCTACCAGTATGGACTCAGCAAGGCGGGATGGAACAAATACTCCTATATCAATCTGGAGTTTGACAACCAGATTATCTGTAAAAAAAGAAAAGTAAAACAATAATAATGCTCAATATAAGAAGATGGCAGCAAAGGACTTTATCGTAGCAATCGAACTCGGTTCATCCAAAATGACCGGTATCGCGGGACAGAAGAATCTCGACGGCAGCATCAATGTGCTGGCCATGGTTCACGAGGACTCTTCCTCATTCATCCATAAGGGTGTGGTTTACAACATCGACAAGACGGCACAATGCATCAATTTGCTTGTGACCAAGCTGGCGCATATCCTGCAGACCCAAATCACCCAGGTGTATGTGGGGGTAGGGGGACAGTCTATCCGCAGCATCCGTAATGTCATCACCAAGAATCTGCCCGTGGAGACCAAGGTGAGTCAGGAGATGGTTATCGAACTGATGGATGCCAACCGCAATATGACCTACCCCGACCAGGAGATTCTGGATGCCGCTGTCCAGGAATACAAGGTGGACAACCTGCTCCAGCTCGACCCCGTGGGTGTGCAATGCAAGAAGCTGGAGGGCAACTTCCTCAATATCCTGCAGCGCAAGACCTTCTACAATAATCTCAACAAGTGCTTCCAGGCCGCCAATATCAATATCGCAGAGATGTATCTCGCCCCGCTGGCATTGGCTGATGCCGTGCTGTCCGAGGCAGAGAAACGCTCGGGATGTGCCCTGATTGACCTGGGTGCCGACACCACTACCATCTCCGTTTACAGCAAGAATATCTTGCGCCACTTGTCGGTGGTGCCTCTCGGAAGCAACAGCGTCACCAAGGACATCGCCTCGCTCAAGATGGAAGAGAGTGAAGCCGAAAAGATGAAACTCAAGTACGGCAGTGCCTATACGGAGACCTCTGAGATTGACAATTCACTCATGCTCCCTATCGATACAGACAGGAAGGTGGAAAGCAAGAAGTTTGTGGAGATTGTGGAGAGTCGACTCGAGGAAATCATCGAGAATGCCTGGTATCAGGTGCCTCAGGAGTATGCCGACAAGCTGCTCGGCGGTATCATCCTCACGGGTGGCGGCTCGCGCATGAAGAATATCGAGAAGGCTTTTGCCAACCACACCCATATCGAAAAAATCAGAGTGGCCAAATTTGTCAATGCCACGGTCAACAGCAACAACAGCGAGATCAATGCCAAGAATGGTACGCTCAACACAGTCCTCGGCTTGCTCATCAAGGGTGACGTCAGCTGTGCAGGCGATGAACTGCAAGAGGGCCTCTTTGCCGATATGCAGCCTACGGCATCCGCCGAACCCAGAACGCGGGCGCGCCAGGCCACCCAGACTCCTACCGGTGTGGTGCGTACCGAAGCCGAGAAACAGCAGGCAGAGGAGGAGCAGCGAAAGAAACAGGAGGAGGAAGAACGCCTGAACAGGGAAAAAGCCGAAGAGGAGGCGCGTATCGCGGCTGAGAAGAAGAAGGAGAACAGTATCTGGCGCAGGATTTCGCGCGGCACCAAGAAGTTTGTGGAGCGCATTGTCTCCGATGAGGAGTAAGAGCCCCCTGGTTTATTTTCATCATCATATCTCAATTCTGTAATCATTAATCAAGCATCATGGCAGACCAATATAACAATCTCGGAGTAGTAGACTTCGGGGCTCCCGAAAAAGAAAACAGCATCATCAAGGTGATTGGTGTGGGAGGAGGTGGCGGCAATGCCGTCAACCACATGTATCGTGAGGGTATTCACGACGTATCGTTCGTATTGTGCAACACCGACAACCAGGCACTCAACGACAGTCCCGTGCCCGTGCATCTGCAACTCGGCAGTGAGGGACTCGGAGCCGGCAACCGTCCCGAACGGGCGCGCCAGGCTGCTGAGGAGAGCATCGAGGATATCCGCAACATGCTCAACGACGGCACCCGCATGGCGTTCATCACGGCCGGTATGGGTGGCGGAACCGGAACAGGTGCGGCTCCCGTCATCGCCCGTGTGAGCAAGGAGATGGGTATCCTCACCGTGGGTATCGTCACCATTCCCTTCCGTTTCGAAGGCCCCCGCAAGATCGACCAGGCACTCGACGGTGTGGAAGAGATGGCCAAGCATGTGGATGCACTGCTCGTTATCAACAATGAGCGCCTGCGCGAAATCTATCCCGAACTATCCATCCTCGATGCCTTCGGCAAGGCCGATGATACGCTCAGCGTGGCCGCCAAGAGTATCGCAGAGATTATCACCGTACATGGACTCATCAACCTCGACTTCAACGATGTGCGCACCGTGCTCAAGGATGGTGGCGTGGCCATCATGTCGACGGGCTTCGGAGAGGGTGAGGGTCGTGTGAAGAAGGCCATCGACGATGCCCTCAACTCCCCCCTGCTCAACGACAACGATGTGTTCCACTCGAAGAAGATTCTGCTCAGCATCTCTTTCTGTGGCGACAAGGATGGCAAGGACTCGCTCATGATGGAGGAGATGAACGATGTGAACGATTTCATGGCACGTTTCGGCGACTTTGAAATCAAATGGGGTCTCGCCACCGACCCCGAACTGGGCAAGAAGGTGAAGGTGACCATCCTCGCCACCGGCTTCGGTGTGGAGAATGTGGACGGTATGAACAACCATATCAAGCGTCACACCCAGGAGGAAATCAACAACCTGGCCGAACAGCAGCAGAAGGATGCCGACCTGCAGCAGCGCCGTGAGCATTACTACGGCACTGACGGTAACACCGCCCGCTACAAGCGTCGTCCCAACATCTATCTGTTCCGTCAGGAGGACCTCGACAACGATGACATCATCTCTGCCGTAGAGTCGACCCCCACCTACAAGCGCACCAAGGAGATGTACAACAGCATCCGTAACCAGTCGGACGATGTGACTGAAGAACGTCTTTCTGACGACGATACGCTTGCCAATCAGGGGGTCATCCGCTTCTCCTGAGCAGGGGCTGTGGTTGATCCGCTCATCCCCTCTCCAATTGTATGAACATAGGTTGAATCATCATCAAATATCATATCAAACATGTCACTTTTCGAACAAGTAAGCAAGGATATTGTCGCAGCCATGAAGGCTAAGGACAAGGTGCGCTTGGAGGCGCTCCGCAACATCAAGAAAGTATTTATTGAAGCCAAGACTGCTCCCGGTGCCAACGACACCCTCGATGATGCCGTGGCCCTGAAACTGTTGCAGAAACTGGCCAAGCAGGGTCGCGACTCTTCCGCCCTTTATACCGGACAGAACCGTGCCGACCTGGCTGAGGCTGAGATGGCTCAGGTAGCTGTTATCGAGGAGTATCTGCCCAAGGCCATGACCCGTGAGGAACTCGAGGCCGCCATCAAGGAAATCATTGCCCAGACGGGTGCCCAGAGCATCAAGGAGATGGGTAAGGTGATGGGTGTGGCCAGCAAACAGCTCGCTGGCAAGGCTGATGGCAAGGCCATCTCCGAAGTGGTGAAGGCTCTGCTGGCCTGATGCCCACAATCCCAGTAATCATTTGGAATAGGCAGACCCTTGAGTTTCATCTTTTCTTGAAATTCGAGGGTCTGCCCATTTTTGTAAGTTTCAGAAGAAATAGATGCCGTTGGTGCTTATATCCTTTCTCGGGATGGTATAGCTTCAGACGGTGCCCCCCTTTTCTATCTTGCAGGTGTGCTGTTTCGTCTCCCGGTTGTAGTTGATGGCCTTGATGACCGAGTAGGGATTGAACATACTCTCATGCCTATGGTTGGCCACTGGAGGTCTTGCGGGTTTTGACGCGGGTGATGAAGGAGACGATTAGGCCTTTGGCCTCTTCCATCGACATGAAACTGTCCTTATTGGCTGCTCCGGTGAGATGTTTCACGATTGCAGCTTCCGGGTGGAACTGTAATCCTATGGCAAGCGTCTTGTCCTTGCGCTCGATGGCCTCAATCATCTTCATTCCATTCACTTCCGTATAGCCTGACATCATGAGTGGCGTGTCTTCTACACTCAGGAGTGACTGGTGGTGCCATGAGGGCACATTGTGAAGCAGTTCGCCCGCCATATCGTATAGTATGGACCCTTTTACTACGGTGACATTATGGGGAGAATAGTCGCGATAGGAATCTGGCGAGTCCTTCTCGTTGCGATGTATATAGTCGTATGGTTCACATTTTTGCGCAAAGAATGTGGGGATATCCTGGATGACTGTTGCTCCGCTGATGATACCGAGCATCTGCATGCCACGGCAGAAGCCCAAAAGACTGATGTCATGTTTGAGACAGTAGTCCATAAGCGTATAGTCGTTAACGTCGCGTGTGGCGTTATAGTCGCGCTCAGCCTCAATCCCATGCCAAGGTTGGGGATTTGCAAAGAGTGTCGGGCTGACATCTTCGCCACCAGTGAAGATGACGGCATCCACAGCCTTGACCGCATCACTGGCATTGCTGTTGGCAACTGACTCACGCAGAGAGTTTGCTGCGGCAAGAGTGAGATGACCAGGGATATCTATACACTCGGTAGCCACTTGGTTTCCCTGATAGGCGATGTCGTTACATTCCACCTGAGGGAGCAATACAGGTGTGGCGCCACATTCCTTGATCGCAGTTACTACATTGGTGTAGAATTCAGAGTCAAGGTCGCTACGCCAGGAAATCCCGATTGTGACAGGATTGTCCACCGTGGTATTGTCATCAGAGTCGCTGCAGGAGCTTAAAAATAGCGACACGAGAACCAAAAACAGCAAATAGAGTCTGAAGGACTCAAATTTGTTTGTCATACATTGTTGTTTCATCATTGATTATTCTTAAATAAAATACTATACCTTAGATTTCTAAAACGTTGCAAAATTAATGTTTTATTTAATCAAATCCAAAGTTTTTGGCTATAATTGTTAATGGCGCTAAATGTTTTTATCCTTTAGTACCATTAATGATGAACTCAACTTTCGGCAGTGGTAATTCCCAATGTATAAGGGTTTTATTTAAACCACAGAGATAAAGAGAAAAACCTTATTTCCGCAGTACTATAGTTAACATTATTTATAAGCACCTGAGCAACAAGTAACGCATTCACTCCTATATAACATTTATCTGTTATTTCTCGTTTTGCTCAGGGAAAGGGTCCTGTGGTGAACTGAATAGTTACATACCCACTGCTTGGAGTTAATTCCTGTTAATTTTCCTGTTGGTGAGATATTTTCTTCCTTATTTTGTTTTTTATCAAATATTTTTTGTATTTTTGCATTGGACTATTATAGCCTTGTTTACTGGTTGTCGCCGTCAGACGAGTTCTTACACAGCATCAGTAGAGGTAGCCTACGCCGTGCAGAGTATGGTGGAGTCATCATCATGACGAAGTCGTACAAAGCGGGTAATGGGAGGGAAAGAATAGTCCAGACATATTGAAGGCGTTTACTAACGCTCTGTTTGAGACGTGCTGGAAATCACGCAAATTTTCAAATTCGATCGAATTGGGCAATGCGAGAGCCTCGGTACGTGGAACGGACAACAGACGTTTCC
>JAEDMP010000092.1 GCA_016302965.1 Bacteroidaceae bacterium
AACGAATAAAAAACGGAGACAAAAGGGGGTTGTTTGAATTTATTTTCTTAATTTTGCAGACTAAAAGGGGGCATCGCTGGCCTACGGCTGGCCCTGCCTACCGAGAAAACAGATAATAACCCTATCGTCATGACCCAAACAGAACTGCAAGAGCTGCACCGGCGCGCACAGATGGACGGACTGCTGATGTCCGTCTGGTGGAGCGTCTGCTTCTATATGTACCTCTACGGATTCCTGTCGCCCATGCTCAGCATGGCCTCTACCCTATCCACCCTCATGATTCCGTTCCTGACGGGATCAAGGCTCCGGCGATACCGCGACTCGCTGCCGGGCAAGATGATCTCCTTCCGCAGGGGCGTGGCCTTCTATGTGATGGTGTTCTTCTATGCCAGCATCGTCTTCGCACTGGTTCAGTATGTCTACTTCGCCTTCCTCGACAACGGCTATCTCGCCGAACACTACTGCCAGCTGATGCAGACCGACCAGATGAAGGAGATGCTCAAGGCCAACGGCATCCCGAAGAAGATGGTGAACGAGATGATGGACGAGATGCGCAACATCAAGCCCTCGAGCTTCGTGCTGAGCGTGGCTTGGATGAACCTCATGCTCGGCGTGATGGCCAGTGTGCCCTTTGCCCTCATCCATCGGCGGACACGACCCAAACAGGAGGAGGAGACGAAAAACGAGCGCTGACTCTCAGCAACAAAGATATAAATCACAAAACTTCATATACCAGTTTTATTTTTATTCCAATCAAACAGCAATCATGGACATTTCAGTTGTAATCCCCTTATACAACGAGGAGGAATCGCTCCCCGAACTCTACGCCTGGATTGAGCGCGTGATGAACGCCAACGGTTTCTCTTTCGAGGTTATCTTCATCAACGACGGATCGACCGACCGCTCCTGGGAGGTAATCCAAAAACTCGGCAAGGAGTCGAGCCACGTGAAGGCTATCAAGTTCCGGCGCAACTACGGCAAGAGCCCCGCACTCTACTGCGGATTCAAGGAGGCGCAGGGCGACGTGGTCATCACCATGGATGCCGACCTGCAGGACTCGCCCGACGAGATTCCCGGCCTCTACAAGATGATCAAGGAGGAGGGCTACGACCTCGTGTCGGGCTATAAGCAGAAACGCTACGACCCGCTCTCGAAGACCATCCCCACCAAACTCTTCAACGCCACCGCACGCAAAATCAGCGGCATCCATAACCTGCACGATTTCAACTGCGGGCTGAAGGCTTACCGCAAGGAGGTGGTGAAGAATATCGAGGTGTATGGCGAGATGCACCGCTACATCCCCTATCTGGCCAAGAATGCGGGATTCGACAGAATCGGCGAGAAGGTGGTACACCACCAGGCCCGCAAGTATGGCGTGTCGAAGTTCGGACTGAACCGATTCTTCAACGGCTATCTCGACCTCATCACGCTCTGGTTCCTGAGCAGTTTCGGACGCAAGCCCATGCACGTGTTCGGATTCCTCGGCACCATCATGTTCTTCATCGGTTTCCTCTCGGCCTTCGCCCTGGGTGCCGATAAGCTCTATTGTCTGGCCAACGGCATACCGCAACGGCTCGTGACCGACTCGCCCTACTTCTACATCGCCCTCACGATGATGATGATCGGCACGCAGCTCTTCCTCACGGGCTTCGTGGGCGACCTCGTGAGCCGCTCGTCGCACGACCGCAACAACTATCAGATAGAGGAGGTGATATGAGAAAAGGGCTAATCGGAAGAGGGGGCATGAAACAGCTGGCCGCCGTGGCGGCCATAGCACTCACGGTGGGCGGATGCTCGTCGATAGACTGTCCGGTACAGAATATCGTGAGCTGTGTCTACCAGGTGAGCAGCAACGACAGCGCCAACGCCTATCTGCCCGACACGCTCAGCGTCAGCACCCTGCGCGCCGACGGCACGGACAGCATCCTCTTCAACCGGGGAGTGGGCACGAGCAAACTGGAACTGCCCATGAGCCTCACCCGCGCCGCCGACACACTGCTCGTGGAACGCAAGGGTAGCAGCTGGCGCACGCTCGACACGCTCTATGTGGAGAAACAGAACCATCCGAGATTCGAGTCGATTGACTGCCAGCTGGCCTATTTCCACACCATCACCGGCGTGAGCCACACACGCTGGGGCATCGACTCTGTGAGTATCAACAAAACATCCGTAAACTATGACGCCTCAACGCCTCATCTGCTCCTCTATTTCAAGCGTCTACGCTAAACTGGCTGTCGCACTGCTGCTGGTTCTCCCGGCGCTGGCCGCTCCCGCCAGGATGCAGGCCCAGAGCAAACTGTTCAGCGTGGCCAAAGACTCCATACCCCTGTTCAACGGTTTCTCCGTCTCGTTCGACCTGATTGGTGCCGCCATGCGGGTCATGAGCGACTATGGCGAGTATGAGGGGGCACTGCGACTGAACCTGCACAACCAGTATTTTCCCGTGGTGGAGGTGGGCTACGGCTCGGCCAACCACGAGCGTGACGAGGTGACGGGACTGAGCTACAAGACACAGGCTCCCTACTTCAGACTGGGATGTGACCTGAACCTGCTGAAAAACAAGAACACGCCCAACCGCCTCTATGGCGGCATCCGCTATGCCTTCACCTCCTACAAGGCCGACATCTGGCGCGAAGATACTGCCGACCCCGTCTGGGGCGACATCACCTCGTTCAGGATGGAGGGCGAGAGCTGCAGCCAGCACTGGATGGAAATCGTGTTCGGACTGGATGCCAAACTGTGGGGACCGCTACATGCCGGATGGGCAGTACGCTACAAACGGCGGCTGACCCACCAGGACGGGGCGGCAGGCAACGTGTGGTATGTACCGGGCTACGGTCGATCAGGCGACACCCGCATCTCGGCCAACTTCAATGTCATCATCGACATCTGAGCCCATAGCCAAAGGGATCTTCACGATTCCCCTCCGTATTCTCCCTTGTATCCTCCCCTGTAATCTTCCCCGTATTCTCTTCAACTATGACCAACAACAAACAGCATCGCCGACTCATCTGGCAACTGCCTTTCCTCGTGCTGCTCATCGTGGGCACCATACTGATTGTGCGCCAGAATGCCACCACTCCCTATCAGCATCATGAGGGAATGGTGTTTGGCACCACCTATCACTTCACCTATAAGTCGAACGACGACCTGCATCAGGAGATGATGGCGGCCCTGCAAGAGGTGGACCGCACGCTATCGGCCTTCAACCCGGAGTCGATGGTGTCGGCCGTCAACCAGGGGAAGCAGCCGGCGCTGAACGGGATGTTCCGCGAGCTCTATACCCTCGCCCGACAGGTATCGGAAGAGACGGACGGGGCCTTCGACATCACCGTGGCCCCGTTGGTCAACGCCTGGGGATTCGGATTCAGACAGGGACAGATGCCCGGCGAGAAGCAGCTCGACAGCCTCAGACAACTGGTGGGTTATCAGAAGGTGGAGATGAAACAGCTGGAGGGACAATACCAGATTGTCAAACAAGCCCCGGGCATCATGCTCGACTTCAGCGCCATCGCCAAGGGCTACGGCTCTGACCGGGTGGCCGACTGTCTGCGACGCCATGGGGTGACCGACTTTATGGTGGAGATAGGAGGTGAGATTGTGGTGAGCGGGAAAAACAGCAAGCAGGAGAAATGGCGAATAGGGGTGACCAAACCAGCAGACGACTCGCTGGCCGTGAACGAGGAACTGCAGACGATTCTTCCGCTGACCGACGCTGGCATGGCCACCAGCGGCAACTACCGCAACTTCTACTATCAGGGTGGCAAGAAATATGCCCACACCATCGATCCGCTCTCGGGACGCCCCGTGCAGCACAGTCTGCTGAGCGCTACCGTGGTGGCCGCCAACTGTGCCACCGCCGATGCCTATGCCACCGCCTTCATGGTGATGGGGATGGAGAAAGCGAAGGCACTGCTCAAAAGGCATAGCGAGCTGAAGGCTTATCTCATCTATGCCGATGACAAGGGGCAGTTGCAGGTGTGGGACAATCTGACGAAATAGTCAGGTTATTCCTAATGACATATTACACCTTATTATATATAATACCTTATTATATTATATAGGGAGAAAACAAATCATCATAATTATTCAGGATGGAGCATCTACAGGTATTCAACAGGCTATTGCAGTTCCCACTCTTTCAGGGAATGGGCAAATCGGAACTGTCGCAGGTGCTGGCTCACACGAAATTCGGTTTCGACAAGTATGAGACAGGCAAACGGGTCATTCGCAAGGAGGAGGTTTGCCGAAAACTCCATTTCCTCACGCATGGTGACCTGAGGGTGACGACCGAGACGGCTGACGGCTCGTGTGTCGTGGACGAACAGGTGACGGCTCCTTATACCCTGCAGACCGAGTGCCTCTTCGGATTGCCCCAACGTTTTCGCTCCTCTTTTGTTGCGCTCTCACCGGTCAACTTCATCACGCTCGACAAGCAGGAGGTGTTGCGCCTCTGCCAGCGTTTCGAGGTGTTCCAGCTCAACATGTTCAACCAGCTGGCTGCCCAGAGCCAGCGGCTGTTGTTGCAGCCCTGGCAGCACCAGCCCGCCACGCTCCGCCAGCATATCGCATCGTTTCTGCTCAGCCGCTGCCAGACCGACACGGGAGCCAAGTGCTTCCATATCCTGATGGTGACGCTCGCCCAAGCCGTGAACGACAGCCGGCTGGATGTTTCCAATGAATTGAGGGCGATGGAGCGGGACGGACTGCTGAATCTGAGCCGTGGCAAGATTCATGTTCCCGATGTGGAGCTGCTGCATCGAGTGCTCACAGGATAGTGAAAATGGCTCCATCTATCCCCTATTTTGTCATGAAAAACGAAAAAATCACCCTTTCTCTGAAAATAATTGCCCAAAAGTTTGCAGGAGACGAAAATAATGCCTACCTTTGCACTCGCTAAGCTGAAAGGCAAGGCAATCGGGATGTAGCGCAGTTGGTTAGCGCACGCGTCTGGGGGGCGTGAGGTCGCTGGTTCGAGTCCAGTCATCCCGACAGAAAAAAACGTGAAACCGCCTATTAACAGGCGGTTTTTTCTTTTGTCACCGGTTGAGGGTCGGACGAAACTCGGACGCAACCGTGTCGGCACGATTCATTTTCACTTCATCCGTCATCTACAACAGAGCCACACAATACGTCTACGGCAAGTGATGGAGGATTAGTCCTCCATCAGTTTGCGGTAGCGTCCCTTCTTGATATCCTCGTTGCCGAGTCGGCGGGCTTTGTTGATCTCATACTCCGAATAGCTGCCCTCGAAATAGAACACCTCGCCGTTGCCTTCGAAAGCCAGGATATGCGTGCAGATGCGGTCGAGGAACCAGCGGTCGTGACTGATGACGACGGCACATCCGGCAAACGACTCCAGACCCTCTTCGAGCGCGCGGAGCGTGTTGACATCGATATCATTGGTAGGCTCGTCGAGCAAGAGCACGTTACCCTCCTGCTTCAGGGCCAGTGCCAACTGCAGGCGGTTGCGCTCGCCACCGGAGAGCACACCACAGAGCTTGCTCTGGTCGGTTCCCGAGAAGTTGAAACGCGAGATATAGGCACGTGCATTCACGTCACGTCCACCCATACGGATGGTCTCATTGCCCTGGGAGATGACCTCATAGACCGACTTGTTGGGGTCGATATCCTTGTGCTGCTGGTCGACATAGGCCAGCTTCACGGTCTCACCCACCTCAAACGAACCGGCATCGGGCGTCTCCAGTCCCATGATGAGACGGAAGAGGGTGGTCTTGCCCGCTCCGTTGGGGCCAATCACTCCCACAATACCGTTGGGCGGCAGCATGAAGTTGAGGTCGCCAAAGAGCAGTTTCTCGCCGAAGGCCTTCTTCACGTGCTGGGCCTCGATTACCTTGTTGCCCAGACGGGGACCGTTGGGAATGAAAATCTCCAGCTTCTCCTCACGCGCCTTCTGCTCCTCGTTGAGCATCTGCTCGTAAGAGTTGAGACGGGCCTTGCCCTTGGCCTGGCGGGCCTTGGGTGCCATGCGCACCCATTCGAGTTCGCGCTCCAGCGTCTTGCGGCGCTTGGAAGCCTGCTTCTCTTCCTGTTCCATGCGTTTGGTCTTCTGGTCGAGCCACGAAGAGTAGTTGCCCTTCCAGGGGATTCCCTCGCCACGGTCGAGTTCGAGAATCCACTCACTCACATCATCGAGGAAGTAGCGGTCGTGGGTGACGGCGATGACCGTTCCCTCATACTGCTGCAGATGTTGCTCCAGCCAGTCGATGCTCTCGGCGTCGAGGTGGTTGGTAGGCTCGTCGAGCAGCAATACATCGGGCTTCTGCAGGAGCAGACGGCAGAGAGCCACACGGCGGCGCTCACCACCCGAGAGGTTGGTCACAGGCCAGTCGCCCGGCGGACAGCGCAGGGCACTCATCGCCCGGTCGAGCTTCGAGTCCATGTTCCATGCGTCGGTGGCATCGATGATATCCTGCACCTCGGCCTGGCGCTGCATGAGTTTGTCCATCTTGTCGGGGTCGCTGTAGTATTCCTCCTCGCCGAACTTGAGGTTGATATCCTCATATTCCTTCAGCGCATCATACACATGCTGCACACCCTCCATCACATTCTCCTTCACGGTCTTCGACTCATCCAGCGGAGGATCCTGCGGCAGGTAGCCCACACTATAGCCGGGGCTCCACACCACCTCGCCCTGCGTGGGCTGTTCGATGCCTGCAATGATTTTCATGAGGGTAGACTTACCGGCTCCGTTCAAGCCGATAATACCGATTTTCGCTCCGTAGAAGAACGAGAGGTAAATGTTCTTCAGAATCTGCTTCTGGTTTTGGGGAATAATCTTCGATACTCCCACCATCGAGAAGATAATCTTCTTGTCATCTACTGTTGCCATTTCTTATTATTGTTCTGATTATGTGATTATTGTTCTGATGATTTCATCAATGATTGTTTCTATAGATTCGACCACAAAGATACACATTTTTTTCCAAGAAATGGCTATGTCTGTAACATTTTGACAGAATTCGTGTCGTTTTCTCGTGTAAAATGATTAATTTTGCAGCCAAATGGCACAAGCATACCTGCCATAGAAAGAAACAAACCATATTATTCCATCAATCATATCACCTCTTCAGATTACCCAATATGAGAATAGGATTTGACAACGAGAAATATCAGAGCATCCAGTCGGAACACATTAAGGAGCGCATCTCCCAGTTTGACGGGAAACTCTATCTCGAACTCGGAGGCAAGCTCTTCGACGACCACCACGCCAGCCGTGTGCTGCCCGGCTTCCAGCCCGACAGCAAGCTGCGCATGTTTCAAAAAATAAGCGACAGCATAGAGATCGTGATTGTCATCAGCGCCGCCGACATCGAAAAGAACAAGCAACGGGCCGACCTCGGCATCAGCTATGACGAGGATGTGCTGCGTCTGCGCGGAGAGTTCCAGCACAGAGGCTTCCTCGTGGGATCCGTGGTCATCACCCACTACAACGGGCAACCGGCCGCCATCGCCTTCAAGCAACGCTTGGAGCGTGAGGGCATCAAGACCTACTGCCACTATCTCATCGAGGGCTATCCCCACAACGTGAAACTGATTGCCTCTGACGAAGGCTTCGGCAAGAATGACTACGTGGAGACGACACGCCCCTTGGTCATCGTGACCGCCCCCGGCCCCGGCAGCGGCAAAATGGCTGTCTGTCTGAGCCAGCTCTACAATGAGCACAAGCGTGGCGTGAGGGCCGGCTATGCCAAATTCGAGACCTTCCCCGTGTGGAACCTGCCACTGAAGCATCCCGTGAACATCGCCTACGAGGCGGCCACCGCCGACCTCAATGATGTGAACATGATCGACCCCTTCCACCTGGAGGCCTACAACAAGATTGCCATCAACTACAACCGCGACATCGAGATCTACCCCGTGCTCA
>JAEDMP010000093.1 GCA_016302965.1 Bacteroidaceae bacterium
TGAACAGATACCCGTCGGTTACTGAGTGCCCCATCCAGATGCCAGTACGTTGGGCAGGATGACAGCAGTACGTTGGGCAGGATGACAGCAGTACGTTGGGCAGGATGACAGCAGTACGTTGGGCAGCGTACTCCAGTACACTGAGCAGTGTACCACGGTACGCTGTCCATCGTACCAGCGTACGCACGCGGGCGTACTGCCACAAGGATAAAGTGTCGGGAAATCTGAAGACCTGCGTTACTACTATCAGGATTCATGAATCTCTTCATGCGGATCCGATTCGCAGTCATCGTTCCTGCAAGCATTCTCAGTCATGATCACACAACATTTGTGCAGCGTCTTCTTCAGTTTATTCGCTCCTGGTTTAAACGTTGCCAACGTTAATCCGCCGGATATGACACCGCCAAGGATAGGAACAACCTTACCCAAACCTTTTGCGAAACTGTCCTTGGTCAGTTTCACTCCTATCCACTTGGCCACTTGTTTCACTATGGGATAGATGACAGTTTTGGTGAGGGCATATTTCGGAAGGCGCTTTACTACTTCCTTTGCAAAGTTTTCCGCCAACTTCTGAATCGCTTCGTTGGCGACACCAACACCCATCATACAACCTGCAAACAATGTAAGCACGCTTGTTGCTTCTTCTGTCAAAGCACCCTTCTCATCAGACAGGTCGGGGAAACCGTATAAGTATGCCAGTTCCTGACCTAAAACAAAAACATGGTAGTAGTATTGGGCCAAATCAGCAGGTATGGTCGCAGCCATTGTCCAGCCACCTGGCAAACCGGCAGCGGCAGACAAGGCAGTTACTTTGACGGTATGGCTACTGATATAACTGTCAGCCAATCGGTCGATGGCTTTTATCGACAGGAAATCCGCAGGTCTCTTGCCGTCAGCAATCAGTTTCAGTTGTTCCTCACTACAAAGAGTGTTTAATGCACTTACAAGGAATTCATTCCTATTTACCTTCACTCCGGGGAAAGACATTGCCACAGACATCACCTTATCCCACATTCCGACTTCTGTACTCATAGAGATTCTTGTTATTGGTTCTGATCATCTTCTTTGTACCCACATCCTCCTATACGCTCCCTTCTCCGTAAAGAAAGGTTGACAAAAAATAGGAATGGAGCCATTTTTCCTGCAAAGATATACTATTTCCAAATAGTCACCAAACTTTTGGGACATTATTTTTCATGGAGGGTGTATCGAAGGGCAACAACGATACACCCTCCTGGTTCAACAGGGTGTATGAATGAGGTATAAACCTTTTATTTATGCAGAAAAACAAACATTTCTCACAAATTGACCCTGAAATTATGACAATTTGACGGAAAATATAGGGATTTCTCAAAATATTGTTGTAATTTTGCGCCTCAAGACATGAAACCAAACAACTGAAAGGTATATTCAACACATTTTCTATACATAATATTATATGGTAAAAATCACAAAAGAGGACGCACTGCTCTATCACGAGAGCGGACGCCCCGGCAAAATCGAGGTGAAGCCCACCAAGGCTTACCGCACACAAACCGACCTGAGTCTCGCCTACTCGCCCGGCGTGGCCTATCCCTGTCTCGAAATACAGCAGGATGCCAACAACGCCTACAAGTATACAGACAAAGGAAACCTCGTGGCAGTCATCAGCAACGGAACAGCGGTGCTCGGACTCGGCGACATCGGTGCCGTGAGCGGCAAACCGGTGATGGAAGGCAAAGGATTGCTTTTCAAGATTTATGGCGGCATAGACGTGTTCGACATCGAGGTCGACGAGAAAGACCCCGAGAAATTCTGTGAGGCAGTTGAGAAGATTGCACCCACCTTCGGCGGCATCAACCTCGAAGACATCAAAGCACCCGAATGCTTCTATATCGAGGAACGGCTGAAGCGCACACTCGATATCCCCGTGATGCACGACGACCAGCACGGCACCGCCATCATCTCGGCTGCCGGACTGAAAAATGCTTTAGAGGTAAACGGGAAGGACATCAAGAAGGTAAAAATCGTAGTGAACGGAGCCGGTGCCGCTGCCATCAGTTGCACCAAACTCTATATGGCTCTGGGCGCACAAAAGGAGAACATCGTCATGCTCGACTCCAAGGGTGTCATCACCTCCGACCGCCCCAATCTGACGGAACAGAAGAAATTCTTTGCCACTGACCGACGTGACGTGCACACGCTGGAAGAGGCACTCAAGGGTGCAGACGTGTTTGTGGGACTGAGCAAGGGCAACGTACTCTCGCAGGATATGGTGCGCTCGATGGCCAAAGACCCCATCGTTTTTGCACTGGCCAACCCCGTTCCTGAAATCAGCTACGAGGATGCCATGGCCAGCCGTCCCGACGTACTGATGTCGACCGGACGCTCCGACTATCCCAACCAGATCAACAACGTCATCGGATTCCCCTACATCTTCCGCGGCGCACTCGACGTTCACGCCTCGGCCATCAACGAGGAGATGAAGATGGCTGCCGTCCATGCCATCGCCGACCTGGCCAAGCAGCCCGTGCCCGATGTGGTGAATGATGTATACCACGTGAACAACCTGAGTTTCGGTCCCGACTATTTCATCCCCAAACCCATCGACCCACGACTCATCACCGAGGTGAGCGCAGCCGTGGCCAAGGCCGCCATCGAGAGCGGTGTGGCCCGGAAGGAAATCAAGGACTGGAACGCCTACAAGAACCAGTTGCGCCAACTGCTGGGACAGGAGACCAAACTCACGCAGAAACTCTATGAGACCGCCCGCAGCCACCCGCAGCGCGTGGTGTTTGCAGAGGGCATACACCCCACCATGCTCAAAGCGGCCGTGCAGGCCAAGGCTGAAGGTATCTGCCAGCCCATCCTCCTGGGCAACGACGAGCGCATCGAGAAACTCGCCAAGGAACTGGAGCTGAGCCTCGACGGCATCGAGGTCATCAACCTGCGCCACGACCGCGAGGCTGAGCGCAGGGAACGCTACGCACGCATCCTCACCCAGAAGCGTCAGCGCGACGGATACACCTTCCAGGAGGCCAACGACAAGATGTTTGAACGCAACTATTTCGGCATGATGATGGTGGAGACGGGCGAGGCCGACGCCTTCATCACCGGTCTCTACACCAAATATTCGAACACCATCAAGGTGGCCAACGAGGTCATCGGCGTGCGGCCCGAATACAAGCACTTCGGAACCATGCACATCATCAACTCGCCCAAGGGCACGCTCTTCATCGCCGATACGCTCATCAACAGCAATCCCAACACTGAGGAACTCGTCGACCTGGCCAAACTGAGTTCCTACACCGTGAGGTTCTTCAACGAGAAACCCGTGGTGTCGCTCATCAGCCACTCCAACTTCGGCTCCGACAATACCGACGGCTCGATCAAGGTGAGAAGGGCGGTGGCACAGCTGCAGCAGGAGTGTCCCGAGATGCTGGTCGAGGGTGAGATGCAGATTGGCTTTGCCCTGAACAAGGAGCTGAGAGACGAACTCTATCCCTTCAACAAACTCAAGGGCAAGGACGTGAACACGCTCATCTTCCCCAACCTCACCAGCGCACGCTCCAGCTACAAGATGCTGCAGGCGCTGAACAGCGACGTGGAGATTATCGGCCCCATCCAGATGGGTCTGAACAAACCCATCCACTTCACCGACTTCGCCTCGTCGGTGCGCGACGTAGTGAACATCACTGCTGTGGCAGTCATCGATGCTTACGTAGACAAAATCAAGTCAAGACGTGAGGCTGCAAAAGCAGAATAACAATCACTCTCTATCAAAACATCAGCCCCAAGGTCTTTGCCTTGGGGCTGATGTTTTTTTCGGATAATCATGGCATCCTGAATCACCCGCTCACTGGAGCGACATGTCATGGATAGAAGATACATGCTGGTGGAAGGTCTTAGGCGACTGGTCACTGATGCGGACATGATAATGGTGTTTGTCGAAACTGATGTTCATGACCGCCTGCAGGTCGTGGTCGTCATGGGGGGACAGAGCCAGCGCCAGATGCCCCATTGTGCAACGCAGGTTAATCTCTACACAAGGATGAATCAGAAAAGCATGCGAACCATGACCCGTCACCACCATCATATCCACTCCGATAGGGCCCTGATAGACGGGAGCAACCGTCTGGGCAAGCACCTCCGACAACTGGTTCTGAAGACGGCTAAGGACTTGGGCTGACAGATAGGGCATCAACAGCTGTTCCTTGGCATACTCTGTGGCAAGGAGATTGCCAGTATAGGCGGAACCCGTGGTGGAGAAAAGCGAGAGACCGCAATAGCCCACTTTGCCCTCGGAGTCGACCATAAACTCCATACCAAAATCCTTCACCTTATTATAATAGGGCTCTATCATCACTGAACCTTGCTGCGACAGGGTGTTGCGAATCCATCCGCGAATATTGTCAGAGAACGTCTCGGCATCGACAAAACGCACTCCACGTCCGCTGCTGCTCCAAGGGGCCTTGATGACAATACGGTTCCAGGTGTGGCAACAGTAGTCAATCTCCTGTTCCGTGAAACACTCCATCGACTCGCCCACCATCCCCTTGAACTTGAGATGGCTGAGCACCAGAACGGACAAACGGCGATGAGACAACTCACGCCACGTGGACAACTGGCTATCAGAAGGAAGAACAGCAACAGGTGCACCCATCAACTGTATTTCGGAGCGCACACTGCGATCCCAACCCCAAGGGCACCACTCGCCACCACAAAGCACCGACAGGTCGTGGGGCTCCACATAACTGCCTTGAATCCTCGCATGAATGCCCACCTGCTCCAAACGTGACGACAGACGACGCGCCTGTTCACGAGCCAAGACGGCATCATTCACCAGCACCGCATCACCAGGCGAAGCCCAGAATGCAGGAATGAATGCCAAATCGGAACGCAGCTGACGGGCAGCATGAGGAGCCGTGAAGCGACTCTTATCGGCTGCCAATGCAAGGTCATGTTCAGGATTAAATAGATGTAATCTCATACTAATTGGGGGTTTCTTTCTATATCCAGCCGCAAAATTACAACTTTTTTTTCATATTTTGCAAATCTGACTTTGCAAATTAAGAAGAAAGTATTATCTTTGCACCAATTTTAAGAGAAAAAGAAAGAATGGAAGCTTTCTTCAGAACACATACTTATCTCGTGGAACATTCCACTGCACCAGTCAGACGAACTCTCATGGACGAGATTGACTGGAGCCGACGTATGATTGGCATCAAAGGAACACGGGGGGTGGGCAAGACGACTCTGCTGCTGCAATACGCCAAAGAGAAGTTCGGTCCACACGACCGGCAATGCCTCTATGTCAATATGAACAACTTCTACTTCCAGTGCCGGGGCATTGCCGACTTTGCTGCCGAGTTCTACCGAAAGGGAGGACGCGTGCTGCTCATCGACCAGGTCTTCAAACAGGCTGAATGGTGCACCGAGCTAAGGCGAATCTACGAAGAGATTCCGGGACTGAAGATTGTGTTCACAGGATCGAGCGTGATGAGACTCAAGGAGGAAAATCCCGAACTCAACAATATCGTAGACAGCTACAATCTGAGAGGTTTCTCCTTCAGAGAGTATCTCAATCTGCTCACCGATAACCATTTCCAGCCGTATACACTCGACGAGATTCTCAATAACCATGAGCGTATCGTCAAGCAGATTCTGCCCAAGGTATCGCCTTCCAAACATTTCCAGGACTATCTGCATCATGGATTCTACCCCTTCTTCCAGGAACACCGCAACTACTCGGAAAACCTGCTCAAGACGATGAACATGATGACCGAGGTGGACATCCTGCTCATCAAGCAGATAGAGCTGAAATATCTGCCGAAAATCAAGAAGCTGTTCTATCTGCTCTCCGTAGGACGGCAGAAGACACCCAACATCAGCCAGCTGGCAGGCGACATCGAAACCAGCCGTGCCACGGTCATGAACTATATCAAGTATCTGGCCGACTCGCGACTCATCAACATGATTTACCCCGTGGGACAGGCATTTCCCAAGAAACCGGCCAAAATCATGCTGCACAACTCCAACCTGCTCTATGCCATCTACCCCAACAAAGTGGAGACGCAGGAGTCGATGGAGACCTTCTTTGTCAACAGTCTGTGGAAAGACCACAGCGTCAACCAAGGGACAAGAGCCAACAGCTATATCATTGACGATAAACTGCAATTCCGCATCTGCGACGCCCACCAACCCAACAAACCGCGGATTGCACCCGATATCATCCAGGCACGATACAACACCGAGGTGGGCAAGGACAAGCAGATACCGCTCTGGCTGTTCGGATTCCTCTACTGAAAACATCAAGAAAATCATTTTTTACAATCATCAAAAACATTGTTTTATTCATTAACACATAAAAAAATGGCTAAAGAAAAAAAGTTTATCACTTGTGATGGTAACGAAGCCGCCGCTCACGTGAGCTATATGTTCTCTGAGGTGGCTGCCATCTACCCCATCACTCCGTCATCTCCTATGGCGGAACATGTTGATGAGTGGGCTGCCCGCACACGCAAGAACCTGTGGGGACAGACGGTAAGCGTTCAGGAAATGCAGTCAGAGGGCGGTGCCGCCGGTGCCGTTCACGGTTCGCTGCAGGCAGGTGCGCTCACCACGACGTTCACCGCTTCACAGGGTCTGCTGCTCATGATTCCTAACATGTACAAGATTGCCGGTGAGCTGCTGCCCTGCGTCTTCGACGTATCGGCCCGTACGCTCGCCTCTCACTCACTCTGTATCTTCGGTGACCACCAGGATGTGATGTCCTGCCGCCAGACCGGCTTCGCCATGTTCTGCTCCGGTTCCGTACAGGAGGTGATGGACCTGACCGCTGTTCCCCACCTGGCTACCCTGAAGACCTGGGTGCCCTTCGTCAACTTCTTCGACGGTTTCCGCACCTCTCACGAGTATCATAAGGTGGAGGTGATGGAGATGGAAGACGTGGCCAAGCTCGTCGACCCCGCCGACATCAAGGCCTTCCGCGACCGTGCCCTCACTCCCGAGCGCCCCGTTACCCGCGGTACCGCCGAGAACCCTGAGACCTTCTTCACCCACCGTGAGGCCTGCAACCAGTACTACGACAAGGTGCCCGAAGTGGTGGAATACTACCTGGGCAAGATTTCCGAAATCACCGGCCGTGAGTATCACCTCTTCAACTACTATGGTGCCGAGGATGCCGAGAACGTCATCATCCTCATGGGTTCGGCCACCGAGGCTGCCCGCGAGGCCATCGACTACCTCGTACAGCAGGGCAAGAAGGTAGGTATGGTGAGCGTTCACCTCTATCGTCCCTTCTCCGTGAAGCACCTGCTCGGAGCCGTGCCCGCCACCTGCAAGCGCATCGCCGTGCTCGACCGCACCAAGGAGCCCGGAGCAGAGGGTGAGCCTCTGTACCTCGACGTGAAGAGCGCCTTCTATGACGTAGAGAACCGTCCCCTCATCGTGGGTGGCCGCTACGGTCTCGGCTCTTCCGACGTGACTCCCGCCAAGATTATCTCCGTATTCAACAACCTCGAACTGCCCGAACCCAAGAACCACTTCACCGTGGGCATCGTAGACGACGTGACCTTCACCTCGCTGCCCGTTGTGGAAGAGATGGCGCTCGGAGGACAGTCTATCCAGGAGTGCAAGTTCTTCGGTCTGGGTGCCGACGGTACCGTGGGTGCCAACAAGAACTCCGTGAAGATTATCGGTGAGAACACCGACAAGCACTGCCAGGCTTACTTCTCCTACGACTCCAAGAAGTCGGGTGGTTTCACCTGCTCTCACCTGCGTTTCGGCGACGAGCCCATCCGCTCAACCTATCAGATTACCACACCTAACTTCGTGGCTTGCCACGTTCAGGCTTACCTCCACATGTATGATGTG
>JAEDMP010000094.1 GCA_016302965.1 Bacteroidaceae bacterium
CTTTCGGTGAAGGCAATGATGCCTGCACAGTTGAAGGGATTGTCAACAGAGCCGTCGCCAGTGACGGCAGGGGTGTCGCCACCTTCGTCACCGCCAATTCCGGGAATCTGATAGGGAGCGGGAACATCGTCGCAGCTGGCGAGAGAGCATACGGCCAGCATCAGCGCGAAGAATGAATAAAGAATCTTTTTCATGTTGTGATATGTTTTTTTATTTTTTTATTCGATGAGTAATAGGGTGGGGATTATTGTTTCTCGAGGTCTTCCACGTCGCTGATTTTTCGGATGAGGATTTCGCACTTGTCGTTATAGCGCTTGAAGATACCCGTGATGTTGCACTTGCCCTGTGGCACGACAGTGCCGGCAAAGTCGGCATACATCGAGGTGTAGACCATCAGGTTGGAGCCGCTGGCCTCTTTGAAGTAGAGCGATACGGAGTTGGTGCCCTTGGGGTCGGAGAAGGTGGTTTTGGCACCCACATTGCGGAATGACACATTCTTGAGGATGCCCAGTTTGCCACCATCCTTATCCTTGTTCCAGGTCAGGTTGATGGTTCCCTGACTGCCGTCGCCAAACACCTCTGGTTCCACCTGCTGTGTCTTGCCCGTGAGTTTGTAGTGCTTCTCCCAGATGTTGACGCTGGCATAGGTATACTCCGTGGCGCTGGGATAGGCTGCCAACTGAATCTGTTTGCCATAGTTGCCGATATAGAGCCCTTTGAGGTCGATGAGCATCTCAGCTCCTTCGGCAAAGCGGGCAAAGAGTCCGCTGCGGTTGATACTCAGTGTGATAGCGGAGGTAGCATCCTGGAATGCCACCTCGCGATAGAGATTGCCTTCGATGTCGTTGCCCGTAATGACGCCCTTCAGCTGGATATCCTCCTCGATGAGGATAGAGCCGTTGACGGCACCGGGATACTTGTTGAGCAGTTCTTGCACCGTGATGACATTCTTTTCTGTAATCTGGTTGTTGCCGGCGGCAATCACGTCGGCTCCCGGCTCGTCATATCCGTCGTCCATGCAGGCCGTGAGCGAGCAGGCGGCCACAACGGCCATGAATAGATATTTGATTGTTTTCATTATCGTATGAATAAGATGTCGTATGTATGAGATGTCTTATGTATGATATGTCTGTTGTCATCGTCGCGACAGGTTGTCTGATGACGATTTAGAATTTGTAGGAGATGTTCAGCATGCCGTTGGTGCCGTAGGCATAGTATTTCTTCGGGTTGCGGTCAAACTTGTAGGTGCGCACCTTCTCGTTGACATTATAGTTGCTTCGGCTCTGTTCGTAGCCTCCCGTACAGAGCTCCTGGTTGTTGAGCAGGTTGGTGATGGAGAGGTTGATGGAGAGCGAGCCTTTCCTCAGATAGATGCTGCGTCCGATGGAGAGGTCGAGCATGAATCCGCCCTTTCCTTTGGCCTGGGCTACGGCCGATTCCAGGAGTTCGCCAGTCTGGTTGTCGAACACGTTGCCCTCAATCTTCTGTCGGGTTTTGAGGGTCGACTCATAGCGGTAGTTGGGCGAGTAGGAGAGGTAGATGCGGTCGTAGTAGTTGCCGTTGAGGTCGATATACCATCCGTTCTGGTGGTAACTCAGTCCGAGACTCAGGGCTGTGAGCGGGGTGCCGCTTTCGCGCATGTTCTTGTTGGCCACCTTCTCTGCCTGGTGGTTGTTGTTGTCGTTGTAGGGGTTGTTGGCATCATCGGGCACCGACGACATATACCATACGTTGGCATTGTTCACGTTCTTGGCTTCGCTGATGGTACCGATGGCCTTCAGGTCGAGGAAGGAGGCCAGTTTGAATTTCAGTCCCAGTTCCACGCCATAGTATTCCTTCTCGATACCCGTCATCGACACGTAGGTGAAGGAGTTGATGTCGTCGTAGTAGAAGTTCTGCCATTCGGTCACATCCTCCATTCGGCTGTAGTATCCGCTGATGTTGGCGTTGAGCCAGGAGCCGCGGTAGTTGTAGCTTACCTCTGAACTGAAGATGCGCTCGTTCTTGAGGTTGGTCACGAAGTCGTTGTTGATTTCGGGAGCCATGAAGGCCGTGGTGGCCTGTGGTGCGCGCCATTCATAGCCGGCACCGACGAGGAAATAGTGGCCACGTCCAGGTGTGTAGGCTATCGACAGTTTGCCGCCGCCGTCGAGGAAGCGGGCTGTCCCGCTCTTGCCGTAGGAGTTGTTCTCTGCAAAACCGTTGCGCATCTTGCCGTCGCGCTGCATCGAGGTGCCGGCCATCTTGGCCCCGAGTGTGAAGCGGAAGCGCTGGACGGTGGTGCTGAGGCTGGTCCAGGCGGTAGCCTTGTTGACGAGCAGGTTGTAGTTGTAGCCGAACTTGTCACCCTCCTTCACCACGGCATTGGGATGATTGAGGTCATACTGCACCTCCTTGGAGTCGGCAGCATAACTTCCCACGGCATAGGTGTTGATGTTGTGGAAGGTGGATGCACCCAGCAGGTCCTCCATCGTCTGATAGTGTTTGCCGGTATTGGTGGCGAGGGCCACGCCCAGGTTCCAGTCGGTGTTCTTGCCCAGCTTGGTGTTCAGGGCCGACGAGAGCGTCAGGTTGAAGTTGTCGATGTGCTTGGCCTGGATATAGTACATGGCGTCGGCACCCTGGGCGGCAGCCTGACGGTTGGCGAAGTAGAGTTCGTCGAAGTCAATCTGCCGGTTGGCCTTGCAGGCCGTCCAGTAGTTGTAGGAGGTCTGCCAGTTGAGGATGTCCTGGTCGGTTCCGCTCTGGTTCCATACGTCATAGTTGGCCGAGGGCAGGTTCTTCCAGTAGTCGGGTTGCGGGTTGTCGGTATTGTTGTAATTGAGTTTTGTGCTCTGATACATGCTGTACTTGCCGAAGAGCGAGGTGGTGAGTTTCGTGTCGTCACCTATCTTGAAGTCCCAGGTCAGCAGAGCCGATGGCGAGAAGTCGTTGACCACGCGCGAGTTTCTCTTCTTGCCGTTCTGGTAGCCCCAATAGGGGTTGTAGTAGTTGTCGTTGGCCAGCCAGTAAACCTCGTCAGACGAGGCACCCTGCGAGGCCCTCTCCGTGGGATTGCCCCAGGTGGCGAGCGAGATGCTGTGCTGGTCGTTGATTTGTTTCTCTATGCCGAAGAAATAGGAGAGCGAGTTGTAGAACGTTCCCTCCACGTAGCCTCTGTCGGCCCATCTGTAGCCGATGCTGCCGGCAAACGACCATCCCTTCTCGCTCACACCCGTGCCGAAGGAGTACATGCCGCGCAGGGTGTAGTTGCGGTTGGCACCGCTCAGCGTAAGCCGCTGTCCGCTGGCCACCTTCGAGGCCCTGAAGTTGTAGTTGTTGCTGCCTCCCATGGCCGAGACGGCAAAGTTGGATTTCTCGAAGGGAAGTGCAAAGTCCACATTCTTCGTGATGTTGTTGATGCCGCCGATGGAGGAGAAGCGGAATTGTCCGCTCTCCAGGTCATTCATCTGCACACCGTTGATGTAGACATCGTTGAATTTCTGGTTGAAGGCACGGTATCTGAATCTGACAGGTGAGAACAGATAACCCACTTCGCTGGCATACACATTGTTGCCGGCATTGATGATGGTCACATTCTGCGACTGGTCATCATCTTCTCCCAACTGTGCCTCAGTGAAGGTGAACACCTGTTCTGACTGCAGTGTGTTCTCCAGGCTTTTGGTCTCGCTGTTCTGTGCCACCGAGACTTGGGCGCAACAAAGGGCCGCAAGGGCCAATTTCAGTTGTTTCTGCATGTAGATATGTTTAATGTGTTTTGTTGATATTTTTTGCAAAGTAACGAAATTAATTCTAAAAAGAAAAGAAAAAACACCTAAATTTTCAAGAAAATCGATGGAAAATGATATTTTTTCACATAAATTGCCGATATTTGCAGCAAATAAACTTGATGAACATGAAAAATCGTTGTTTGCTCATGCTGGTCCTCTGGCTCTTTGCCATCGTGGCAGTGCCTGCACAGGACAAGCAGTTTGCCATCTATCCCGTTGGCTTCTACAATCTCGAGAACCTTTTCGACACCTGCCATGATGCCGGCAAGAAAGATTATGAGTTCCTGCCCACCGGCTCTTACAAGTGGAACGGACTCAAGTATTCCCACAAGTTGGCCAATCTGGCCCGGGTGCTCTCGGATATGGGTACCGATGTCCACCCCAACGGCTGTGTGGCCATCGGTGTGAGTGAGGTGGAAAACGCCAAGGCGCTCGACGACCTGGTGGCCCAGCCTGCATTGGCTGCCCGGGGCTTCAAGTATTGCCACATCGAGGGTCCCGACCGCCGAGGCGTTGACTGTGCCCTGCTCTATAATCCCAAGCAGTTCAAGGTCAACGGTGTGGTGCTCCATCCCTATGTCCAGTCGTTGGAGAAGGACTCTGCCTTCTTCACCCGTGGCTTCCTCACCGTGAGCGGAGAGATGGCTGGTGAGCCCCTGACCATTATCGTCAACCATCTGCCCAGCCGTTTCAGCGGATCTTTCTATCGCGAGCAGGGAGCGCGCCAACTCACCGTCATCAAAGACTCTATCCTCAAGAGCAATCCCAAGACCAAGGTGCTGATTATGGGTGACATGAACGATGACCCGATGGACAAGTCGATGGCCGAGGAACTGCGCGGAAGGCGGGAGATAGAAGAAGTGGGCAAGAACGATATGTACAACCCCTGGTGGAATGTGCTGGCCAAGGATTGTACGGGCACCTTGTTATATAATGGTTCCTGGAACCTCTTCGACCAGATTCTGCTTACGCCCAACCTGCTCTGCAAACCTGGCAAACGCGACTACTCTACGCTGAAATACCTGAAGTGCCAGGTGTTCCGCCGCGACTATCTCTTCCAGCAGGAAGGCAAATACAAGGGCAGTCCGCTGCGAACCCATGCCGGTGGCATCTGGCTTGATGGCTATAGCGACCACCTGCCCACGATTGTCTATCTTGTGAAGCAAGTGAAATAAGTTTCTTCCTACGCCTTACTATACCCACACCTTATAAAATATACAGATATGACCATCATTGGCATCGCAGGTGGTACTGGCTCAGGCAAGACCACCGTAGTGAAAAAGATAGCCGAGGCTCTGCCGCCGCATTATGTGACCGTGGTCCCGCTCGACTCTTATTATAACGATACCAGTCACATGACCGAAGAGGAGCGACATGCCATCAATTTCGACCATCCCGACGCCTTCGACTGGAAGTTGTTGGGTGAGCACATCAGACAACTCAAGGCGGGACATGCCGTAGAGCAACCCACCTATTCCTACCTCAAGTGCAATCGCCTGCCCGAGACCATCCATGTGGAGCCCAAGCCCGTAATCATCATCGAGGGCATCATGACGCTGCTCAACAAGAAACTGCGCGACATGATGGACCTGAAGATTTTTGTGGATACCGACTCCGATGAGCGGCTTATCCGCAATATCCAGCGGGATGTGGTGGAGCGCGGACGCACGGTGGAGATGGTTATCGACCGTTATCTCAAGGTGCTCAAACCCATGCACGAACAGTTCATCGAGCCCACCAAGAAATATGCCGACCTCATCATCCCCCAGGGAGGGGAGAACAAGACCGGCATCCATATTCTGAAAACCTATATAGAAGGCATTGTGAAATGAGTGTGACCCGACTGCTGCTGGTGCGGCATGGCGAAACCGAGGATAATGTGCGGCAAATCATGCAGGGACAGACCCAAGGCAAGCTTACCCCGCGTGGGGTGGAGCAGGCTGAGGAACTGGCTCTGAGGCTGGCCCATGAGCCGGTAGGCGCTTTTGTGTCGAGCGACCTGCAGCGTGCCGTCGACACGGCCACCATTCTCGCCCGTCCCCATCACTTGTCCTTGACCACCACTGCCCTTTTGCGTGAGCGTGACTGGGGAGACTTTACCGGTCGCTTCATTCCCGACCTGAAAGATGCCAAGTGGCCTCCCAATGTGGAATCCATGCAGCAACTCATGGGCCGTGCCTCGGCCTTTCTCGATTTCATCCGTCTTCGTTACCCCGGCCTCTGTGTGGTGGCTGTGGGGCATGGCATCATCAACAAGGCGGTGCAGGCGGTGTATCATCAAAAGCCCATTCACGAAATCCCGCGTATGGACAATGCCGAGTTGCGGGAACTGCTGTTGGAGTAGATTCTTTTTTTTCGTTATCCCTCAACAAGTCAATAGGAGATGCGGTTTTTGCCACATCTCCTATTGCCACATCTCCTATTGCCACATCTCCTATTGCCACATCTCCTATTGAGCATTTATCTGGTATTTGGCATTATCTCCGTCCGCCTCCGCGGTCGTTTTGACTGTTGTGATTGCTGCTTCTTGTGGAGCTGCTTTTTGTTGAGAAACTTCGGTTGCCGTTCATGCTGCCCCGGTTGCCGCTGATACCATTGTTGCGGTTGATGCTGCTGCCGCCGCTATTGCGGTTGACACTGGGGGTAGGCAAGGAGATGCTGTTTCTGTTTGTCCTGTTGTTGGATCCGCTGATACCGCTTGGCCTGTTGATGCTGGAACCACTGATTGCCTGGTTGTTTTTTATTTGTACACTGCCGTTTGAGTTGGGACGGAAAGTGCCAGGAGCTTGCTGGTTGCGGTTGTGAACCTTTGAGTTGACCGTCACGCGGGTAGAGCTCTCGCGGTCTGTACGGTTGGGACGATTGCCGCCGTTGCCGAAGTTACCACCATGATTGCGGTCATTGTTGTTGCCGCCATTGAAATGGTTGTTGCGGTCGTTGTTGCCACCGAAGTTGCCTCCGTGTATGCGGTCATTATCTACCTTGTCCATTCTGAATCCTGGTCTGTTGCCATGGTTGTTCCCGTGGTTGTGGCTTCCCTTGAAGTCGCCCCTGTCCCAGCGGTCTTTCATGCCCCAATGCTTGTCGCTGTGGGAAATGTAGTGGTCGCGGTGATGATAGTAGTAGCTTCTTCCTCCATTGTTTCTCCAACTGTGTCCACCGCAATAAGAGATGTAGACATGTGGAGCGGAGAAATAGAAGTAGTTGCGGTGGGGATAGCGGGCATAGATACCAAAATGCCAGTTGCCGGCATGCCAGGTGAGGGGACGGTAGAAGTAGAGGGCGGTCTGAAAAGCGCTCCACTGCCAGTCGAAGAGTACGTAGCTCATGTCCAGGTTGCGGCGGGTCCAATAGGGGCCGTAGAGGTCGTCAGGTGTCGTGATGCCCATCAGATAGTCGAGGTTTATCTCGAAGGCGGCCTCGTATTGGGCGTCGTTGAGGTTCAGTTCGTAAGCCATCTTGTCGGTGAGGAAGAGGGCTTCCCTGCGTGCCTGTTCATAGCTCATGGCGTTGCTGTTGAGCAGAAGGGCGAACAGGGCGGTGAGTGTCATGATTATCTGTTTCATAATCGTAGTTATTTGGATGTTCAACATGCATTGTTTCTTTTATCTGCTGCAAAGGAACAACTTTTTTTCCAATCTTGCAAAGGAAAATCCCTAAAGCCAAGGGGGAATTTCCCTATGATGGCATCTCAACAGTCAATTATTCTGCGCTTGCAGTGCAGGAAGGGCATTGCTGGAGCAACTGATCGCCACCTCTGTGGCGGTGAACACACCATAGGGCATCATCGTTGCGCTGTTGATACGCTGCAGGTTGTGCTTGGTGACCATGTTGTATCCGAAGAAATGGGGAGGTTTGTTCTCGAATGCCTGGTTGAGCAGGCGCGAGATGCCCTTGTACATCAGGACGATTCTCCCCCTTCGAGGAGCTTTCTCTTATCGGGCTCTTATCTGAAATCGCCGAAACCCCAGTGTTTATCGGCATTTCGCCCGCTGAAA
>JAEDMP010000095.1 GCA_016302965.1 Bacteroidaceae bacterium
GGCGGCGGAATCCGCAGATGGTGGGCATGCGCGGGTCATCCCATCCGTTGACCACACCCTCTTTGACAAGCACCAGCAGGTTGCGTTTCGAGAGCAGGATATGCGTGAGGTTGAGTTTGTTGAACTCCGTCTGTCGGGGGCGGTTGTCGTCGAGGGGCTGGTCGTCGTGTCCGGCAATCTTTGCCCAGTCCACAAAGAGGTCGTAGAGCGGACGGTGGCTCACGAACTCCAGGGTGCAGAGCGAGTGGGTCACTCCCTCCCAGTAGTCGCACTGGCCGTGGGTATAGTCGTACATCGGGTAGGCGTTCCACTTGTTGCCGGTGCGCCAGTGGGGCATGTTCAGTACGCGGTACATGATGGGGTCGCGGAAGTGCATGTTGGGGCTGGCCATGTCAATCTTGGCTCTGAGCACCATCTTTCCGGGTTCCATGTTTCCCGAGTTCATCTCCTCGAAGAGTCGAAGGCTCTCCTCCACGGGACGGTTGCGGTAGGGCGATTCTGTGCCGGCCTGTGTGGGGGTGCCCTTCTGTTGGGCTATCTCCTCGGCCGTCTGCTCGTCAACGTATGCCTTTCCCTCTTTGATGAGTTCCACGGCGAGGTCCCAGAGTTGCTGAAAATAGTCGCTGGCATAGAGAATCTTGTTCCATTTGAAGCCGAGCCATTCAATGTCTTTCTTGATGGCTTCCACGTATTCTGTATCCTCTTTCTGTGGGTTGGTGTCATCCATGCGCAGGTTGCAGACACCGCCATATTTCTGTGCCATACCGAAATCGATGGCGATAGCTTTGGCGTGTCCGATATGCAGGTAGCCGTTGGGCTCGGGTGGGAATCTTGTCTGGATGCGTCCTGCGTTCTTTCCTTCGGCGAGGTCGGCCTCAATCTGTTGTTCTACGAAGCTGATGCTTTTCTTCTCTTCATTTTCAGTTTCTTTTCTCTCTGCCATAATTTTATAGAGTTATCTAAGCGTTATATATTTGATCATTCAAAATAATGCGAGCCTGTTGTTACAGGATATATTGAAGTTGCAAAGTTACATAAAAATATTGAGATACCTATTAAAATAAGAGAAAATCTCTTGTTGTCTGTCGAAAATCGTTTCAAAGTCCCATGCCGATGGCGTGCCACCAGCCCATTTTTCGAATGGACTGGTTGTAGTCCAAGCCCAGTCGGTCATAGCGGCTGAGGGGTACAAACATGCTCACACCGATGAAGTTCTCCTCTGTCATCTCAAAGTCATTGAAGTTGACGTTGGGCCGGAAAGAGCCTGCTGTCACCCATTTGTCGCTGATGTAATGACAGATTACCGCCTTTTCGGCAGCCTGCAGCCATTCCTGAAAGTCACGGTCGGAGAGGTGGGTGCGCATCATGCCTTTCATGTCATAAAAAGTCTGCCCGCCCTCTGTGGCATTGCCGAAGTAATAGATGAGCCCCTGGGTGTTGGGGTCGCCCTTTTCCAGCAGTTGCGGCATCATCTTGGCCGTGGTCTCGGCCAGCTGTTGGAGCTGGTCAGTGCGGATGACGGATATCGGAGTATTCAATCCTCCGTAAGTGGTTGAGTTGTATAGCTTAGCTATTTTCTCGTAAAAGTTTTCGCTGCGGTCAAAAAAGAGGCGGGTCATCTGCTCATAAGGGGCACCCAAATCGGGAATTTCCGATGGAGCACCGATGAGATACTCCGTGGCGTTTCTCAGTTCATAGGCCGATTCAACACACTGGAAGCAGCAGCAGTCGGCAAAGATGAATTTCAATCGGGGAATTGATTCCAGTGCCTTCGCCATCGTTGGGATGTTCATCCATTTGCCGTATGTGCTGTAGGTGTTGTTGCCATTGTCAATGCCGAAAGCCTTGTTGGTGCCTGATGGCGAGATTTGGGAAGCCTGGAGCCCGCCTGTGGCGATTGAGTCTTTGCTGATGTTCCATCCGTCGGCATGACCCCATAGGATGAGACCGTATTCCTCGGCGGGGTATCTCTTGATGATCCATTCCAGCACCTGTCTGAACACTTTTGGGTCGGAGCTGTAGGTGTCGGATGAGGCGGCATACAGGGCGTCTTTTACCTGCTTGCCGTTTTTGATTTCCACCACGTAGGGCAGTTCGTTGGCCATGGCCATGTCTACATACGCCACGAGATGGTTGTCGCTGCCCACAGCCAGTGAGTCGGCACACATGTCGTCGAGGTTGAGCTTGGCGATGGTCGACAGGTCGTTTTCGGCTGCCATATAGACGATAACCGTTCGTCGGGCAGTCTTGTTTGAGGGCGAGTCCTGTTCCTGATGGTCTTTCGAGCAGGAGCAGAGCAGCAGGATAGCGGTCAGGAGAAGGTAGAAAGTTCTCATTTTATATTATTTTTGCGGCAAAGATACGATTATTTTATGAATTGTTCGTACCTTTGCAGAGAAATTTATCTATCGCAATGAAATTCTTGACATCCATATTACTCATTTTGATGCCTTTGGCCCTCTTCGCCCAGTCGGCTCCCGATGTGCAATGCGAGGATACTTGTTCCCACATCCACGGCATTGACATGAGCCATTATCAGGGCGAAGTCTTTTGGGAAGCAGTGGGGGGCAATACCCACATGTGTTACGTCTACTTGAAGGCTACTGAGGGAGGCGACCGCATTGACGAACGATATGAACGCAATATCCAGATGGCCCATGAGCATGGGCTGAAGGTGGGCAGTTATCATTTCTATCGTCCGCAGACCGAGCAGCAGCGTCAGCTGGCCAATTTCATGACCCAGTGTTTGCCCGGTGAGCAGGATCTGATACCGATGATTGATGTGGAGACCACCGGAGGTTTGCCCACCGAGGAGTTCTGTGACTCACTGATGAAGTTTCTGCAGATGGTAGAACAGGCCTACCGCCAGAAACCGTTGCTCTATACCTTCACCAACTTCTACAACCGCCATCTCTGCGGCAAGCTCGATGCCTATCCGCTCATGATAGCCCAGTATACGGAGCGTCTGCCCCAGTTGGCCGATGACCGCGACATCACCCTTTGGCAGTATACGAGCAAGGGGCGCTTGGAGGGGGTGAATGGCTATGTGGACAAGAGCCGATTCATGGGGCAACATGGTCTGAGAGAGATTCGCTATCATCATTGAACCATCCATATACACAACAAACATAGATTAAGAATATTCCATTATGGCAATTATCAAATGTCCCGAATGTGGCCACCAGGTGAGTGACCATGCCAAGACCTGCCCGAGTTGCGGAATCGACATCGCGGGCAATCTCATGCGATGCAGACACTGTGGAGAGATTGTGCTCAAAGACCAACTAGTTTGTCCCAACTGTCAGGAGTCGCTGGCAGCCGGAGCTTCCGCTTCGTCCCCAGTCTCTGCGTCTTCCTTTTCATCCAACTCCTCCGGCACCTCCTCCCAGATTCCTGACGAGGATGAACCCAGCCGTCCGGCTGTCCCCCCGTCGGCCAGCCGTGCCAAGTATTCGGCCATCATCATCGCCTTCACCATCTCGGTAGTGGCGATACTCGTGGGCCTCTATTTTTACAAGACTACTGAGGCCGACAATGAAATGCAGGCCTATCAGAACGCTCGCAACAGTGCGGAGCCTGCTGTTTGGGAGAGCTATCTGGCCCAGTATGGCGAGGCTCCGGCCCATCACCGCGACTCCATCCAACTGCTGCTCGACCAGTACAAGAAGACAGACGTGGAATGGCTGGACGCTGTGGCCAACGGTAGCAAAGGAGCGCTGGAACGCTACATGCGTCTCTATCCGCAGAGCATCCATATCACCGAGGCCAAACTGCTGGTCGACTCCATCGACTGGGCCCAAGCCAAGACGGCTGCCACTGTCCAGTCCCTGGAGGCTTATCTGAGCCGCTATCCCGAAGGAGCGCATATCGACGAGGCCAAGGACATGCTAGAACGTCTCAAAAGCCAAGGCGCAGCCGAAGAACAGCAGAAGGCCATCAGTGCCTGTACCCGATTCTTTGACGCTCTGGGCATGAAGAACGAAGAGGTGCTCACATCGCTGGTGGCACCCGAGATGACGAGTTTCCTACACAAACCCAATGCCACCCCTGAGGATGTGCTTCGCTATCTCCACAAACTCTACCAGGATGAGGAGGTGGAAGGCATGACCCACAGCGTGCTGGGCGACTGGACCGTGACCAAGGCAGAGACAGCCATGGGCGAACCCGTCTATACCCTGCAGGTCATGATGGAACAGAAGGTCCTCTCGGCCAATGCCGACAAAAAGACCACGACGGTCTATCGGGTGAACGCCAAGGTTGCTGCCGACGGCAAGATTACCGAACTGAATCTGCAGAAGCAGCGCCAGTAACGATTTCCATGATAACCCTATCAGTAATGGGGTCTACTATCGTAGTGGACCCCATTACTGGTACTACATGCTAATGAACGTTTTCATGAAGCCCAATGGTGTGTAAAACCTAAATTCCGCAGAACTTTAACTTAACAACTTTTATATGCACCTAAGCAACAAAAAGTTCTAGCTTAGGCAAGCGGCAAAGCCGATTAGCTCAGGATTTTGCCATGTCAGAAATAATAGTTGCCATACCCCCAATATCAGGGAAAAAGAATCCTGGATGATGGAATTATGGGGAAAAACCTTGGTGGATTCAGGGATTATTTGTATCTTTACACTCGCATTGCAGGCTGGGATTTCCTGCAACCGCCTTGAATGAAAGTATAGAACATCATCATAACGAGATTATTAAACCGAGATTATTATACATAGTATATGAGAAAAATTGCAGCATTGGCCGCAGGTCTGCTTATCATCGCAGCCTGCACCCAAAAGAACCAGAAAACGGCTGCCGACCATGAGCAGCCGACTACCATCACGTGGATAGAAGACAAACCGGGAGGAAACATACAACCCCATAAACTCTATCCCGGTGTTCCCGACTCGCTATGGGTTGCTTTGGGACTTCAGGACGGCGTTCCGTCGAGCATGAGTTGCTTCTTGCTCAAGACCGGGGGAAAGACCATCCTGCTCGATGCCGGACTTGGCGCACCCTTCAGCCAACTGCTGCCCAAACTGGAGGAGGAAGGGGTGACCCCCGAGAATCTCGAACTGATATTCATCACGCACCTCCATCCCGACCATATCGGGGGACTGTTGAAGGATGGCAAGGCGACCTTCCCCAAGGCTCAACTATACGTCAACAGTGTGGAAGCCGAAGCGTGGAAGGCGATGGAAGGCGACCATGCCAATCTGCCCAAGGCTGTGCTTGAAGCCTATCAAGACCGCCTGCATCTCTTCGAGGCTGGCGACCTCCTGGAAGGTGGGGTGAAGTCCATTGCCGCATACGGCCATACTCCCGGTCACACCGTGTTCCAGAAAGACAGCATTCTCGTCATCGCCGACCTCATCCATGGTGCTGCGCTCCAGCTAAAGCATCCTGAATACTGTCCTTCATACGACATGGATGCCGATGCCGCACGCCAGTCACGCCTGCGCATCCTGGAATATGCGCGCGAGAACCATCTCACGATGTATGGTATGCACCTGCCTGCGCCGGGTTCTGTTCAATTCAACAATGACTGAATATGAGAAAGAAAAGCAGAGAGATGGAGGCAGCTTGGGCACTGGAAGTAATGGACAAGGCTCCCTATATAACCGTGAGTATGAGCGATGCTGACGGGATGCCCTATGCTGTTCCGCTGTCGTTGGCCCGCACTGACGAGAAGACCTTCTACTTCCATTGTGCCACAGAAGGCACGAAACTGGATGTGCTGCGTAGGAATCCCCAGGTATGCCTTTCGGCGGTGGGCAAATGCAAGCCTACAGTTGGCCCCAAGGATGGCAGTTTTACGCTGGAGTTCAAGTCGGCCATTGCGTTTGGTCAGGCAGTGATGGTTACGGATGATGCGGAGAAACGTGAGGCTCTCCGCGCCATTTGCCAGCGTTTCCTGCCCAACCACATGGATGCGTTTGATGCTGCCATCGAGCGTAGCATGTCGCGCACAGCCGTTGTACGTATCACTTTGTCTGAACCGCCTGTGGGCAAACGCAAGCAATATGATGCCAACGGCGAAGAAATGAAGTACGGGCGAATGGAGTAGCGTCTAAGGGGAAAATGTGATTTCCGGCTCCAAAAAGAAGCGGAAAATGTGATGTTTTAGGTTTAAACAATGGGGAAAATGTGTTTTTTTTCATTGTTTTTCTTTGGAAAATATGATTTTGTTGCTATATTTGCAGCGGATTTTTTGATGATAACATATCACATAACATATCACATAACAATGAAAAAGACAGTACTCATTACAGGTGCCACCAGTGGCATCGGCGAAGCCTGCGCCAGAAGGTTTGCGCAAGGCGGTTACAATCTCATTCTGACAGCCCGCCGCGCAGACAGGCTCGAAGCCGTCAAGACGGAACTGGAAGCCCAGGGCACCAAGGTCAGGACGCTGGTGTTCGATGTCCGTGACGCAGAAGCGGCCAAGGCGGCAGTGGACTCTCTCGAACCCGAATGGCAGACGATAGACGTGCTCATCAACAATGCCGGTCTGGCACTTGGCTTGGAGAAGGAGTACGAAGGAGACCCCGAAGATTGGAACACGATGATCGATACCAACATCAAAGGACTCCTGACCATGACACGCCTCATCGTGCCCCGTATGGTGGAGCGCAACGAGGGGCATGTCATCAATGTGGGAAGTGTAGCGGGCGATGCGGCCTATGCCGGCGGCAATGTTTACTGTGCAACCAAGGCTGCCGTCAAGGCCATCACCGACGGATTGCGAATCGATGTGGCAGCATCGGCTGTGCGAGTGACCAACCTGAAACCGGGACTGGTGGAGACCCATTTCAGCAATGTGCGTTTCCATGGAGACAACCAGCGGGCCGCCCAGGTATACAAGGGCATCCAACCGCTCACCGGAGACGATATCGCCGATGTGGCCTTCTATGCTGCCAGCGCCCCCAAGCATGTGCAGATTGCCGAGGTGCTTATCCTCGCCACTCATCAGGCTAACGGAAGTGTGATTCACCGGGAAGCAGAGTAGGGATGATGGCACCTCAGATAGCCTATTCTGACAGAGACGAGCGCCTCTGTTTCGTATTGGAACGTTTCAACTGCAAGGCTCCTGCTTGTGGCGGGTGCGGCAGTTGCAAACTGCCTGGCGGCAAGTCGGCCATAGAGACCTTTGCCGATTATATTGACGGCAAAGTGGAGTTTTCGGCCATTGCATCCCGACTTTGGAACCCTATAGCATAAGACAGCATGATAACGATTGAACAATTGATTGGTATCGTTCGTGATGCATCCCGATGGATGGTCACCGACGGATTTGAGATAGAGCAGAAGGGGGGATATGAAAATATCGTGACCTCCTCTGACCTGGCTGTGCAGAACTTTCTCTGCGAGAGGCTCGCGGCAATGATGCCCGATTCGGGATTCCTCTGTGAGGAAAAGGACATCAACGAGAGCCAGCACGAGTATACTTGGATTATCGACCCCAT
>JAEDMP010000096.1 GCA_016302965.1 Bacteroidaceae bacterium
ACAAACAACAAAGATAGCAAATCTTGCACAAACAACCCGTTAAAAAAAGAAAAAACTTATCACAAACCATTCAAGAAGCATACCAACGTCACCCCCAAGGAGTATATCTCCAGCCTGTAACACCCTGACTGATTAGCCTCAGGCAAGAATCATCGTTTTCGCAATTACAAGCCGGAAGCACGACCTTACCCTCGGTAAATCTCAAAAATATTGTTAAATATGGAATAATTGTCCCTTCATTTGGGGGTGCGTCTGACAGGAATCATATAATTTTGCAGCATATACAACGATAACCAACAAAAACCATGTCCTCCACTACTATGGAATCCAATGAATATACAGGCAACTCGATATTCCAGTTATGGGCTGTCTACTGTACGGATCTGTCGAAGAGCGACCTGATCAATATCTCCAAGGCATCGGGTAATAAGCTCAAGAATGCAACCGCTTTTCTGCAGCCTTTCCTTGATGCAGGCATTGTCGCAGAATCAGAATCTTATTTTAATACATTTTACATCGTCCCACAGGCATGGCTGCAGATAGTCCGGACCATGAGCACGGCCGACTACAAGCGGATGAAGAAGTGCGCCACCGTCAGCATTTTCCGCCACAAAGACAGCAACTTCTCTCTCTCCGAAGCCGTCAACGCCCTCTGCAACAATGAGCCCTTCGACCATCTGCTCCCCCTTCTGAAATCACCGTCATCATATGGTATGACGGATATTTTCCCAAACAAACTTCTCCTTAGTCTGAGAAACGAGGCTGTGTTGATTCCACTGCTCAAGAATCTCAACGACTACTGGTTGGGCGAACTCGCCGAACATTACGGCGTAGACCTGCACCGCTTCTGTCTGACAGAGCAAAACATCCAAGCCATATACGAGATTATCATCGATAACCCCCTTGTGCCGACCCAGATAAAAAACTTCATGAGAGAGAACATAGGCGTCTATCATGAGTTTATGGGCAAAGGCAACCTCAAGGAGGGCAAACGGCTGGCCCAGAGTAACAGCCAGCTCCTGCTTTGCTATGAAGCGGTGGAGCAATTACAGCAGGGCGACTATGACCGTGCCTTCAAACTGTTTGTCTCGAGTCTGAGAGGAACAAAACGGAAATTGTTCAATATCAACATCTTCAATTTCTATTATGCCATCTCCATGGCCTACTGTACACAGAGCAGCGCAAGGACGAAAATGGCAGCACTGCTCAAATCGGAAGATCTTGAATACAGTTTTTTGCCTGCCATCACAATCATCCTGAAGGTGGCGATGGGCGAGAAGAAAAGCATCCGTTTCAGCAGTATCTATTCCGAGTGCTCCATGCCTATCTCACGCGCCCTGACGCTTCTGGCCCTGGAGCACTATCAGCTTGAAGCCAAACAAGGGAGAGAAATGTGGCTGGATGAGATACTGGGACTTCCGTCCGTGCTGCTGAAGATGGAACTCTCCGATGTGCTGCCTGAACTGAAGGACCAGAAGGAGGAACTGTGCCGACTGACCGGCATGCACCCCACGCTCCCACCCTATCACGAGCGACCGGAATGGGACATGAAACTCGACGAACTGCTGGGAATCTATAGCAAGACAGGACCCTCTGCCGCCAAGGCGGCCCAAACCAGGCACACGCGTATTATATATAAGGTGATGACAACCAACAACTCCATCTGCCCCGTACTTCAGAAAAGCAAGGACGGCATCAACTGGACTGCCGGACGCAACATCTCGCTGGAGAACTTCAGCAAGGGAAAAACCGAAGGTATGCAGCCCGAAGATCGAGTAGTGGCGGCCTGTGTAGAGTGCTATACCTACGGATGGTATGGAGGTTTACACTACGAATTGGAGGGAGGCAAGGCCATTGCCGCCCTCGCAGGCCATCCCTTAGTGTTCGATGCGCTGACCAACCGCCATCTCGACGTGGTGACAGAGAAACCCCAACTCATGGTGAGCCTCAACGGTGATGCCTATCATGTCCGCACCGACATCGACACCAACGAACTGGATGCCGGCTACTGCATCGTACACCAGAAGGGGCAGATGATCAAGGTGGTGAAGGTGGACAGCAATCTCAAGCGAACCATCGAGGGCTTGCAACAAATTGTCATCCCCAAAGAGGCCAAAGACAAACTCACCCGACTGCTGGAGGCACTCAGCGGTACGATGATTGTGCTGAGCGACCTGCTGAAAGGCAATGAGAACATCGCATCCATGAAGACCCACCCCGAGACAATCGTCCAGCTGCAACCCGCCGGCGAGAACGTGCGCTGCTCACTACTGGTAAGACCCTTCGGCAAGGTTCCTCCCGTCTGCAAGCCGGGCAAGGGGATGAAGGTTATCACGACAACCATCGAAGGAAAACAGGTACAGACCAGCCGTAACCTGAAGAAGGAAAAGGAGAACTACGAGGCGGTGAAGGAACTGATGGTAGACTACGAAGAGGACAACTACCAGGACAACACATGGATGCTGCTGCCCGAAGAGTGTCTCGAACTGCTCGACAAACTACGCGAGATGGACAGCCAATGTGTGATAGAGTGGCCCGAGGGCGAACGTTTCAAGGTGAGTTACGCTCCCCTGCAACCCTCGTCGTTCCACCTCTCCATCAACAGTGCCGCCAGTTGGTTTGAACTGAACGGCGAGGTGAGTATCAACGAGAAGACCAAAATGAAGATTGCTGACCTCATGGGACAACTGGACCAGGCCAAGGGCAACTTCATCCGTGTGGGTGATGACGAATATGTGAGAATCAGCAGCGAACTGCGCCGGCATATCGAGACCATCGAAAGGATGGCCTCGCGCAGCCGCAACTCGATGCGCGTCTCCACCTTCAACGCCCAACAGTTAGAGGGACTGGCCGAATGCGGCATGGACGTGAAGGCCGACCAGGCTTTCACCACGCTCGTAGGCCGCATACGCGAGGCTCAGGAGACAGACATCAAGGTGCCCAAACATATCCAAGCCGACCTGCGCAGTTATCAGAAGGAGGGCTACGTGTGGATGTCGAGACTGGCGATGTGGGGTGCCGGTGCCTTGCTGGCCGACGATATGGGTCTGGGCAAGACGGTTCAGACCATCACCCTGCTGCTGAGCCGCGCCAAAGAGGGACCGCAACTGGTAATTGTGCCCACCTCACTCATCCTCAACTGGAAGGAGGAGACGGCCCGCTTTGCTCCCAACCTCAACGTGCTTCTGCTCAACAGGGCGGGCGATGACCGCAAACGCATGATTGAAGAGGCCAAGGCTTTCGACATCGTGGTGGCCACCTACGGACTGCTCATTACAGAAGAGGAGATTCTCTGCTCCAGAACCTGGCATACCATCGTGCTCGACGAGGCCCACACCATCAAGAACCGTGACACGAAGATGTCGAAGGTGGCCATGCTGCTCAAGGCCGACTTCCGCCTGCTGCTCACAGGAACGCCGCTGCAGAACCATGTGAGCGAACTGTGGAACCTGATGCAGTTTGCCAACCCTCATCTGCTGGGATCCTTCCAGGAGTTTACAGACCGGTTCCTGATGCCCATCGAGCGCGACCACAACAAGGAACGGCAGCGCTTGCTCAAAAGGGTTGTCACTCCCTTTATCCTGCGCCGCACCAAGAACGATGTGCTCAACGAGTTGCCCGAGAAGACGGAGATCACGCTCAAAGTAGACCTCTCCGAAGAGGAATGGGCTTTCTATGACAACCTCAGACAAAGGGCCTTGGCCAGTATGGAAGACCAGAGTGCCAGCGCCATGCAGGCCCTGGCAGAAATCACACGTCTCAGACAGGCTGCCTGCAACGTGAGACTCGTGGAGAAAGGGCTGCCTATCGCATCCTCGAAACTCAGCAGTTTCATGGAACTGACCGACAATCTGCATGCCAACCACCATCGTGCCCTGGTGTTCAGCCAGTTCACCTCGCACCTCGCCTTGGTCAAGGAGGAACTCGACAAACAGGGCATCCGCTATCTCTATCTCGACGGAGCCACACCAGCCAAGGAACGCATCCGGCTGGTGGAGGAGTTCCAACATGGCGACATGCCGCTCTTCCTCATCAGTCTGAAGGCGGGCGGACTGGGTCTGAACCTGACTGCCGCCGACTATGTGATTCATCTCGACCCTTGGTGGAACCCAGCCATCGAAGAGCAGGCGAGCGACCGCGCCTACCGCATCGGACAGCAAAAACCCGTCACCGTCTATCGCATCATAGCCGCCAACACCATCGAAGAGAAAATCATCGCCCTGCATCAGACCAAAAAGAATATGGCAGATGCCCTGCTCGAAGGTGGCGACGTGAGTGCCAGCATGAGCCGTGAGGAGATGATTGACCTGCTCAAGGAACTGTAAGTCCTCCAACATTCATACAAGTTCCTCATGTCTATTGGCATCCTGAACCAAGTGTCGCAAATAGACATGAGGAACTCTTGAATAACAGATTGCTTGTACTACAATCTGGAATAAGTTTGTTACTATACGGATTAATCGTGTGGATTATCCGATGCTTTCAATATCCTCTATCGTCAATCCTGTTGTTTTGACAATAAAGGCTATATCCACATTTAGTTTCTTCATTTCCCGGGCGATGGATAGCGCTTTTTCTCGGGCACCTTCCTCTATACCTTTCTTCATGCCTTCTTTCATGCCTTCTTTCAATCCTGATTCGATAGCATATCGATATACGCAGAGATTGTCTCGATAGACTTTGATGGCATGGTCGTATTTCAGGCGCTCTTCTTTTGAAAGGGCGCTGATGTCGCTTATTTCAGACACTTTTTGGAATATCGGGCTTTTTGCCGCCCAAGGCAGTTTGTTTAATGCTTCCATGTGCTTCAGTACATAAATCCAACGTTCAAAATCGCTTTCACACTCCTTTTCCTTCTTCTTGAAATAAGGAAGTTGGAGATATATCATCCTGATGTCATCAGAGAATCGTTTCTTTGACTTGGTGTCATACAATGCCACGTCAGTACGGAATTCCTTGCCAATATCTTCCTGACGGAAATTCAGGAAGGCCACGAAATAAACGGAATGGATACCGTATTCCCATTCTGACCCACGCACACCCTGACGTGCAATGGCCTCTGAGACATAGTATATGCTACGCTTCTTGAAATAGGACTGCCCACGGTTCTGCATCTCTACAATGATTTTCTCTCCGTCGCTTGTCTCGCACAGAATGTCATAGATGAGCGAACGGTCATCCGCAAATACCGCAGGTTGCTCCTTGTCAAGAAATGTAATGTCCATGATCTCCCTCTCGCCTTTAAGCAGGTTGTTGAGAAAGTCGATCAGCAATGGCTTTGACAACTCTTGTCCGAAGAGCATCTTGAAGCCTACATCCGTAAACGGATTGATATATTTTCCCATATTCGTTTGAGATTGTCTGACATCAATTGTTTGCCGCAAAAATAATAATAAAAAACGAATACACCAAATATTTCCGCATTTTTATCTTGACCTTTTCATCAATTAAGGATTTTGCCTGCACTATTCCGCAACAAAACTGGATTGAGGTCAATTGCCAATTCATTGCTGGGAATTTCTGTTCAAAGAAAAATACCCGTTTGTAGTTCAAAAAATCAGTCACAAACTGAATACGGCGATCAGTTGGAACCATCACCCGAAATCCTATTCATCAATGGTAGTATATATAAAATAGGTGGGAAGAAGGAGGAATCAACATTTAGCGTATTTATATGTTAACTGTTGTTAATTATAAAATTTTTCATATCAGATTGCTTTTGTTTGTCGATTATTATGTATATCTTTGTCATTGTAATTGAAAATTAAAAAAATTATTGCATTATTAACCAATCAAACAAAGTGATAATCTATGCGTGAGAAAAGACTTCTATCCTTGATTGCCGCTTCCGCATTCGGTGCTCTCACTATGAACGCCCAGACCAATCTGGCCGTTCAGTTGAAGAATGGCGCCACGCAGAAGTTTGACATCAGCAGCATCAACAAGATGCTGGTCAGCTCCCAGTCGCTCGCTGTTTATACCACTGATGTGAATTCCTTCACCACTTCAGACATCCAGAGCCTGAAGTTTGTGCAAGTGTCTACCGGCATCAGCGCCGTGAACGGCAACGAACTGTCCGTGAATCGCCAAGGCGACCAGTTGACCATCGCGGGCATCAAGTCCGATGACAAGATTTCCGTTTACAGCGTAAACGGACAGGCAGTGGGCCATCTTCAGGCTACAGAAGAGGGTACACTCAACTTAAGCGGCCTCAGCAGAGGTGTGTATATCATGAAAGTCAATAACCAAACCATCAAAATCTCCAAATAATGAAAAAATTCTTTTTACTCATCGTATGCGCCCTCATGGGCATCACTTCCTTTGCACAGCAGGAACCCAACCGTCTGATTGTGCGTGACAACATGGGACAGGCCCACCCCTTCCACGTAAACCGTATCGACAGCATCGCTTTTGCCACCGTTGAAGGAGCGGTAGCTGCTGATATCGATATTCAGGAAGTAACCATCAAGGACGAATCCAAAGGAACAGAGGACATGGTGAAACTCGCCATCACCCGTACGCCCGCCTGTGCCGCCTTCCAGATTATGTGCGTGAAGAAGGCAAACGCCGACCGCATCACTACCGACGAATATGCCGAGTATACCTTCAAATACAGCTCCTCAAGAGATATGTATTATCAGGATTTCACCGCTGCCCAGCTGACCGGCTTCGACTTTGCCTTCGCTCCCAATACGGACTATACCATCGTGACTCTGGGTTACGACCAGTATGGCACCGCCTGTGAGATGAGAAAGGTTGACTTCCACACACCGAATATCGCCCTGGTGGGTACTCCCGTCGTAGAGGGTGAGGTGACCGACGTTACCACCTCGACCATCGAAGTGAAATTCACCAAGACAGCCGATGTCAAGGGATTTGCCGCCTGCTGCTTCGGAGAGGGCCAGGCTCAGTCACAGTTTGAGCAGTGGGGAGCATGGATGGGCTTCACCAGCATGGGCGACATGATCAAATCATGGGGTTTCCAGGGTACATCTGACACCACCTTCGTTTGGACTGGAATGGCTCCCGGAACCAACTACGAGATTTACACTGTATGCTGGGACGTAAACGGCACCTTGGCAGACGTGGACATCATTCCCGTGACCACCAAGAAGCTCGGCGGCGAAGGTGTAGCCGAAGTGAGCATCACCATCGGAGGCTCTAAATACTATGAGGAATGGGATGCCTTCACCCAGCAAATTATTTTCACCCCCAATGAAAATGTATCCGTTTACCACGCTTGTCTGGTTACCGACAGCATGAATCAAGCCGATCCCACTTTTGTTGAGACCTATCTGAAAAATCCCGAAAAGGAAGGATCTTACGGATGGGATTTGTACGACGTGGACGACTACGAATGGGAGTTGTATCCCAATGCCAAGTTCGTGGCTGCTGCCGTAGCCAAGAATGTCAATGGCGAGTGGGGACC
>JAEDMP010000026.1 GCA_016302965.1 Bacteroidaceae bacterium
CAGAATGTGAGATAATATTTCTTCGCTCATCACTTTTCAACCGTACAGGTCGAAACTTTTTTTTGTTGACCGGATAAGGAAACTGTCTGTTTCAATGGAGTCTTTGTTTGAGATGCCACGACGGAAAAATTAGCACCCCCAAATATTCACCGGAATATCTGGGGGTGCCCGTTATACAATCTGAATGGTATCAGTGTGTGTTATCATTATTTCAGATTAGATGCTTTAGAAATTGTAGAGAACACCGAAGGACAGGGAGCTGTTGTCGATGTTCAGACCGATGGCCTCTCCGCCGCCCAAGTCGTCATCATTCTTCTGATAGCCGAAATAGCCAAGTTTAGCGATGAAGTCTACCTTCTTGGAAGCTGTGAGCTTCACACCGGGACGGAAACCAACGCCGAAAGAAGAACCCTCTGCATCTGAGCCGTAGGTGGTATAGCTGATGCCGCCATCAACGAAGAAAGAGGCAATGCCGGTCTTGGCAAAGGTGTAACGAGCGTAGGGAGCGATGGTGAAACAGCTGATGGTGTTCTCTGACTTGACACCTGTCGCGTTACCAACAGTGAAGTAGCCTTCATCATTGGTGCTGGCAAAACCGAGGTTGATGCCTACTGCCCAGTTCTCATCGAGGTTGTAACCGATTTCGGGCTGGATGCTGAACGAGGTGGTTGTTTTGGCGTCCTTGTTTGCCTTGAGAGATTCAAGACCCAGCGAACCGCCTACGTAAACCTGTGCACTTGCAGCGATGGATGCTACCATAAAAGCTGCCATTAATACAATCTTTTTCATTTCTTTCTGTTGTTTAATGATACTTATTATTGATATGGAGTAGGGGACGAACCCCTGATTCTTCAGATGGTTGTTTGCCTAAAACCGCTGTAAAAGTAATATGATTTGCTGGAATGAACAAATATTTTTCGATATATTTCACCAAATATTCACAAAATAGGATATTTTGAACACAAAAAATGAAATATAGTACACTTTTCTGTCTCTGGTGGATGAACGAAGAGAAGGAAGGGAAGCATACGGCATGGATGGAGTAGACCAATGAGGGGAAGAGAGGAGGACTGAGATGTGAAATAGATAAGAAAAATGACAAAAATGAATGCAAAATGAAAAATATTTCGTCGTTTTACTTGCATATTAATATAAAAGTAGTACCTTTGCACGGCAAAAACAAAACAACAAGCAATCGATTATGAGCAAATTGATAAAACCAATCGTCTATCAGCCGCTGCTTGACACCAAGCAGACGGAGCAAGGCATCAAACTGATTAAGGAGTTCTTTCAGCAGAACCTGTCCACGGAGTTGAGACTCAGACGTGTGACCGCCCCCCTTTTTGTGCTGCAGGGACTGGGTATCAACGATGACCTGAACGGTGTGGAAAGGGCTGTGACTTTTCCCGTGAAGGATTTGGGAGACGCTAAGGCGGAGGTGGTGCACTCGCTGGCCAAATGGAAGCGGCTGACACTCGCCGAATACCATATCGAACCCGGCTATGGCATCTATACCGACATGAACGCCATCAGAGCCGACGAGGAACTTGACAATCTGCACTCGCTTTATGTAGACCAGTGGGACTGGGAGGCCGTTATTACCCCCGAACAGCGCACCGTGGCTTATCTCAAGCATATCGTGGAACGTATCTATGCCGCCATCCGGCGTACCGAGTATCTCACCTGCGAGACCTATGCGCAGATTAAACCTTTCCTGCCCGAGAGAATATCGTTTGTCCACAGTGAGGAACTGCTGCAGCGCTATCCCAACCTCAGTCCGAAGGAGCGTGAAGATGCCATCTGCAAGGAACTGGGAGCTGTGTTTGTCATCGGTATCGGCGGCAAACTGAGCAATGGAAAGAAACACGACGGACGCGCACCCGACTATGATGACTGGTCGACTGTGGGCGAGGATGGACGGGTAGGTCTGAATGGGGATATCCTCATCTGGTATCCTGTTCTGGGCCGTTCGTTTGAGCTTTCGTCTATGGGTATACGTGTCAACGAGGAGTCGCTTTTGAGACAGTTGGCCATCGAGGACAAGGAAGACCGCAAGCAACTCTATTTCCACCGCAAGCTGCTGGCTGGTGAACTGCCGCTGAGTATTGGCGGCGGTATCGGGCAGAGCCGACTCTGCATGGTGCTCCTGCACAAGGCGCATATCGGAGAGATTCAGGCAAGTATCTGGCCCGAAGACATGAGAATGGAATGTGAGGAGATGGGCATGACGCTGATATAATCAGGCGTCATGCCAACTCCAAGTCAAAAAGTTCGCGCAGTTTGGCAATAGCGGGATTGGATTGCTCCATCTCTTCAAACTGTTCGCGACGACTGAGTATCTTCACCTGCTCATTACGCTCTACCACACGCATGGTGAGCGTAATGTCGCAGTTGTGAAGATATATTTTTAAGGTATTGATGATACTGCCCTGGATGGTTTGCAGCTGTTCGAGCATGATTTGGTTGTCAACGTCCACTTCGATGGCTGGAAACTGGCCAATCCTTGGATTCATATTCTTCATGCGTGTAGCAATGCCACTGAGTTTCTCGGGCATGCGGTTGCACATCAGCATCCATTGCAGTTCCAGCTCCTGCTGGCTGAACTCGCAGTGCTCTTCCTGTACCTTGGCGTTGGGGTCGTCCTTGTCCAAGGTGCCCGGAATAATCTGCATCTTTCGCTGTTTGCTCATCTGGCGCACGTTGTTCCAGGAGAAGCCCAAAGGCTGTCCGCTGGTTCCTCTAAGCCCCTTGATAATCTGTCCGTCCTTGGAGGTGAGTTGCGCCATAGTGGCCGTGGCCGTTGACGAGGCGGTGGGGGTGACGGATATAGAGGCAGTGGCAACCGCCGCACGGGGGGCAGTAGCGGGCTGTCGCGCCTCGGCCGGAGCTACCTGCGGGGCTCTCTGCATGGGGCGGGGCTGGGACAGCAGATTCTTGAACAGGCTTTTCAGTCGGCGGGGGCGGCGCCCCGCGACAGGATTGTCGTCTGGTTGGGTCACCTGAGCTACCTCGATGAGTGTCAACTCCACCAGTAGCCGTTTGTTGCTGCTCGTGCGGTAGTTGATGTCGCATCGGTTCAGGATGCGCAGCGACTGATAGAGGAAGCGCGTGTCACACTGGGCGGCCTGCTCTTTCAGACGCTCCTGTTGCTGCTGGCTCACTTCAAGGAGGGGCAGCGTGGCCTCGTCTTTGGCCATCATAACGTTACGGATATGCTTGGCCAGTCCGTTGACCATCTGACTGGCGTCGAAACCGCTGTTGAGTATCTTGTTGAGCGCCACCATCACCTCACTCACCTTATTCTGGCGGCAGAGGTCGACCATGTTGAAATAGACCTCGGCATCCAGCACATTCAAGTCTTCAACCACCTTGTCATAGGTGATGTTGCCCTGACAGAAACTGGCTGCCTGGTCGAAGATGGAGAGAGCATCGCGCATACCGCCGTCGGCCTTTTCGGCAATGACGGCCAGTGCCTGCTCTTCATAGCTGATGCCCTCCTGCTGAGCCACATGCTTGAGATGCTCCACGGTGTCCTTGACGCTCATTCGCTCGAAGTCGTAAATCTGGCAGCGGGAGATGATGGTAGGCAACACCTTGTGCTTTTCGGTGGTGGCCAAGATGAACACCACATGCGCGGGCGGTTCTTCCAGCGTCTTGAGGAAAGCGTTGAAGGCTCCTGCCGAAAGCATGTGGACCTCATCGATGATAAACACCTTGTACTTGCCCACCTGTGGCGGAACGCGTGTCTGCTCGGTCAACGAGCGGATATCATCTACCGAGTTGTTGCTTGCGGCATCCAGCTCGAAGATGTTGAGCGAGCGCTGCTCGTTGAATGCCTTGCAGCTCTCACACTCGTCGCAGGCCTCGCCGTTGGCTTTCGGTGAGAGGCAGTTGATGGTCTTGGCAAAGATGCGTGCACAGGTGGTCTTGCCCACACCGCGAGGACCGCAGAATAGATAGGCATGAGCCAGTTTGCCGCTGCTCACGGCATTCTTCAGGGTGGTGGTCAGCGCACTCTGACCCACTACGCTGTCGAAACGGGTGGGGCGGTATTTGCGCGCCGATACGATATATTCTCCCATGGATAGAATGGTTTCTTGATAATTAGGTTTGACTTGCTGAAGTAGTCCCGCTGCCCATTCCTGTTTTCAGGCTGTATGGACAAAGGATTACGGCTACAAAGTTAAGCATTTATTTCGAATTATCGGTGATTGGAACTCCTGTTTTTTTCGCTTCCTTTCTCTTCTACACTTTTTTTATCCGCATAGATAATAATCTGCCCTACTCTGCGTTATGATTAGTATAGGGAAAGTACCTCAGACTTTTCGAAAAGATCATTTCTTCAGGAACCCTTGATGATGACTAACAAATCAAAACTATCAATGATATGACGAAACACGCTATCCTACATGCTATCCACGCGTGGATTTCTCCCCGACAGGGGGTGGCACTGGCTTTGGCTGGTTGCTTCTCGCTCACCGCCATGGCCCAGAACCACATCAGTCTGGCCGGAAAGTGGAATATATGTTACGGCGACAAACAGGCACAGATAGAACTGCCCGGCTCCATGCTCACCAATCTGCTGGGCGACGAGGTGACAGTAGATACCCGGTGGACAGGCAGTCTCTACGACTCCTCCTTCTACTTCAACCCCTACATGGCTAAATACCGTGAGTCGGGAAAGATGAAGTTCCCCTTCTTCCTCACGCCGGCCACCCACTATACGGGCAAGGCGGTGTATACGCGCACCGTGAGGGTGCCCAAACAATGGAAGGGCGACCGTGTGATGCTTTTTCTCGAACGCCCCCATATTGAAACCACGGTCTATGTGAACGGACAACTCGTCGGACGTGACTCTACCCTGAGTGTGCCCCATGAGTTTGAGGTGACACCCTATCTGAAATATGGCAAGGACAATGAAATTACTATACATATATATAATGGTATAGAGAACGTGTGTGTAGGACAGGATTCGCACAGCGTGACCGACCAGACCCAGGGCAACTGGAACGGTATGGCGGGCGAACTCCAACTGCGACGCAGGCCGATGACTTGCATCCGCAATCTGCAGGTCTATCCCCAGGCTGCCCAGCGAAAACTGGAGGTGGAGGCCGAGGTGATGGGACTGAAAGGAAAGGGACAGCAGTTGCGATTCGTGGTGACAGAGGGAGCTGACGGCAAGGGACGGACTCTTGTGGACAGCCGCCAGAAGATGGCCGACCGCATCACCCTGCAACTACCCGACGAAGTGAAACTTTGGGATGAGTTTTCGCCACAGCTCTATACCCTCACTGCCATTCTGGGACGTGACACCGTGAGCACGTCTTTCGGTTTGCGTGACATCAGCATCCGGGGACGACAGTTCTATATGAACGGACACCCTATCTGGATGAGAGGCACCGTGGGCAACTGCTGTTTCCCGCTCACGGGTTATCCCCCCACCGACGAGGAGTCGTGGACGAGGATTTTCAGCAAGTGCAAGGAGTATGGGCTCAACATGATGCGCTTCCACTCTTATTGTCCGCCAGAGGCTGCCTTCAAGGCTGCTGACAAACTGGGCTTCTATCTGCAACCCGAGGGCCCCTCATGGCCTAACCACGGTGTGAAACTGCGCCGGGGCATGACTATCGACCGTTATCTGCTGGAGGAAACCCACCGCATGGTGAGGGCATACGGCAACCACCCCTCCTTCTGTATGCTCGCAGCAGGCAATGAGCCGGCAGGCGACTGGGTGAGCTGGTGTGCCGACTTCATCGACTACTGGCATCAGACGGGCGACAAACGGCGTGTCTACTGCGGGGCTTCCGTAGGTGGAGGCTGGGCATGGGACACCAACAGCGACTACCACGTGAAGGGAGGAGCACGTGGACTCGATTGGGACCGCCGCGCACCCCAGTCGGCCGATGACTATTATGACCAGATGCTCCGTCCACGCAACTTCAAGACTAATCGGGTGCCTGCATACGCCCTCACCAATGATACCCTCTCAGACGGAACCATTGAAAAGGTGAACAACAGCCCCATACTTGCCCATGAAAAGGGACAGTGGTGCGCCTTCCCCGATCTCACGGAGACCACTCTCTACAAGGGTCCCTACAAGGCATCCAACTTCGACATTTTCGGCGACCTGCTGCGCGACCATGGCATGGCTTCGCAGGCTCAGCGTTTCCTCCACGCCAGCGGAAAACTGCAGACCCTCGCCTACAAGTATGAGACAGAACGAAACCTGCGAACACCCGACTATGCCGGATTCCAGTATCTCGGACTCAATGACTACAGTGGCCAGGGAACAGCACTGGTGGGCGTGCTCAACGTGTTCTGGAAAGAGAAAGGCTATTGTGATGCCACAGACTGGACCCAGTTCTGCTCTCCGGTGGTGCCGCTGGCCAGAATGCCCAAGTTTGTCTTCACGAACGACGAGGAACTGGTGGTGCCTATGGAACTCTATAACGCACGACAAGAGATGAAAGAGGTGATGGTGTCCTTCACCCTCATGAGCGACCAGGATGAGGAGGGCAATACGATGATAGCCTCGCAGACCGCAACCCATCAGCGCATCCCACTCGGCAAGAACCTGGATTTGGGCACCTTCCGCTACTCGTTTGCCGATGTGAAGCAACCGACCCATTTCACCCTGAAGGCCGAATTGGAATCGGCCGACTCGGTAGAGGCAACGAACAGCTGGGAACTGTGGGTCTATCCCAAACAGATTTCCATGCCTGAGGCCAAGGATATCTATCTCACCGATACCCTCGATGAACGCACTCTGTCTGTTTTGGCCAGGGGCGGCAAGGTGCTCATCGAGGCGGCAGGAAAGGTGCGATATGGCAGTGATGTGAAGCAGACCTATCTGCCCGTTTTCTGGAACACCAGCTGGTTCAAGATGCGTCCGCCCCACACCACGGGTGCCGTCATCGACAAGGACCATCCGCTGTTCGACCGCTTCGTGACCGACGACTGGGCCAACCTGCAGTGGTGGGAACTGCTCAACAGGGCACAGGTGATGAATCTTGCTGCCTTCCCCGATGATTACCAGTCGCCTGTTCAACCTATCGACACCTGGCATGTCAGCCGCAAATTGGGTATGATTGTTGAGGCTAAGGTGAACGGAGGCAAACTGCTCATGACCACCATGGATATCAGTAGTCGGCTCGACGAGCGAGTGGTGGCACGGCAGATGCGTCAGGCCATTCTCAGCTATATGGAGAGCGACCGCTTCCAGCCGATGATGAAGCTGGCCCCCTCAATCATTACCCAACTCTTCGAGGAAGAGGCTCCTGCGGTGAATATGTACACCAAGGAGTCGCCCGATGAGTTGAAACCGAAAATCAAATGACAAGGATTCCAATCCTGATAGATACGCAAAAAGAGCGTCCCTTTCGAGGCGCTCTTTTTGCGTATAGCAGGGGAGGATTATTTCTTTGAACAGAGGTAGATGCCGCTGAGGATGCAGGCGGTTCCGATCAGGAAATAGGAGGTTATGTGCTCGTCCAGTACGAGCCAGGCGAAGATGATGGTGGAGATGGGGTTGAAGTAGACCCAGTTGGTGGCGGCCACGGCACCCAGTTTCACCATACACCAGTTCCACGTGAGATAACAGACCATCGACGCCACACAGCCCAAAAACAGCAGATTGCCCCACACCGACGGACGTAACAGCACCTCCATCGAGGGTAATTCCGGAATCAGAAGATAGTAGGGAAGGATGGTGACCAATCCGTAGAAAAACACTTTGCGCGTGATGTAAAGGGTAGGGAAATGGCCGCCCACACGCTTCATCAGCAGCGAATAGACCGCCCAGCACAGACAGGCTGCAAAGGCCAGCAGGTCGCCCAAGGGGGAGAGATGGAGCACGAAATGGCCATTGAGTACTACCACTGCCATGCCCACGAAGGCCAGCAACGAACCACCCAAAGCGCGACGGCTGAAATGCTCCGACTGCGGATAGCAGAGCGAGATGAGGAGCATGGCAAACAACGGACAGGCGCAGACGATGAGCGAGGTGTTGGTGGCGGTGGTGAAGAGCATGGCGGCATTTTCGGTGAGAAAATAGAGAGAACCGCCCGTCAATCCCAGACCTGCCATGACCAACTCGTCCTGCCATCGGAATGGGGGCAACTGCTGGCGCTTCACGAAACTGAAAGCCAGCAGCAACAGATAGGCGATGAGGAAACGCAACGTAAAAATATGTGCAGGCGAGAGCCCCTGCATCAGCAGCAGCTTCGTCCACACAAAGGTTGTGCCCCAGACGGCTATCGTGAGAAAGGCCACGAGATGGGCCGCGAGATTACTTGAGTCGTTCGATGTCCTGGCGCACATTGTCGCGAATCTTGGTGAGATACTGTTTCATGCCATTGGCATCCTTGTGGTCAATGATGTCAAGCAGCTCTTTCAGCTGTTCACGAATCTGTTCTACCTGACTGCTCGTATAGGGGTTGAAGAGAATCTCCTGCAGCAGATAGTCGTCCTCGTTGAGTACGCCCTTGGCTATCTTCAGATGGCGTTTGAAGGTGGTGCCTGGGGCATCCTGGTGTTTCATTACGGCAGCGAAGACAAAGGTGGACACGAAGGGGATACTCAGAGAGTAGGCCACTGTCTTGTCATGCTCCTCAAAGCTGTATTCATAGATGTTCAGTCCCAAACGGTTGTAGAGGTCCTTGAAGAAGATGCGCCCCATGTAGTCGCCCTCGTTGATGATGATGGCATTCTCCTCAGAGAGCTGCTGCAGGTTGGCAAACGTGGGGCCGAACATCGGGTGGGTCGACACGTAGCGGTGGCCGCTCTCCTGATAGAACTCCTTGAGGTGGGTCTTCACCGAGGAAATGTCGCTGATGATGCAGTCGGCCGGCAGATAGGGAAGCACCTCCTTGAAGGCTGGGATGGTGAACTTCACCGTCACGGCATTGATGACGAGTTCTGGGGCGAACGCCTTCACCTCGTCGAGCGAGGTGAGGCGTTGGCAGTTATAGGTGAAGCGCATGCGTTTCGGGTCTTTCTCATAGACGGCCGTCTCGTGGTCGAAACTGAGTAGGTCGAGAAAGAAACTCCCCATCTTTCCTGCGCCCATGACTAATATCTTCATAGCTGGCGGAGAGATTACTGGTTGATGATTTCAATCTGCTGGCGAACCGACTCCTGGTGGATGCCCTCAAACACCTTTGCCACAAAGTCGGCATCCATACCGCAGAGGGCTCCCTGGGCTCCTCGCTTCTCGAGAATCTCGTTGTAGCGGGCAGCCTGCAGCACAGTCATGTTGTGTTCCTTCTTGTACTGGCCAATCTCGCGGCATACACGCATACGTTTGGCCAGCAGCTCCATCAGCTGGTTGTCCAGTTCGTCAATCTGATGGCGCAGCTGGGTGATGCCCTCGGTGGTCACGGTCTCGTCGCGCACAACGAGCAGGCTCAGGATATAGTCGAGTACATCGGGAGTAACTTGCTGTTTGGCGTCACTCCAAGCCTTGTCTGGGTCGCAGTGGCTCTCGACAATCAGTCCCTCAAAGCCAAGGTCCATCGCCTGCTGGCAGAGCGGAGCCACCAGTTCACGGCGACCGCCGATGTGACTGGGGTCGCAGAAGATGGGCAGTTCGGGTATGCGGCGGTGCAGCTCGATGGGAATCTGCCACATGGGGAGGTTGCGATAAATCTTCTTGTCATAGCTCGAGAAACCACGGTGAATGGCACCCATACGCTTCACACCGGCCTGGTTGATGCGCTCCATGGCACCTATCCATAGCTCAAGGTCGGGGTTGACGGGATTCTTCACCAGCACGGGGACATCTACCCCCTTGAGCGAGTCGGCCAGTGCCTGCATGGCGAAGGGGTTGGCGGTGGTGCGAGCTCCTACCCACAGCACATCGACACCATATTTCAGCGCCAGTTCCACGTGCTCTGGGGTGGCCACCTCGGTGGCTACGAGCATGCCCGTCTCTTCCTTCACCTGTTTCATCCAGGGCAGAGCGGTCTCGCCGTTGCCTTCGAAACCTCCAGGTTTGGTGCGGGGCTTCCAAACACCGGCACGGAAGATGCGGCAACCTTTCGAGGCCAGTTCGGTGGCGGTGGTCATCACTTGTTCTTCGGTCTCGGCAGAGCAGGGACCGGCTATCACTACGGGGCGCTCAGAGTTGGAGGGGAGCACCAGTTTTTCTAATTCGAGTTCCATATCGTTTGATTTTTTGTTATTGCATGAATATTGGTCGATGATGATTTGTCGATTGGGTAATCTGTCAGATTGCAGCCACGGCCTGTATCTGGAGAAGCTGATTATTGAATAATGGCCTTGATACGGTCGAGAGCCTGCTTGATTTTCTCCTCTTTGGCGCAGAGCGAGATGCGGATATAGCGGTTGCCGTTGCTGCCGAAAATGAAGCCGGGAGTGATGAACACCCGCGCCTCATGGAGCACCCGTTCTGTGAGCTCTTCGCAGTTGGCGTAGCTTTCGGGTATACGTCCCCAGAGAAACATGCCTACTTGTTCCTTGTCATAGCTGCAGCCCAGTGTGGTCATGATTTCTTCGGCCACAGCACGGCGGTGGCTGTAGGTCTGTATATTGGCCTGTTCATGCCATTCGGCACTGTTGCGGAGTGCCTCGGCGGCTGCCAGTTGCATGCCGCGGAAGGTGCCGCTGTCGATGTTGCTCTTGATTTTCAGAATCCAGCTGATGAAAGTGGGATTGGAAGCACACATACCCACACGCCAGCCTGGCATGTTGTGGCTTTTCGACATGGAGTTGAACTCGATGCAGCAGTCTTTGGCACCGGGCACTTGGAGCAGCGACTGGGGATGGCGGTTGAGGATGAAGGAGTAAGGATTGTCGTTCACCACGACAATCTGATGTTTCTGGGCGAAGGCCACCAAGCGCTCATAAGTCTCGCGGCGTGCATTGCCGCCGGTGGGCATGTTAGGATAGTTGGTCCACATCAGTTTTACGCGGCTCAGATCCATGCGTTCCAGCTCCTCGAAATCGGGTTGCCAGCCGTTATCTTCGCGCAGGTTGTAGTTCACCACCTTGGCACCCAGTATCTTGCTCAGTGAGGTATAGGTGGGATAGCCCGGATTGGGCACCAGCACCTCGTCGCCAGGGTTGACAAAGGCGAGCGTCACATGCAGGATACCCTCCTTCGAACCGATAAGGGGCTGAATCTCTGTCTTCGGGTCGAGGGGCACGCCATACCACCGCTGGTAGAAGTCGGCCATCGCCTCACGCAGTTCGGGCGTACCCATGGTGGGTTGGTAACCGTGGGCATTGGCATCGTGGGCCACTTCGCAGAGTTTCTCGACGGTCTTCTCGGATGGGGGCATGTCGGGACTACCGATAGCGAGACTGATGATGTCTTTGCCCTCGGCATTGAGTTGTGCCACTTCCTTGAGTTTGCGGCTGAAATAGTATTCGCTGACTTCCTGCAGGCGGTCAGCTGGTTGGATTGGATTGTTCATGGTCATGGATATTGATGGGTTGCTGATTGGTTTGGGAATGTTGATGGGGGAGTTGAGAGTCAGAAACTCTCGTATTCGCCCAGTATCTTCAGTTCGCGGGTGAGGGGAGCGATGGCATCGATGCTCTGACGGTAGCGGGTGAGGTTGTCGTAGGTCACGTCAACATAGAACAGATACTCCCACTCGTGGCCGATGACGGGCAGCGACTGAATCTTGGTGAGGTTGATTTTATAGAATGAGAGAATGCTCAGTACCTGTGAGAGCGATCCTTCCTCGTGGGGCAAGGCAAAGACGAGGCTTGACTTGTCAGTTTTCTCCAATGGGCGCAGGAAATCGGCTTTCTGCGGGTTGCAAACCACGAGGAAGCGGGTGAAGTTGTGTTTGTTGTCCTCGATATGGTTTTCCAGCACCTTCAGTCCGTACATCTCGGCTGCCGAGGCGCTGCAGATGGCAGCCCATCCCTTGCAGTTGTTTTCGGCAATGAACTTGGCCGAACCAGCCGTGTCTTCACATTCCACTGCTTTCATGGTGGGATGGTTGGCCAGGAATCCGCGGCACTGCATCAGGGCTACGGGATGGGAATGCACTTCCTGAATGCTGGTCCAGTCGTCATCGGGCAGACAGCAGATGCAGTGGGAGATGTGCAGTTTATGTTCTCCTACAACGGTGGTGCCCGAGTCGCGCAGCAGCTCGTAGTTGTGGAGCAGACTGCCTGCAATGGTGTTCTCGATGGCGGTCATTCCGATGACGGTGGGGTCGCGCTTGATGTTCTCAAACACCTCTTCGAAGGTGGCGCAGCAGATGAGTTGCACCTGCTCGCCCTCGAAATGCTCGTGGGCAGCGATGTCGTGAAACGATCCCAGCAGACCTTGTATGGCTATTCTCTTCATGCGTTATGCTTCTTGGTTATTGTTTCTTCTTTCCTGTTTTGTATCAAAAATCCCGCCTCAGATGGATTGAAGCGGGATTTTGTTGTGATGTTTATCTTGCTTAGAGATAGAAATCATCGTTATCTTAAGTTGAACTTACACGCAACTTCCCGCTCCACAGTTCCCTGTAAAGTAAAAGTAAAAGCTGTAAAAGTATGCGTATGTTGCGTTCATGCTCTCGATTTTTATTCGTTTACGCTGCAAAAGTAAAACAATTCTTTGGATTATACAAATAAAATGCTACTTTTTTTGTTAAATTCCCAACGGATTGATAAAACTGTAGGCTTGTTTCACCTTGTTTTCGATTCCTTCAGCCGAAAAATCGCCACTCACGTGGGCCAGCGACTCGGGATTGATCTCCAACACTTTCTTCATATCCTCCTGGGCTCCGGCGGCATCGCCCTGTTCATACTTCACCTGACCGCGCTCGCGGTAAGCCTCGGCATGGAAGGGATTGGCCTCAATCACCATGCCATACATCTGGATAGCGGCATCGGGATGTCCGGCCCGGTATTCGGCTCTTGCCTTGAGCATCATTACGTCTTCGTTGCCGGGGTTGGCAGCCAGCAGATGGTCGGCATCCTTCATGGCTCCATCCACATCGCCCATCTGTAGCAGCGTGATGCTGCGCAGCAACATGGCGCTGCCCATGTTCGGGTTCAGGCTCAGGGCCTGGGTGAGCCGTGCCACGGCGAGTATCGGATTGCGGAGACCCAGTTGGGCTTGTGCGTCGGCATAGCAGGCAAAGGCATGGGTGGGGTCGATGGCCATTGCCTTGTCGCAGATTTCATGCATCGCCTGGTAGTTCTCCTGCAGGTGATAGACGTGGGCTTTCTGCAACAGCAAGGCCACGTTGCGGGGCTCGGCGGCAACGAGATGCTCCATCTGTTCGAGAGCCTCGTCGAAGTGGCCGGTGCGCAGATAGGCCTGCGAGAGGTAATCGCGTGTCTCCAGGTCGTCATGTATCTTCAGTGCCTCGTTGAAGCAGCGTATGGCATAGTCGAACTGTCCCATCTTCGATGCCTTGACACCGTCGTATTTGAAGATGTTGAACGATTTTTCCTCGTTCTGTTTCTGTTTTTCTTCCGGAGTTTCAGTCTTGCCTCCGAATAGTGCGGATAAGAATCCCATATGGTTTGTTTTCTCGGTTATTGGTTAGTAAATGTTTTTTTCCTTTTGTTTTTTTGTTTCTTCTCTTTGCAAAAGCCGGTGGATCAAAGGTCCTGGTCATCCTGGAAGAGCGGGTCTTCGGGCATCACCATCACAGGCTTCTGCTCGCTCATGCGCAGGAGCTCGGCTGGTACATATTTCTTGTTGACCACTAGACGGAACATGTATTCGCGGAACCAGCGGTCGCTCATGATCATGCATCCCTGTTGGCCCCAACTGCTGCCCCAACTGTTCTCCACCTTCCATTTCTTGGCATGGCCTTGGGCATCAAGGTCGACGGCGGTGAGTGTCATGGCATGGGTGGAACCGCTCTCAAAGGTGCTGATGCGCTGGGCCTTGTCCATCTCGAAGGTGGTTCCGAAGAGGGCTCCGTAGTCGAAGTTTTCGGTATCACCGTAGCCGCGTTGGCGGTCGAGCATCTTCCCCACATCGTAGGAGCTGTAGAGTTTTCGGCCGTCTTTGAGTGAGGCGATGGCGAGTTGTTCTATCTCATCCATGGGCAGGTTGAGGTATTTCCAGTTGTGGCCGTCATAGGTGTGGCGGTCATACTCCACCTCGTAGGTCTTGTGATAGGGACGGCGTGGGTCGTTCATCACCATGATGAAGCTGCCGTTGAGGGGTTCGCCCACTACCTCCTGGAAGAAACTCTTGGGGGTGAAGCGGCGGGCTTCACCGGTCGCCTTTCCGTTTTTGGTACGGAAGGTGTAGGTGAACTCTGAGGGAGGTTCGCCAATGGTCATGGCCAGCATCTTGTAGATCAGGCCCAGCATACGGGTCTTTTCTTCCTGGATAGTGCTGGCTTTCTTCTTGTCGGCCACCATCTTGCGCAGTTGCAGTCCCTGCTCTCTCAGTTTCGAGGAGATGAGGCGCGACATGCGGGCGGTGTTGTCGCTCGAGTAGGATTCGGGCATGACGCTCTTGGGCACCAGTCCGTACTTGTCGGCCAGGTCGGCCACACCACAGAAGGTGCCGCCATCGTTCAGGGGATTTTTGAAGAAGAACTGCACACGCTGGTCATCAAGCGGTTTGTCGGCACAGTCGATGACTCCCTGCAGGAAGAGGTTGGCTTTCTCCAGCTGGTCGTAGAAGAAGAGGTAAGCCTGTGAGAAATCAACGGTGAGCGAGTCGGTCTGTTTGGCAAAGTTGGCACGCAGTACATTCATGCCGCTGAACATCCAGCAGCGTCCGCTGCTCTTCTGGTCGGTGATGGACTGGCTGGGAGTCTCGATGCTGAAGTGGGTGTCCAGTTCCGATGCATTGGCGTGGTTTTTGGCCAGGTTGTCGATGCTGTTGGCAGCGATGGCATTGGCCAGGGCGCGCTCTGTTCTCGACATGCTCTGGTTCTTCTGGATAGATTGGAGCATCTGTGTAGAGATGCCCCCATTGGCCTGTGCCATGCAGTTTGCGCTCATGGCTAAGGCAAAGGAGAATACGGTTAGTTTTTGGATCATTGTGTGATGTTTTGTGAGGTTTGGTGAGTTTGGCTCGGGAAGCCGACTCTATGGATTCAACGAGAGGGTGTATCTTATCGACACACCCTCATACGTTGAATGGAAAAGAATTTATTCTACTGGAGTGATGATAAAGGTGAAATCGCGGTCGCCGTAAGGCATGCGATACTCCTTGCAGGGCCATGCCCCCCAGCTGTTCACACAACCCAGACCAAACTGTCGCTGCTGGATGTGAACCTGGGTGAGAGGACGCTCCTGCAGGTCGCCGCTGTGGCGTCCCCAGGCCTTGTCTTTCACGGGACCGTCATCCAGGTCTTCGGTCAGATAGTTCAGGGCGCTGCACTCCATGTCGCCCGTGGCGAGGATGTTCAGACCCGTCTTGCGCTTGGAGTCGAGCACGGTGAAGCGGCGTACATCGGTGTGGTTGCCGTTCTCCTGCGGACGGATATAGCCGAAGAACTCCTTGGCTACACTGTTCTCGTAGGTGCCGAGGAACTCGCTGGCCTTGCGGTCAACATAGTTTTCGATGGGGCCACGGCCATAGTAGTTGATGCGGTCATACTGGCGGGGCATCTGCATCTGCACGCCATAGCGCAAGAGGTCGGCCACCTTGGCATCCTTGGTTGTCTCCATCTTCTGGTTGATGATGAGCTGGCCTTTCTCTGTCAAGGTGTAGCTCATGATGAGTTTGGCTTTCACGCTGGGCATGTCAAAGGTGGCGGTCACCTTCTGGCCGTTGCCAGCTTCGGTGAGGCTCACGTCCTGGAGCTTCATCTCGGGATTGCGCCATACATCGAATTTCTTCTGCAGTCCGGCACCATAGTCGTTGTCGGTAGCGGCACGCCAGAACTCAGGTGTGATGGAGGTGCGGTCTTTCAGCATGGGTTCACCGTTGATGTCGAGATAGTCCACCAGTCCGCTGTATTTGCCCACGGTCACCTTGGTGCCGGCGGCCTCAAGGCTGATGTAGGCAACGGTCTGTACCACTTCCACCTTGTTCTCCTGGGCCACTATGGTCTTCTTGGCTTTCTTGCCCTTCTTGGCGGTGGGGGTGGGAACTGTTTTGGCGAGCAATGATTCAACCGAAGGATAGGTGAAGGGCTGCACGGTGAGTTGGCGCTTGGCCATCACCTGATGCTTGGCCACGAGGGGCTCAGCCTGACGGGTGCGGAAGTAGAAGTTCACCACAATCTCGCGGTTGGGATAGAGGCTGATGGTCTTGGCGATAGTTTCTTTCAGTTCGTTGGACTGGATAGTGCGGCGCTGTCCGGGCTGGATGCCGCGGATGTCAAGACCTGAGGTCACGGCTGTTTCATAGTTGGCGTCGAGAGCCACTACCTTGCACACGAGTTCCAGATTGTCGAGGGTCTTGAAGAAGTTCTCGTTGTATACCTCAATGCGGCCCTCACGGATGCCGTTGTCTTCAACCCATGCGTTTTGGTAGTAGTACTGCACCTCATAGGCATGGGGATTCAGACTGCGGTCGGGGGCGATGATACCGTTGCAGTTGAAGTTGTAGTCGCTGGCAGGATAGCGTCCGTAGTCACCGCCGTAGGTGAAAATCTGTTTGCCGGTGATGGGGCTCTTGTCGCGCAGCCCCTGGTCAACGAAGTCCCAGATATAGCCGCCCTGGTATTTGGGATATTTGCGTATCATGTCCCAGTATTCCTTGAATCCACCCATCGAGTTACCCATAGCATGGGCATACTCGCATTGGATGAGGGGGCGCTGGTTGTCGTTCTGTGCATAGCGTTCGCAGTTGCCGTAGTCATAGTACATCGGACAGAAGATATCGGTTTTGCCGTTCTGTCCGGCCTGCTCATACTGCACGGGGCGCGTGGTATCGTAAGCCTTCACCCAGTCGTAAGCCTTCTCGAAGTTGATGCCGTAGCCAGCCTCGTTGCCCAAACTCCAGACGATGATGGAGGGATGGTTGATAAACGACTTCACGTTGGCCTGGTTGCGCTCCAGATGGGCGAGCTCAAAGGCGGGGTTCTTGGCCAGGGTCTTCTCTCCATAACCCATACCGTGGCTCTCGATATTGGCCTCGGCAGTCACGTAGAGACCATACTGGTCGCAGAGCTCATACCAGCGGGGGTCGTCGGGATAATGGCAGGTGCGCACGGCATTGATGTTGAGCTGCTTCATGATTTTGATGTCCTCAATCATGCGTTCAACGCTCACCACATAGCCGCTGTCGGGATCCAACTCGTGGCGGTCGGCACCCTTGATGAGTACGGCCTTACCGTTGACGAGCAGTTGGGCGTTCTTGATTTCCACATGGCGGAAGCCCACCTTCACGGGCACCACCTGCAGCACCTCATTGCCTTTCTTCAGCGTGGCGCAGACGGTGTAGAGATAGGGAGTCTCTGCTGTCCATGCGTTCACCTTGCCGGCATCGATGACACCCTTGAGTCCGCTGGCGGTGGCCACAGTCTTGCCCTTGGCGTCTTTCAGTTCCAGTTCAACGGTGGCTCCTTTGCCGCTCGTCAGCGAGAGGTCGTAGTGGAGCTGTCCCTTGCTGTAGTTGTCGGTCAGGTCGGCATTGAGGCGGATGTCAGCGAAGTGGGTCTTGGGGCGGCTGTAGAGATACACCTCGCGGGCGATACCCGTGAAGCGCCAGAAATCCTGGTCCTCCAGATAAGAGCCGTCACACCAGCGCATCACCTGCATGGCGATGAGGTTGGAACCTTTCTTCAGATATTTGGTGATGTTGAATTCGGCAGCCACCTTGGCGTCTTCGCTGTAGCCCACATATTTGCCGTTCACCCAGAGTGTGAGGTTGCTGGTGGCTGAACCCACGTGGAAAATCACCTCCTCACCATTCCATGATTCGGGCAGGGTAAAGGTGCGGCGATAAGAGCCTGTGTAGTTGTCGCGTTCTCCAATATAGGGGGGATTGCTCTCGAAGGTAGTGCTCCAGGAATAGCCGACATTGCGGTAGATGCGGTCACCGTAGCCGTTGATTTCGAAGAGACCGGGCACATTGAACAAATCCCATTTGGAGTCATCAAAGCTGGGCTTTTCGAAACCTACAGGACGGTCGAAGTAGTTCTTCACGAAGTTGAATTTCCATTTGCCCTCCATCGAGAGATAGCGTGATGACTGATACTTGTTGGCGGCGTTGGCCTTTTCGGCGTTCTCATAGCCGAAGAATGAGGCGTGACGAGGCTCCAGGTTCACCTGGTTGACGGCCGGGTCGAGCCAAGCGGGCTTCGTGTCGGCTGCCATGACACCAGTGGAGGCTGTCAGCATGAACGTGAATAATAGTTGTTTAAGCATAGTGTATTACGTTAGTATTGTAAGTGTATTAGGATGAATCGGTTTTCCTGTTTAGTGGCGTTTTTGGATTTCCTCAGACAGGATGCGGAGGATGCGTTCAGCCGACCTTCCGTCCCATCTGTCGGGCAGATGTCCCTCTTTCCATGTGCCTTGAGCCAGTTGTTGCAGGGCTTCCTTCAACTGCTGCGGGTCTTCGCCCACCAGTACGTTGGTTCCCTCTTTCACGGTCTCGATATGCTCGGTATAGCTGTTGAGGGTGATGCAGGGTACATGGTTGAAGGTAGCCTCTTCGGCCACATTGCCCGAGTCGGTGATGATGCCTTGGGCATGGGTGGTGAGATAGAGGAATTGGCGGTAGCCCAAAGGCTCTTCCAGATGGAAGTGGGGATGGCAGGCAGGCAGGAGTGCCGCCACGGCCTCCATGGCTTCCTTGCGCAGGATGGCTACGATGGGTATGGCAGCCGAGGCCTCTAAAAGAGACTCCAGCAGAGCCCCCAGTTTGGTTTTGTCGGCAATCAGGGCTTTCCGGTTGAGGGTGAAGGCGAGATATCCTTCCTCCTTCAGTTGCAGGCGGTCGAGCAGTTCGGGTTTCTCCATCTTGCCGAGATGGTGGCGCAGCGTGTCGATGAGCACATTGCCCACGATGAACACTTTGGAGGGGTCTGCTCCTTCTCGTGAGGCGATGCAGTTGCCACCGTCGCCTGCCGTAAACAGCAGGTCGCTCAGGCCATCGATGACGAGCCGGTTGATTTCCTTCGGCATGTTGATGTTGAAGGATCGCGTACCTGCAACGAGGTGAGCCAGGGTGAGGCCTCTCTTTTTGGTGACGATGGCGGCGGCCATGGTCGATGCAAGGTCGTCCACAACCACGACTGCATCCGTCGGGTGCTGGTCGAGATAGCGGTCAAAGGCATTCATGACAAGTCCGGTCAGTTCATTGATGCGATTAGAGACAATGCCGAGAAAGACCACTTCATCCTGGGGGATGGCGAGGTCGCTGAGCAGAGTCGGTTCCACGTCCATGTCGTCCTGGCTGCCAGTATACACCAGTTGCAGCTTGATATTGGAAAATTGTCCGGGGTTGTTTTCCACAGCCCATACGAGCGGTGCCACTTTGATGAAGTTGGGGCGTGCGCCGGTCACCACACATATATGCAGGATGTCTTTCATTTGCTTGTTTTTTTTGGATTATTCAATCGTTGCCTACAAAGTTACAAATTATATTTGTAATAATCGGATTATTTTCAAGTTTTTTAATATTGATGGCGGCATTTCCCGCTGTGGTTTGGAAAAGACCATCTGTATAGGCAGGTGTAAGCAGAAAAAGAGGAACCCATCCTGCGATGAATCCCTCTTTGTGATATGTGTAAATGATTCGTATTAGTTCTTGAAGAAGTCCTTAACAGCCTCGTTAGGAACCATCTGCTCATCAAAGACGTAAGCACCCGTCTTGGGGCTCTTGACCATCTTGATAACCTTTGAGTAGGCGCGCCCGTCCTTAGAACCATCGCGGAGGGTGGCCACAACTTTCTTTGCCATATTCTAAACGTTCGTTTAAAAGGTTATTATTTGATTTCCTTGTGAAGTGTCATCTTCTTCAAGATGGGGTTGTACTTCATCAATTCCATTCTTTCGGGGGTGTTCTTGCGGTTCTTGGTGGTAACATAGCGGCTGGTGCCGGGCATGCCACTGTTCTTCATCTCAGTGCACTCAAGAATAACCTGAACTCTATTGCCTTTAGCTTTCTTTGCCATGACTTTTAATCTCCTATAACTTTAATGTCCTTCCAGTCGCAGTAACCCTTGGCAACAGCATGCTTCAGGGCAGCGTCAAGGCCTACCTTGTTAATCAATCGCAGACCAGCGGCGCTGATCTTCAAGCTAATCCAGCAATCCTCCTCTACATAGAAGAACTTCTTGCTGAACAGGTTCACGTCAAAGCTGCGCTTTGTGCGGTGCTTTGAGTGAGACACGTTGTTGCCCAACTGTGCCTTCTTTCCTGTAATCTGACAAATCTTCGACATTGCGTATCTAAATTTTTGTTTTCAATTTTGTAACTTACTCCAAACAGGGTGCAAAGGTAAGCATTTTTTTTGGAAATGCAAAATATTTTTCCTAAAAATCAACGATTTAAGAATTATTTTCATCTTTTGTCTGCTCATATTCCTCATTCAGGTACTCGAGAAACATTTGCATCACCTTGCTGGTGGCTATAGAGAGGTTGATGTCGCGACCAAAATCTTCCTCCAGTTTGGCGGTCATCACACGGTCCTTGGAACCGCAGGCTATCCAGATAGTGCCCACGGGAATGCCATGGTCGCCGCCTGTGGGACCGGCAAATCCGGTTGAGGCCAGCGCATAGTCGGTGTTGAGGGTGGCGCAGGCTCCCTTGACCAGGCTCACGGCCACCTCCTCACAAACGGCTCCCTGGTCGGCAAGCAGTTGGGGGTCAACGCCCAGCAGGCGTTCCTTGATTTCGTCTACATAGCAGACGATGCCCCCCTTGAAATACTTGGATGAGCCGGGCACGGAGATGATGGCTTCAGCGATGCGTCCGCCGGTGCAACTCTCGGCTGTTCCTACGGTCTTTTCCATTTCCCAGAGCAGTTGGCTCACTTCTCTGCTTATTATCTTGTTTTCAAAATCCATGGTTCAAATCGTTCTTGATGTTGATGATTATGTGATTGATAAAATATTTGATATTGACTGTGGGCTATTCGAAAGTCACCTTCGAGAAGGCAGGGATATCGATGTTGCAGAACTCGCCGTCAAGATACTTGTAGTAGCCTGTGATGCCAATCATGGCGGCATTGTCGGTGGTGTAGCTGAACTTGGGGATATAGATGGTCCAGCCGTATTTCTCGGCATGTTCTCTGAAGGCATTGCGCAGTCCGTTGTTGGCACTCACACCGCCGGCTACAGCCACATGCTTGATGCCTGTCTGTTTCACTGCCTTGCGCAGTTTCTTCATGAGGATATCCACGATGGTGAACTCCAGGCTGGCAGCGATGTCCTCCTTGTGCTTCTCGATGAAGTCTGGGTCTTCGGCCACCCAGTCGCGCAGCGAGTAGAGGAACGAGGTCTTCAGTCCGCTGAAACTGTAGTCAAGACCGGGAATCTGCGGCTCGGCAAACTGGTAGGCGTGCGGGTTGCCCTGACGGGCGAGGCGGTCGATGATGGGACCTCCCGGATAGCCCAGCCCCATCACCTTGGAGCATTTGTCGATGGCCTCGCCGGCGGCATCGTCGATGGTCTGTCCCAGCACAGTCATACGGTTGTAGGCCTCAATCTTCACAATCTGCGAGTTGCCTCCGCTCACTAACAGGCAGAGGAAGGGGAGGGGAGGAGCCGACCTGTCGTCTTCGCTCTCTTTGATAAAATGGGCCATGACGTGGCCCTGCAGATGGTTCACATCAATGAGGGGTATCTGCAGGGAGCGTGCAAAACCTTTGGCAAAGCTCACTCCCACGAGCAGCGAACCCATCAGACCCGGCCCGCGAGTGAACGCCACGGCCGAGAGCTGCTCCTTGGTGATGCCGGCCCTTTTGATGGCCTGGTCAACCACGGGCACAATATTCTGCTGATGGGCTCGCGATGCCAGTTCGGGAACCACGCCCCCATAGGCCTCGTGCACCGCCTGGCTGGCAGTGACGTTGCTCAGCAGGATGCCGTTGCGTAGCACAGCTGCCGAGGTGTCGTCACAACTGCTCTCGATGCCCAGGATATAAATCTCTTTCTTTTCGTCTTTCATTGGTTTGAGTTCTTTCTGTCGGTATGCGGTCCGGTTGGGTTTAGTGAGTCAGTATCTCCACACCATGTTCGGTCATGAGCAGGGTGTGCTCCCACTGGGCGCTGGGCAGTTCGTCGCCCGTAATGACCTCCCATCCGAAGGGATCCTCCGAGTCGATGAACACCTGGTAGGTTCCCATGTTGATCATGGGCTCAATGGTGAACACCATGCCTGGCACGAGCAGCATGCCCGTACCCTTCTTGCCGTAGTGGAGCACCTCGGGGTCTTCGTGGAACTTCAGTCCCACTCCATGGCCGCAGAGTGCCCTCACCACTCCATAGTGGTATTTCTTGGCGTGTTTCTCGATGGCATTGCCGATATCGCCCACAAACGAGTAGGGCTTGGCGGCCTCCATACCTATCTCCAGGCACTCCTTGGCAACGCGCACCAACTGTTCCTTCTCGGGGGTGGTTTTGCCGCCGATGATGAACATGCGTGAGGCGTCGGCATAGTAGCCGTCGAGGATGGTGGTGAAATCGATGTTCACGATGTCGCCCTCCTGAAGCACATCCTCCTCCTTGGGGATGCCGTGGCAGACCACTTCGTTGATGCTCGTGCACACACTCTTGGGGTAGCCCTCATAGTTGAGGCAGGCGGGAATGGCACCATGGCTCACGCAGAAGTCGTGGCATATCTTGTCTATCTCCAGGGTGTTCATGCCGGGATGAATCAGCCGCTCCACCTCATCGAGCACAGCGGTGTTGATTACACCACTACGGCGGATTCCCTCAATCTGTTCGGGTGTCTTGATCAGACTGCGCGTGGGCACAGTCTTGCCTTTGTTTTGCCAGTAAAGCACCTGCTTGTCTATCTCGGTCAGCGGCTCGCCGGGAATGCAGGTCCAACGGTTTTTCTTCTTCTTGAACATGGGTATAGTATAAAAATACGTTTGCAAAAGTACAATAAATAGTTCAAACGACAAAAAGAATTGGTAATAAATCCTAATTTTTGGCGATTATGGGGCTTGTTCGCAGAAAGTTTATTACCTTTACATCATTATTCTACAAATCATAACCCTATGCATACAAGAGAAGAAGAGATGCAAGCGTTCGGCCGTCTGCTCGATGTGCTCGACATGCTGCGCGAACGCTGTCCCTGGGACAAGAAGCAGACCAACGGGTCGCTGCGTCCTAATACCATTGAGGAGACCTATGAGCTCTGCGAGGCTCTCATCCATGACGACCAGAAGAATATCTGCAAGGAACTGGGCGACGTGTTGCTCCACGTCTGCTTCTATGCGAAGATTGGCCGTGAGGGCGGACATTTTGACATGGCGGATGTCTGCCAGCAACTGGCCGACAAACTCATCTTCCGCCATCCCCACGTCTACCACCCCTCACAGGTGGGAGCTCCCCATCCAAAACCGCTGCCCTACGGTGAGCAGGGTGAGGCCGACAACGACGGCTTCCGTGATGCCCGGACAGCCCAGCAGGTGATAGAGAACTGGGAGCAGATCAAACTGCGCGAGAAAGACGGCAACAAGAGCGTACTCTCCGGGGTGCCCGCTGCCCTGCCTGCCCTCATCAAGGCTTACCGCATCCAGGACAAAGCCCGAAACGTGGGCTTCGACTGGACCGACCGCAAGGATGTGTGGAAGAAGGTGAGGGAAGAACTCGACGAACTGGAGGCTGAACTGGAGCGCGAAGACCGAGAGGCATCCACTTCGGAGTTGGGCGACTTCCTCTTCAGTGTCATCAATGCGGCACGCCTCTATCACCTCAACCCCGACAATGCCCTGGAGCGCACCAACCTGAAGTTCATCCACCGCTTCAACTACATCGAGGAACACAGTATCAAGATGGGCAAGAACCTCAAGGATATGACCCTCGGCGAGATGGACGAACTCTGGAACGAGGCCAAGCGTCTGGAGCAGACGTCCAATGAATAGCCCCCGAAAGAAAAACTCCTTTATATATAATAATATGTGTAGACCATTATTCTTTGCTTTGGGCATGGCGGCCATTCTGGCTATGGCTTCATGTGGCGGCAAAAAGACACAGGCCAGCTTTGATGAAGGGGATTCCATCCAGACCAGCATCAACAGAAACTATACCATCTTCGGTGTCTGCGGAGAGGCTTCGGCCATGAACACGCTGCAGGTGATAGCCGACAGTGGCGACACGCTCAACCTGAGTGTGGCAAATGCCAAGGAACTGATGCAGGTTTTTGGCGGATATGTAGTGGGCGACCGGGTGGCCGTGCTTGCCAATGAGCAGCGTACCGAGGCCTCACTGGTCATCAACGAGACCACGTTGATGGGCGACTGGGTGATGCTCAATCCGTTGGATGGCAGCTCCTATGTGGGCATGAGCATCCGGGAGGGTGGAGTGGTTGAAGGTATCGACCAGACCACACTCATCTACAAATCGTGGAGCATTCACAACGGGAAACTCGAGATTTCGCTTGTCAGAGAGGGTGGTGGAGACGAAGAGGAAACAACCCTTTATGATATGGTCAAACTCGATGCCGACTCTCTGGTTATCAGAGACGGCGAGGACCTCTATGAGTATGTCAGACAGCAGTGAACCCTCAGCCATGAATTTCAATATCCATATCCTCGGGTGTGGCAGTGCTCTGCCCACCCTGCGTCATCATGCCTCCTCGCAAGTTGTGGAGATTCATGACAAGTGCAGCATGATAGACTGCGGTGAAGGCACACAGATGCAATTGCGCCGTTCCCATATCCATTTCTCCAAGATTTCCCGTATCTTCATCTCCCATCTGCATGGCGACCACTGTTATGGTCTTCCGGGGATGATTTCCTCTTTCGGTATGCTGGGGCGTACGGCTCCGCTCCATCTCTATGGCCCCAAAAACCTGTGGCAGATGGTGAAGCCCATGCTCGAACTCTCCGGACACGGCATCGACTATCCGTTGGAGATGCATGAGGTGGATACCACGCGTCACCGGCTCGTGTGCGAAGACCGGAGCATGGAGGTGTGGTCGATTCCCTTGGAGCATCGCATGCCCTGTTGCGGCTATCTGTTTCGCGAGAAACCCAAACTGCCCCATCTGCGCCGCGACATCATCGACATGTATGGCATCTCCATCAGTCAGGCGGGCAACATCAAGAACGGAGCCGACGGCATCACCCCCGACGGCGAACGCATTCCCAACCATCTGCTGGTCACTCCTGCCTCAAAGCCCCGCAGTTATGCCTACTGCAGCGATACCCGTTATACGTCCTATCTGCACGAACTGATTGAGGGTGTCGACCTGCTCTATCATGAGAGCACCTATGCCGAAGACAATGCTGCCCTGGCCGAGAAATACATGCACTCCACAGCACGTCAGGCAGCCCAGGTGGCAGCCGAGGCCCATGCTGGTCGCCTCCTGTTGGGTCACTATTCGCAGCGCTATGAGGACGAGCGTCTCCTGCTCGATGAGGCTCGCCAACTCTTCCTCGCAACCGAACTGACCAACGAAGGGCAGGTCATCACCCTGTGAAGCAAAGTGTTAGGTGTAAACTTCATAAAATACCCGGTAAACCCCTGTACCAATATGCTACACGTACAACCCCAAATTAACGACCTCGCATCCTTTATGCAAACAGAGGTGTATGCTTCGTTAGACGAAACAACAAAGGCTGCACTTGTCCGCAAGAAGGTGGAGTTGTGCGGCCGTTATTTCCTGGAGATAGCCAGCAACTTGAACCGAAACAAATACAAAGGCTGCTATGCGCCACACAAGGCTGTGATGATTATGGCTGTCATGGAATTGGTAAGGTCGGGACATATTGCATCGAATGTCATCCTTCTGGACAAGGAACTTAAGGAGCATTTCAAAGATGTCTGGCAGAGAGTAGTGCCAGCAGGGAGTCCCTTCAATTGTGATTATCGCAATCCGTTCATCTATATGGCCAGTGAACCGTTTTGGGATTCGTCCAACGACAAGGACAAGGCGATCATCTCATGGGAAGCTTTTTATGCGTTCTCTCATGAGGAATCCCGATTGGCAATCCAGGACTTTTTGGTTTGTTCCATTCATGATGATACCATCAGTGAGGAATATCGCAATAACCATCCTTGTATCGATTGGTTGGTGGCGGAAGATATGATAGCTTTCGCCCCATTCTTAGGTGTCTTTTTGGCCATCTGACATTTGTGTGGAAGTGTAAAAGGGTGAGATATTATACATTATTTAGTGCGCCCAATTTGATATGCTCATTTTTTAGGAGGTACGGCGACTCGCCGTACCCATGCACTGAAGGTATGCAGCAGATAGCAAAATGTCGCCGAAAAGTTGTTTTTCATAGCATCGTTTCATCCGGAAATCTTACGCTTTTTGGTGCAATCTGGAACGGAAAAAGGAGTGGCAAGGCGTTCTTTCCCACTAACGCACAAAACTCTTGGTGGCCCATTTCATCGACCGCCAGCGGAAGATGAAGATGAGGCCGCGGATATTTTCGTCGAGCATGAAGCTTACCCACATGCCCAGTAGTCCATAGCCCCAATGAATGCCCAAGAGATAGCTCAGTCCAACCGAGACTGTCCACTGCACAATAATGCCCACATAGAACTGATAGTTCACGTCGCCTGTGGCACGCAAAGCTTGGGTGGCCCAGATATTGATGGCACGCCCTATCTCAAGCAACACGTCTATCCATAGAATCAAGCACCCGAGACGGATAATATTGGGATTGTCGGTGAGCCACTCCAATCCATAACGTCCCCCGCAGGCCAGCAGAAACGAAAGCACCACTGAGACTCGGATGGCCAGCCACCGTGTGTAACAGCCTAGAAGATAGGCGGTATGCACCTTGCGCTCGCCCACCAGGTGACCAATCAGGATGGCACCCCCTTGCCCCATGGCGATGGAAAAGATATAGACAAAGAATATCATGTTCCAGCAATAGGTGCGGGTGGCCAGCGCCTCGTTGCCCAGCATGTTGATGAAGAAGGTGATGACCACCTGCGAACCGCTATAGCTGATTTCCTCACCGGCAGCCGGCATGCCAATCTTCAGCAGATTCTTCAGCTCACCCCAAGGGAAGGGGCGGAACAGACGCATGGGAAAATGCGGGATATGGATGCGGAAGAGAATCACGATGAGGATGAGCATGCTCACCCCGCGCGCGATACTGGTAGAGATGGCGGCTCCCTCAACTCCCAGTGCGGGCATTCCCATCTTGCCGAAGATGAGGATGTAGTTGCCCATGATGTTGAGCAGATTGACCACCACGGTCACCATCATCGGATAGATTGCCTTGTCGGCACTGCGCAATGAGGCAGAGATGGCCAGTGACACGGCCTGAAAGAAAGCAAAGGCTCCGACGATACGCATGTAGCACATTCCTTCGCCCATCAGTTCGGGGCGCAACCCCATGAGCGAGAGCAGCATCGGACTGCCCAAATAGAGAGCGGCGCTGATGAGCAGGCCGCTGCAGGCGTTGAAGGCGATGGCCACAGCTGTGACCTGCACCATGCGCTCTTTCAGTCCGGCTCCGAGATATTGGGAGCAGAGCACCGTGGTGCCGAAGCTGATGACCTGGAACACCAAGACTGCCAGATTGACCAACTGGTTGACCACGCCCACAGCCGCCACCGAATTGTCGGAATGCTGGCTGAGCATGATGGTATCAATGGCACCCAGCATCATCACGAGAGCCGTCTCGATGAAGATGGGCAACACCAGCTTGCTGAGCTGGCCTTTCATTCCGGTGTTTCTGACAAGCCAAATCATGAGTAAATAGGGGAATGTATTCTGCGAATTGGAGATGCAAATTTATGAAAAAAAATTCTTATGGGATGTTTCCATTTCAGGCTGTGAAACCATAGAGAGTTTTTTATTGATTTAGGTCAAAAGTGACGACTTCGTCTCGGTTCTGTATCAAGAACTCGCCAAAACAAAGAAAGAAATCTTCATATTGCTTATTACCCGACCTCCGCAAGGATCCGACTGAGCCTGAGGATGGCAAATCGCAACTTTTCGTCGAATGAAAAACAGTGGAAACTGCGGGAAACTCGCCACCCCCTTTACCCTTGTGCGCAACTAATCCTTTTCGGGGACTACCTTCCGTCCTTCCT
>JAEDMP010000097.1 GCA_016302965.1 Bacteroidaceae bacterium
TCCGAGTCATCCTGAGGATAGTTGTCACATCCCGAGAGACTGGTTATGCAGCCCATGGCGAGGAGAAGTATATAGAGAAATGTTCTTCTTTTCATAGAGATTATCATTAAAACGATTAAAAACTGAAATGGACACCGATTAGGCAGTTGAAACCATTGGCCCATCCTTTGATCTTGGAAGAAACGGCAGACAAGTCATCATAGACATTGGACTTGGATAACGCCAAACCATATTCAGGAGCAACCACCAAAGCGAAAGATTTGGACAGGCGGTAATCCGCTCTTACCCCTACACTTCCCTTGATGGCATAACCCTCAGATTCAGATGCCCTCACAGCAAGCAAGCCTGCCCCTGCCTGTGGTGTCAGACGCAATCGGGAGCCGGCAGAGATGCCCCATCCTATCTTGGCTCCTATCTGAATGTTCTGATACGATTCTTCTATCGGAATCAACGAATCTGACGAATTATTCCAATACACGGTTTCCTTGGCCAAGCCACACAAGCAATAGGCTTCTATATTGAAATGCGAGAGGAATGTGCCGACGGCAAGCCCTACCCCCATGTTGGAACCCAGCAGGAAACTGGGTTGGAGATAAAACGTTGTAGCCGCCTGCTTAGCGGATGGAGTCTTGGGAGCGGACGGCTTCCCGGGTTTCTGGCCATCTGCAGGACTCAAACGTGCTTCCACTGTCGTAATCTCCTTCTGCTTGACATGGACGGTCTGCTCCACCTGCTGGTATTTATCCAACACAAGGCTCACACGGTGTTCTCCCGTCAACACATGGTCAATCTTTTTGGGCGTTTTCAGTCCCAGATCCTTGCCGTCCAAGTAAATCTGTGCTCCCGAAGGAGTGGACGTGACATAGAGAGAGCCTTCGATAGGAAGCGGACTGTCCACGACAAAGGTCTCGGCCTCTCCCGACTTCACCAGGATCTGCTTTTTGGAAGAAACATGATGGGGTAAACGGCATTCAACATCATACACACCGGCACGCAGAGGGCCTTTCCATATACTCTTGCCCTTGCTGACTCCGTTGATGAAAATCTCTGCATCGTTGCCCACCTGGATGGTCGTCTCGGCAAAGTTCGACTCCAACCGGGGGCTCAACGTCGTGGTTTCGCCAAGACGAATCTCAAACGTACGCTCAAAGGTTTTGAAGAGTTCGCCGTTGCTGATCATCAGCTGATAGTCATTCCGGCACTCCATGCGTCCCGATTTGTAAGGAACCGTACCGACCTTTCGGTTGTTGATATAAACCTCGGCTCCTTTGATGCCATAATCATCTGTAATGACCAAATAACCGAAGTTGGGCTTCAGCGTCACCTGCTCCACGTGGTTGTCAGCACCGTTCTCCAGTGTCAGTTTCCCCTGGGCTGTCTGGTAGCTGTCTGCCGACACTTCATAGAGATAGACACCGGTAGGCATCAGCCGGTCGATACACCCTTGCGCATCCACCGTTCCCCACAGCTGATAGCTGTCATTGGAGCCCTCAGCCTTTACCTTGACGATGGCTCCTTCGTTGGCCGGAGTAACCTTGAACTGGACGACACGCTGCACCAGTGTGGGAGCCTCTACGCTGAGCACCATCCGATAGGTTTTCCCCGCTTTGACAGTCTGCGGCAAGGAGTATCTGACGGTCTTGTAACCCTCCCGACGGATGGTCACATTTTTGGCATTGCGCTGGACAAACACCCAAAGCTCGCCATCACGCATCTCCTTGCTGCTCTTCAGGTAATTGAAATCAAACAGGAACTGGCTCAGGTCATCATCTTCGTTGTCTGTACTTACTTTGATGATGGCATAGATGGCACCATCGCCATCATCTTTTGCCAACTCATGGGCTGTCATGTCCTGTTGGTCCAGATAGCATTCGGCCACGCGGAACTTGAGGTCTTGTGCCTTGATTCCGTTCCAGCAGACCGTGAATTGCATCAGGAACATCAGAAACCATAATCGTTTCATATTGAATGTCATGTCTTTGGTTATTTATTTTGAATTGATTCGTTTGGCGTATGGGTATCCAATCATGCTTATTCGCATCTGCCATCAAGCCGTATCGCCCTATTTCCGTTGTATTCAGTCCGCCCTCTGCTTGTGGCGGCTCCGCACGCCACAGCCGAGGTCTGACTGAATACAACTTTACTTTCTTGCTTTTTGCCTTTTGGAAAGAACTCGCTATAAGGCCAGACGGACGCCGAGGTTGTGGCTCCGGAGGGACGGGATGCCGTAGCTGCGATTAGCACAGCGACAGCCCTCAGCTATGTCGTACCAGCTACCGCCACGAAACATACGGTTAGTGCCAGTGGTAGGGCCTGTAGGATCTGTCTGAGCACTGCTGCTATAAGTACCCTTCCAGTCACTGCACCACTCCCAAACATTACCACTCATATCATAGATACCCAGTTCGTTGGCAGCCTTAGTCTTCACAGCGTGTGTCTTGCTGCTACTGTTACCATTGTACCACGCCACATCACCTATGATATTGCTACCACTATAAGTATATCCCTTGCTCTTATTGCCGCCACGGGCAGCAAACTCCCATTCTGCCTCGGTCGGCATACGGAAGTTCTCGCCTGTCAGGTCGTTGAGCTTCGTGATGAACGACTGTACATCCTCGTAGCTGATGTAATAAGCAGGATAGTTATCGCCAAGACCATAGGTACTCGACCATGAATAATAGACATCCGATGTGGGAGAATACCCCGTCACCGCCTTCCACAGTGCCTGTGTCACCTCGGTTTCACCCATATAGTAATCCTTGCTGATGGTCACGCTGTGTATAGGCTTTCCTTCGTAATTTCCTGTGCCACCCATCTGGAAAGTTCCTGCCTCCACAAGTTTCATCGTAAACGTAACGCCACCTACAGTAAAGGTGCGCGTCTCTTTAATAACCTTTACGGTACACGTTGCCTTAACACTACTATTAGATACCGACTGCACCGTAATAGTAGCTGTGCCTTCTTTCACGGCAGTCACCTTACCATTATTATCCACAGTGGCTACAGCCGAATTTGAAGAACTCCAAGTGACGCTCTTGTCGTAGGCATTATCAGGTGATATAGTAGCCGTCAGTTGGGTTGTACTTCCGGGCTTAATAGACACACTTGTCTTGTCGAGCGTGATTCCAGTAACACCTTGGAGGATCATCCAGCCGCGGTGGTCTTCGCTTGTGGGCAAAGTAAGGAAACCGCTCTTGCCAGGTTTGAGTACAGAGGAGGATGCGTCGAAGACTGTTCGGTAGGTGTTGTCGCTGGTGATGGTCAGTGTGGGGGAATCTGCAAATACACAATAGATATAAGGTGTTGAACCATTGGCAGCCACTGTTGTCTGCACATGGGCAGTGGAAGTGGTAAACTCGCCTGTAGCGCGCGAGAAGGAAGAGTAGGTCTTCACTCCTTCAACCGTGGCCTCAGTGCCCGATGCACCCTCAAAGCGGATGCGTCCCGTAAGTGGAGCAAGCGACACCGTGACCGTCATGTCTCCATCCTCGGGATAGACGAAAGTACCCTCGGTGCAGGCATAGACTGCCTTGTCGCTCGACAAGGTGAAAGTCTGTTTCTGCAAGTCGTTCACGCCCTCTATAAAGTAAGCCTCTGCCTTGCGCTCCGTAGTGCATGTGAGATAGCTCTTGTAGCCCTCATACATCACCTCGCCCCACTCCTGCTTGGTGGCATCATAGTGCACGTAAGCCTGCACCTTGTTGCCATCCTTGTCGGAAAGCAAGAGATACACTACATCGCCGTCCTGCCAGGCATCCGAGGCAGCGCGTGTACCGTCACCATTTATTTCAAACCCCGAACAGTTAATGTTCAACCGTACTTTGGCACTGTGCCATCCACCCGTTTCGGGTTCGGATTCGCTGCCTGTTTCTTCCTGGCTGCAAGAGCCCAGCATTGCCGCCATCCCTATCAGAAGGGCAACCGTGAAAAATGAAAAGATCTTCTTCATTGTATCGTTGTTTTTTTAATTTATTATCGTATCAGTTTGTTCCAGTCGCTGTCATCATCATAGCCTGTAACCGTCACTTTGAAAGCAGAACTGCCACCCACCACGCTCCAGTCTTCATCGGGCGAAAATCCATCCTTGCCGGGTCCCTGACTCTTGACACGCTGGACAACAGGAATCTCGATGGTCTTGGACTCACCCGCTACCAATCCCGTAAGACTGACGACAACCTTGCCTTCACGCTTGTCGGCCGTTGTATTCTCTGTGGCGGTCACGGTGAAAGTCTTGCCGTTCTGCCGGATGGTCAACCATGTGTCGCTTGCCGTGACGGAATAGCTGCCATCGGTATCCACCGTTACGGGGTCCGAAGTACCACCCCGATAATAGAAGTAGATGTCACGGGTGTCAACCTTCAGATAGCGTGCATCCTGCAGGATGACTGCCCTGACCGGTATGGCGTAAGAGGGGGTGATTGCCACCGTGTCCTTGCGAGCATTGACAGAGGGATTGTCGGCAGCAGTAGCTGTCACCTCAATCGTGCCTGTTCCCGACGAAGGACTAACCGACAGCCATGCAGCCTTTTTACTTGCCGTCCAGGAGTCATCCGAGGCAATGGTTAGCTGATGGGAGCCGCCTGTTGAGGGCAGGGCATTAAACTGGGTAGGCGCCAGCGTCAGATAGTGGGCTGCCTGGGTAACGAGGATGGTCTTTTCCGTATTTCCCACCTTCACGGTGACAAGCGCCTCCCGAGGCTGGTCCGTGGTGTTTTCTGATGCAGTGGCAGTAACAGTGGCCGTACCCTTGCCCGAAGCGGGAGAAAGTGTGAGCCAGGACTGATTGGACGTGGCTGTCCAGGAACCGTCGGTCGTGACGGTAACGGTCTGGCTGCCGCTCTTGGCTTCGAACTGCAAGGAGGCTATCAGATTGTCAAAGGTACGTCCCTTCTGGCTGACCGTAATGTCCTGCTGAATGGAAAGACCCTCAATGCCGATGGTAACGACTCCAGAACGGGAGGCTGTCAGGCTGTTGTCTGCTGCACGGAGAGTCAAGGTGGCGTCGCCCTTACTGTTCTCAGGAGATGCACTGACCCAATCCGGTTTGGCCAGCACCTTCCATTCCATATTAGAGCCTACTTCAATGTCGCGGCTGCAGGCATCCGCATCGAAACTGACAGCCGAAGGCGATACATTCAGATAGATACCCGCCTGCTCCACCTTCACCTGCACCACGCTGGACGAACCAATCATAAACTGCACATAGCCCGTACGGCCAGAGGCAGAGGCATTGGGCGACACCTCCAGCACGATATCCGAGGTGCCGGCATCGCCTTGTTCGGGAGTGACACTCAGCCAGGAATAACTGCTGTAAGAGGCTATCCAGGGGGCATCGGATTCGATGCGCATATTCACCCGACCACCTTCCCTGCCTACGACAATAGGAGTAGTTTGAGAGACGGTCAGTCCGGAACCCTCCTGCATAACCGTAACCGTTTTGGTTAACGTTCCATTGAGATACACCGTAGCGGTACGGACGGAAGTGGTGGGATTGGCAGTGGCCGTGATGGTCAGCGTCTTCCTGTCATCAGAAATGGCGTACTGAAGCCATGACTCCGAACAGGTGATGTCAAAGGATAAATTAGTAGCGACGGTAACGGTCTTCGATTCCCCTTTGGCTGCCAGTTCGAGTGAGGTTTCGGAAAGATTCATATAAGGTGTAGCCATGATCTGTGTCACCTCAATATTCTTTTTGTAAGTGTAATCGGCTACTTCTGACTGGAGTGTCAGCACACAGCTACGTACAAGGTCGGAAGAGAAATTCTCGCTCACACTGGCCGACAATGTCACGCTATTGCTGCCCGATGTGGGAGACAGCGTCAGCCAGTCGTCCATCCCGGAAATACGCCAAGGGGTATTGACAGCCTCCAGACGGAAGTCCTTGGAGGATGCTGTATAAGGAAAGGACAGCAGACTCTCCAAACAATGCAGATAGCGGGCTGACAATGAAGGTTCCAAATAATCGTTTTCACCGACAAGTTTATCATCACAGCTTGGAAAGCATGAGATGAAACACATCATCAGCACATATATATAATAAGGTGTATGTCTTTTCATCTTGATTCGTATTACGTGATTCATGTGGATGCGTATGACTAACAGTTTTTAGAAATAGAAATGAATGCCCACCGTACAATTGAAGCCGCTCCCCCAGGCTTTCACCTTGGATGACACAGCGGAGAGCATCTTGAACACACTCGACTTGGACAAAGCCAGATCGTATTCGGGCGAGACGGCCACACCGACATGATTGGTCAGCACGTAATCGGCGCGCACACCGACCGTTCCCTTGACCGCGTAACTGGAGGATTCTGAACCGGAGATACGCACCAAGCTTGCCCCCACCTGAGGGGTGACACGCATACGGGTTCCCAATACAACACCCCATCCCAGTTTAGCCCTCAAGGTGAGCGGCGTGAGCTTGTCTTCTACAGGGTAAAGAGAACCACTGTTGTCATTCCAATAGATTGTTTCCGGATTGAGGCCATAAATCGCATCCAACTCCACATTGAAGTTTGACACGAAGAAGCCCACAGCCACACCAGCTCCCATATTCGAACCCGTCTGGAAGGAAGGTTGCAGATAGAACTGGTTGGGTTGCTGGTACTGGCGATCCATGCTGATGGTCTGTTCGGGATTGGCACTGTCGAGATGCACCCGACGCGTAAGCGTCTTGCACTTCTTTTTCAAGAGTCTGATGTTATAGTCGCCCGATGCCATTTCCTCGGTATAGGGGGTGGTTCCCTTGTATTTTCCGTCGATATAGAGTTCCGCACCCGATGGACTGGATTTGATGGTCATCACAGCCATGTTGCTCAACTTCACATCGACCGTTGCCGTTTCATCCTGCTTGATGTTCACCGTCCTGTTTTCCGGCTTGTGATTATCCATCATGACTGTTACCTTGTGCGAGCCAATCAGCACATGGTCTATCTTGCTGGGAGTGGTGACACCCTGGTTCTTGCCGTCGAGGAATATCTTGGCTCCCGACGGATTGGACTTCACATACAGCGCTCCTTCGATGGGCTTGGGCTTCTCGATGACGAAAGTCTCGGCAACATCGGGTTTCACCACAATCTGTTTTTGCGAGGACACATGATTGGGCAAGCGACATTCCACATTATAGGTTCCTGCACGCAAGGGGCCTGTCCAACTGCCCTTACCCTTGCTCGCCCCATTCAGGAAAATCTCGGCCTCAGCTTCAACCTTGATGGTGGTTTCGGCGAAGTTGGACTGTAGGCGTGGACTGATGGTCGTGGTCTCTCCCTGGCGTATCTCGATGGTGCTGTTGT
>JAEDMP010000098.1 GCA_016302965.1 Bacteroidaceae bacterium
AAAATGCGATTTTTCGCAGAAAAGACTGCAAAATATCGTTGTTTTTTACATAGGATTGGTATATACACCCATATTTTTTATACTGTCAGAGACTGGCAGGGACGGGGGCTTACTAATTATATCTTCCTTGGCAGTAAGAATAATAACCTTAGTGCCGCAAGATTAATAACCTTAGTGCCGCAGGGTTATTAACCTTATCGGCCATGAAGGCGTTATCCTTCCCTATTCAGAGAAACAACTCTTGTCGATAAGGTTATTGGCGATGGCATAGATAGTGAGTCCGGCAACGGAACGAATCTGCAACTTGCGGGCGATGTTGCGGCGATGGGTGATGACGGTATTGACCGAGATGAAGAGATGCTCGGCAATCTCCTTGTTCGACATGCCCTGCACCAGGCAGACGATGATATCCTTCTCGCGTTCAGACACCGTCTCGCCACATCCCTCCACACTCTTGATCATATCGGAGATGCGGTTGGAGATTCCCTCCACCTTGAGCCGCTTCTCGAGTGTGCGGATGGCCGGCACAAACAGATGGTCTTCCACCTGGCTGTGGTTGCTGAGCCACTCCTCGTTGTTGTAGATATCATAGAGGGTGTCGGTAAGTTTGTTGTTCGACAGGCTGTCGTGGGGCAGATACTTGATGATGATGCTCTTGAGCTCCTGGAACTTACCCGTGGTGTCGCTGTGATGTTTCGAAAAGATGTCAGCATTGTAATGCGCCGCCTGCTCCCCACCCAGCAGGGCTTCGACGTAGGGGAAGAGGGTCTTCTCCTCATAGCGCATGTGCTTCTGGATGTCGTGGGCATAGTCATCGTAAAGATGCAGGATGAGGGCCGAGAGGCTGTCGTCCTGACAGAGCGTGTTCTTGAGTTTCTCACGGATCGAGGGCAGCTGGAAGTCGAGGAAATAGCGGTGGGAGGCCCGCAGATAACCGAGCATTGTCTGGATGGATAGGCGTTCGTCGTTCTCCTTGGGAGCAAAACCGTTGATGATGAAATTGACAACGGCCAGGAAGGTATAGCAATCGACCTGCTGCTCCTCACACACCTCACGAACGGTCTTGTCACCAAAACCAAGCCGGATGCCAAAGGCTCCCAGTCCCTGCAACATCGTGTAGTTGTCGCTGATGAGGTCGATCATCTTGTCTTCGGCCTCATATAGTTTTACGCGTTTCATCTTTTCATCTGTTTGTGGTTACGGCTGCAAAGGTAATCATTTTTTTTGGTTTCCACAATCCCAATTTGTGGGTATCTGACAGAATCTTAGCCATATAAACTCATTAGAATCGGGTAGTTTTTTCACCAATTTGGGGTATTCGGAGGCATCATCAAGCAGAAAAAACACCCATTTTTGCGTATTGTACAGCCCAGATTTTCGCCCTACCTTTGCAGCCGTAAACAACAAATTTCAACTTCTATACCATACAGATTATGACAGGAAAACTGATGACAGGTATCTTGCTTGCCGCCATCGCAAGCACCGCCAGGGCACAACAGCCCGATGGCATCACGGGAGCCAGCATCCAGCAGGCTGATACGGCCGTTGCCGTCTCCCGGCAAACACAGACCCGACAAAGGTTCCGCCTCGGAGGATATGGCGAGGCGGTCATGACACGGAACTTCTTTAGCCAGAGCTTCAATCGTTACAATGCCCCCGAGCGTTACAAGAGCGACCAAAGCCACGGACGCTTTGATCTGCCTCATGTAACGCTCAACATGGGCTACGACTTCGGTCACGGATGGACGCTCGGTACCGAGATAGAGTTTGAACATGGCGGCAACGAGACCGCCGTGGAGATAGAGGCCGAGGAATCGGGCGAATATGAGGCCGAGACGGAAAAGGGAGGTGAGGTGGCACTCGAGCAGTTCTGGCTGAACAAGGAACTGCTGGGAGGACGGCTGAACATCAAGGCGGGCGAAATCATTGTGCCCGTGGGCTACTCGAATGCCTACCACGAGCCACTGAACTTCTTCACCTGCTACCGACCAGAAGGGGAAGCAACCATCCTGCCCAACACCTGGCACCAACTGGGTGTTTCGCTTTGGGGCCGACTCGACCGATGGCGGTATGAACTGCAGTTCCTCTCGGCACTGAACTCGGAGAGCTTCACGGCAGAGAAGTTTGCCCACCAGGGGGCCACCAGTCCCTATGAATACAAGGTGGCCAACTGTTATGCCGCCGCCCTGCGCATCGACAACTATTCGATCAAGGGACTGCGGATAGGCGTGAGCGGCTATTACGGTCACACATTCCGCAACTCCATCAAGACGCCCGGCGAGAGTTATGATGATGTGACAGGAGCACTGGCCATCGGGACTGCCGACTTCCAACTGAAACGCTGGAACTGGATTGTCAGAGGCAGCGTGGTCTACGCCCATCTCTCGGATGCCGACCGCATCTCCGAATACAACAAGGCCAACTCCACCCACCACAAGTACCAGGACGGCAACCCGTTTCACAACACCAACATCGCCAGCAATGCCCTGGCCTACAATCTTGAGGCGGGCTATAATCTGATGGCACTCAACTCCCAATGGAACCAGCAGCAGAAGCTGTATCTCTTCGGCCGCTTCGACCATTACAACAGTATGGCCTCGGGCACCTACAGGAACCAATACCGCTACTGTGCGCCCTACATCGCCACCATCGGTTTCAACTATCATCCCATCCCGCAAATCGTGGTCAAGGGCGAATATGCCTACCGCTATTTCGAAAAGCCCAGCAACCAGGGATTGCACAGCGACAGCCCCCTCTACATCCAACCCTACAATAACGAACCAAGCGTCAGTCTGAGCATCGCTTTCCAGGGATGGCTGCTCTAATTAGCATATATAGTATAGAATACATATAATCAAACAAATACCATCAAACATTAAATTATCATGAAACGAATCAAACACTGTTCATTTGCCCTCCTCATGGGCATCAGCGCATGTGGTATGCTGACCTCATGCTCATCCGACGATGACGCAAACACGACCGTCGTACAAGGAACTCAGGAGGCACTCGACGCCGCCTGCAGCCAATGGCGGGTGGCCCGCGCCGACTGGGAGAAGACTGAGGCCTTCCTCTTCGGTGCCGCCGACAAGTATTCCATCGACCCGCATACGGATACATGGCCTGTAGACCAGACGGCTCTCGCCAATGTGCTGCGCGACGCAAGCATCATGGCCGACATCACCAACAAGGTGAAGCAACTCAACTCAGGCCTATTAGGCTATCACGGCATCGAGTATGTACTGTTCCGTAACGGCAGTCCGCGCGACATCAGCCAACTCACCGATCTGGAATACCAGTATGTCTGCGCCGTGGCCAAAGACCTCTATCAGGCCACCTGTGTGCTGCAGACCACCTGGGAGGGAGCCAAAAGCGGGACTCGCTATGAGGAGACCATCGGCTATCTGTCGTCCCACCACTCGCTCGACGATGACGGCAACGTGACCGACGAAGGACTGAGCTACACCAACTTCGGTGCCAATTTCAAGAACACACCCTCAGCAGACTATGACAGTGACCTGGATGCCACCATCCAGATTATCGAGGGGACACGCGACATCATCGGCGAGGTGGCCGGTTCTAAAATCGGACTGCCCTGGTCGGGACAGGATGACTCTTACATCGAGTCGCCCTATGCCTACAACTCCATCACCGACTTCTATGACAACATCGCCGGATGCAAAAATGCGCTCTACGGCGCGGTGGATGCCTCTTCCCCCAACGACAAGTCGCTCATCTACTTCTGTCTGAATGCCGGCAACGCCACCCTCAAGAGTCAGGCTCAGAAGGTGCAGGAGAAACTCGACCTGGCACTCAGCAAGATTGACGGCATGAAGAAACCCTTCGCCCTCTACTATACCGACGCAAGCGTGAAAACCGCCATCGATGCACTCGACGAACTGGACGAGGCGCTCGAGGCGATGGAGGAAACCCTCAAGGGCTTCGCAGGCAACGCTACGGTGGAAGCCCAATGCAAGGTCATCAACGCCAACTATGTGGACAACGTGGTGGTGAAGACCTACACATCGCTCTGCGACCATGCCGAAAAACTGTACCAACTCATCGTTAACATCAAGCAATAAAAAAATTTACCATGCAGAACAAACGATCCATCTATCTGTCGGTGATGATGGCAGCCGCCATGGCCACCGCCTGCTCCGACGAGACCAGCCAACCGCTGTCATGGGAGATTGGCGAAGGAACGACCATCGACTATCCCGAAGACTATTTTGCCGGAGGAGAACTGGGCACTACCGCCAACAACTCGTCGACGGCTTTCAAACAACCCACCTTGGCCGTAGAGAATGCGGGCATGGTGACTGCCTTTAACGAAGGAGAGTATCTCTTTGAGAATGACTTCAACACCAACACTTCGGGAGCCTTCCAGGGACTGGGTCCCGTGTATGTGCGCCCCGGCTGTCTGTACTGCCACCCCGGCTACGGACACGGTGCCCGCCAGAACAGTTACTCGGCCAACCTGCAGCGCAACGGCTACCTGCTCGTCATCTACGACAAAAAGACCAATGCCTATATCCGCTCGGTGGCCGGTATGCCCCAGACTGGAGCCGTGAAACCATTCAAGGCTCCCATCGACGAATCGCAGATACAGATTGCCTGGAACCACTACACCGACGAATGGGGCAACCGCTTTGACGACGGAGAGACCTACGAGCTGACCTATCCCGAAGTGACCATCCCCCATGCAGCCTATTACGCACCGGTGTATGTGCAGCGCGACGGAAAGGATGTGGAGATTGCAGCCGCCGACTATGACGAGAACATCGGCATCCGACTGGAGTCTACCATCGGCATCTATGGCACGGGACTGCTGGATGCCATCAGCGACGAGGACATCACCGCCCAATGGAAGGCAGAGTCGCCCTACGTCACGCTGAACCCCTCGCTCTGGGACCAGACTACCGACAACTGGAAGAGTTACTACAGCAATTCGCTGCAGGGCGACGGCACCAAATATGTGAGACGCTACACCTATGCCTTGAGCCGGGGACCCGTGCTCGACGGTGCCGGCGCCAACGCCATTTGGAACATCACCAACGTGAACCGCCCCGACCGCCGCTACCACTATCTCGACCTGGCCGGCAAGTATTATGCCGAGCAATCATCGAAAGACCCGGAGGTGCAGGCCGGATTCACCGAATACATCAACCGTATCGACCCGGAGAAGAAACATCCAGAATGGCACACGGGTAATCTGGAACAGGACATCAAGACCTATCTCACCAGTAAGTCGCTGGATGCCGAGATGACCACCGAACAATACAAAAACCTCATGATATGGCACCGCGGACTGGCTGTACCGGCCGCCCGCAACACGACCACCGAAGACTTCAAGGCCGGCAAGGAACTGTTCAGCAAGATGGGTTGCGCCACCTGCCACCGTCCCTCGTGGACTACGGGCAGCGACGAAATCCACGACCCCAACCTCCTCTTCACCAATGCCGACATGCCCCGCTATCCCTATCAGAAGATCTGGCCCTATACCGACATGGTGCAACACCGGCTCTTCATGAAAAACGACATCCGCACCGGATGGTGCCGCACCACCCCACTCTGGGGTCGCGGACTGGCCAGCAAGTGCGGGTCGGGAACTGAGCGTCTGCACGACTGCCGCGCCCGCAACGTCATAGAGGCCATCATGTGGCACGGCTGTACCCAAGAGGGCGGCAAGAGCGATGCCTACGAATCGGTGAAGAAGTTCAGACAGCTGACGAAGAAGGAACGCGACCAGGTGGTGTTCTTCATCGAGTCCATCTAAGAGTCCATGAAAAATGATGAAAACCCTCATGAATCTGCATTCGAAACACATCATCTCTATCTTATCCCTGTACACACTGCTCGTGGTGTGTATGGGGATTGCCACTATCATCGAGAAGGTTTGGGGCACCGACTGCGCCTCCCACATCATCTACGGCTCCTGGTGGTTTGTCCTGCTGTGGGCTGCCACCGCCGTGCTGTCGGTGGCTTGTCTGTTCAGACGGAAGACCCATCGCCGCCCCGCCGTATTGTTGCTCCATCTTTCGTTCATCGTGATGCTGACGGGAGCCTTGGTCACCCATCTGACGGCTGCTGAGGGCAGCTTGCATCTGAGACAGGGCGAAGCCGCCACAGCGTTTACCGATGGGCAAGGAGGCAGGCAGGAGATGCCTTTCAGCCTGCAGCTCAAGCGCTTCGACATCGTGAACTATCCCGGCACGGATGCGGTGATGGACTACCAAGCCCATCTCTCCGTCGAGGAGGACGGCCACACACGGGAGATGGACATCTCGATGAACCACATCGGCAAACATGCGGGCTACCGTTTCTATCAGTCATCCTACGACTCAGACGGACAGGGCACCACCCTGCTCGTAGCCCATGATCCCTATGGCATCGCCCTCACCTACACGGGCTATCTGCTGCTGTTCATCGGGCTGACTGCCCTCTTCGTCTCTCGCCGTACACATATCCGAAACCTCTATCATATGGCCACGCGGGCCACCATGCTCCTCTTCTTCCTGACGGGAGGCACAAGTGCGGGCCTTGCGGCTGACATCGACAAGGAGATTGCCGACGAGATGGGACGGGTGGCGGTATTGTACCAGGGACGCATCTGTCCCCTGAATACGGCTGCTACGGATTTTGTCACCAAGCTATGCGGCAAGAGTTGTTGGCAGGGTTATTCGGCCAATGAGATTTTTTGGGGATGGACGATTTTCTATACGGAATGGGAACAACAGAAAATCATCCGCGTGAAGAACAAGGAGGTGCAACAGCTTCTGGGCATCGAGGGACAGTGGGCTTGCGTGCGTGACTTCTACACATCGCAGCATGACTACAAACTGAAGGACAAGGCCGAGGATGAGAGGCTGGACGAGACCGTACGGAAAGCCATCAGGGAGACGGACGAGAAAATCCAGGTCATCACGATGTTCTACAACAGCGAGATGCTCCGCCTCTTCCCCTTGGCCGACAAAGGCGTCATCAGCTGGCACAAACCGGGAAGCACCGACCTGCCCCCAAACGTGGGCGAAGCCGAGTTCCAGTTTATCCATCATGCCATGGATCATCTCGTGAAGCATCTCCTCGACCAGGATGAGGAGGGAGCACGCACCATCATCGCCAAGATACGGCTCTACCAGCAGGAGAAGGCGGGCGACCTGCTCCCCTCTCCTATCCGCCTGAGGGCCGAGACCTGGTACAACAGCCTCCAGTCGGCCAC
>JAEDMP010000027.1 GCA_016302965.1 Bacteroidaceae bacterium
CGGATGGCGGGGTCGGTGTTGGCAAACTGCTTGTTGCTGGGCATGAGGGTCACGAACTGGGTTTTGTTCGAGGCAAGTGAAAGCAATACGGAGGAACGGTCCAGGGCATAGAGGTAGCACTGGTAGGTAGTGTCCTTGAAGGCGGGACCCACCACCGACGAGAAGATGGCGGGAGCCTCCATCTTGTCCATACCGTAGAACAGGCCATTGTTGCAAACCTGACGGTCGGTCACCTGGTCGGGGTCTATATTAATAGGTGTACCATAGGCGGTGAGGGCCGTTCCCTTCTTGATCTCCTCGGGGAAGACGAGGAAGAGGTCGTCGGCAAACGACTGGAAGAGGAAGTATCTCACGATGAGGGGATCCAGGTCGGCAAGCGTGGCATAGCCTCCTTCCTTGCTCCAGTAGGTGGTGAAGAACTGCTCCATGGCAGTATTCGAGGGGGCAAAGAGGTTGTAGCCGTCGTGGTCGAGTCGTTCCAGCGCCTGCCAGTTGTCGTAGGGCCACTCGCGGGCAATGGAAGGCAGCAAACCGTGGGTATGCACATAGGTGACATAGCCCAGCGAGCTGTTCACGTCGTCGGGAGCCACCTCGTAGGTGGAATAGCTGTCGTAGAGACTGAGGAACTGGGAGTATTTGGGATTGTTCTTCAGCGCATCATAGATGGTGCCGAGGGGTTCAATCACCTGACTCACGTGGTAGAGATAGCCGTTGTCGGTCACCACGTGGTCTTTGTCGAGCACCTCGCCGTTGCAGACGTTGAAACCGCCCTTGCCACCGGTGATACCGTTCCATTTGGTATCGGGGAAGAAATACTCATAGTTGTAGGCGGCATCGATGCCCTTGGTCTCAAACAGTTTGTTGGAGAAGATGGGCAGGAAGCGCTCGTTGTGATACACCTTCACCAGGGTGTCGCTGCTGGCGTTGGGTGTCAGTTTCACGCGCACCTCCTCTACGGGCTGGATGCTGCGGGTGCGGTGCTTGTAGTAATAGCCAGCCCATACTTTCTTGTCATCTTCAGTGGCGGCATCTCCGGCATTGGGTCGGAAATTCACCATCTTGTCCCAGTTGTAGGCGTAATACATCAGATGATAGCCCACGAGTTGGTTCAGATACTGGGGATTCTTGCTGTAGAGGTCGTCTACACTGGCATAGCCTTTCTTCGTGAGAAAAGACTTGAAGGCATCGTCATCGGGAGCCATGACGGTCACAATGCTCTTTCCTGCCACCACCTGGCGGTAGTCTGACAGGTCGACAGCCTTCAGGAAACTGCTGTAGTTTCCCTCCTTTTGCAGCACTTCATAAGCATTTCCCTTCAACCAGCTGGGCGACTTGTAGTGGTCGCTTTCAGAGATGTCGTCCTGGCAGGACACCATTCCTGCCGATACACACATCAGCGCAGCCAGTGAAACAAACAAATTCTTCTTGTTGCTACTCATGTCTTGTTTAAATAGATTGTTTTATTACTGTATTAATATTGTTCACAGGTTAATAATTCCCTTCTTTCCCTTTTTCTCAGTTTCCGTCATCACCCGGCAATGGTTCGTCCGGATTTGGTCATCATCCAGAGGGGGTTCATCGGGGACATTAGGTCTTAAGCAGACATTTTTTGATGTATACAATAGGTACCTATGGTCTGCAAAGTTAAACAATTTTATTGAATATTGGCCTTTTTATCCAAAAAATCACAACTGATTTATCAAAAAACATAGTATTTGGTCGTATACTTCCGTCATAGGACATGGCTTCTGCCAAACTACCTGCTGCCTCCTACCAAACGACATGCCGTCTCCTACCAAACTAACTGCTGGCTTCTACCTAACTAAATAACGTGAGTTCGATGAATTTGAAATAGCAGGAAGAAGCAACAAATGCACTCATATGTCCGATAAGATTAATAACCTATAAGCCGATAGGTTAATAATCTATACACCGTAAGATTAATAACCTTATTGGCAATGAAGTTAACTTGAATAAGCATCAATGCAAAATCATCTGCTTCTTTCAGATAAGTCTTGTCACATGCAGAATTCGTCGAACTCACGTTAAAATAAGATTCTTTGCATCCGTTCATTATTCACTTGCGAAAAACGAATCATAAATTTCGACTCCATTTGGAAAAATTTGCCAACAGCCAATCGAACAGTTTACCACAGAAAATATCGGTCCCATTATTATTTCCGGAATAAAGGTGAGGAGACTGCAGCAATCTCGGTCATTACAAGCTATCTCAGCATGATCATTCGCTGCAATATCATCCGCTTGAAGTTGCGTTTCATGTCTTCTGGCAGAAAGGAGATATTGATAAGGTCGAGCCATTTGGGAAAGGCCCGGCGGAATTTCTTGGCCATGTTGTCTATCACTTTCTCGCTCAGCCCGGATTGCAACATTGCTTTCACGAAATCGCTGCGGCGCAACTTCCTCTTTTTGCCGTTGAGAGTGAGGGCCAGTTCCTCTGGGTCATCGGGAATGACAAGCATTGTGGACACCAGGTCGTAGGCGGGAGTGAGGGCATAGCCATGCCCCGTGTCATAGAGAGAGAAATTCTTCAGGTGCATGTCAGTGTTGCCTGTCAACCATGAAAACACCACTACCTCCCAGAAATTCACGATATCCAGTTGCGGCACCGACGAGTATCTGCCAATGGTTTTGGCAATCTGTTCGTACGACCCCTTGTATTTATATTCAGTGAGTCGCTCCGTGAGTTGGCACATGTCTTCCATTGCCACCTTTTTGCCATCGGGAGTCCGGTCGATGCGGCGCGTGATGTAACACAGTTCACCGTCGGCAAACCGTATCATGCCATGCGGCACTACAGCGATGCGTGCCGCCTCAGCCAGATGCATCACGAGGTCTTCTATTTCCGGCAGGCAACGATAGCGGTCGGTCTGCGGTTTGAGTATATAGCGCCCCCACAAACCGACGATGGTAAAGCGGTCCGGCTCGTTTTTTCCCCCTCTGTTGATATCCAGCGACAGTTTGGCCTGCACACCGGTAAGGGTGGTCTGGCTGCGCACCACCTGCTTTGCCAGTTCTCCAATCTCGTCCCTGACGTAGGTCAGTTGTGGAGGAGTGCCCACACCAAACAGTTTGCGTGAGCATGCAGGATGATAATCCCTCTGCCCTTCCTTCAGTTCCTTATAGCAATACAAACACCTCATGCCTCTTCCTCCGCATTTATGCTGACCGCACCAATGCAGTCTTTGCAGCATGCAAGCAGCAATGACATGCGGTCGCGCTGATTGATCTTCCAATTGTTTTCAGCTATATTGAGCAGCCATCCTTCAGGTATCAGTCCGTCGAAAAACGGAAACAGCACCTTGTCTCTATACTCCTCGTGCCTCAAGGGCATGGTAAGACTAATGGGCAGTGCAGCTTCGGAGTCAAGATATTCGTCAAGATATCTGAACGAGAAGCCGTTCTCATCTTCTATCAGTTCTCCTGCCGCCTTGTCGTGCATATATACTTTAGCTTTCTTCATCTCTTCATCTGTTTATCCCATGGCCACTTTATCTCCTTGTCTGCTGATCTCTTTGGCACCCACTTCATGTCCAAACAGGGCGAGCACCTGGTTTATCTTATCCATGCGCAGAGTCTGCTTACCCTGCTCAAGTTCGCGTACAAACCTCAGTCCTACGCCAGCCTTGGCGGCCAGATCCTCTTGTGTCAGTCCATGCACCTTGCGCATTTCCTTGACAAACAATGACAATTGCATATCCATATCCCGCAACGTTTATTATACCTTATCGGGTGCAAAGATAATCAATCCTATACAAACTGCACCCAAAAGGGTATAATATATATGATTAATTAACACTTTTATACCTTAACGGGTGTAGTTGATATACAACATGGTCTTGCACGTTTTAATTCCGAGTTTTAATACAAATATTAATCGTAACTGCCAACTATTTAATCAATAAGAATCCAAATGGTTGGCTTCTGGCACCGTTCTGGCTCCGTTCTGACTCCGTTGTGACTCCGTTCTGACTCCGTTGTGACTCTTATTTTTCAACGCTGAAATGCCGATGTACAAAGGATTTCAGCCTTTTCAGATAAGAGACCGAACAGAGCATCATCAGAAAACAGGGGGAAATGACGGGAAAAATGACGGGAAAACGATGGAAATTCATTTTTATTTCGTATCTTTGCCGAAAATTGACAAGATCGACAGAAAATCACAACACGATAAAATCACTAACTATGAGAAAGAACCTGATGAAATGGACGGCAGCGGCCCTGCTGTTCGCCTCCCCCGCCCCTGCATCGGCACAGAGCAAACTCTATGACCAGCACTTCGACCTGCAAGAGGTGGAACTGCTCGACAGCCCCTTCAAACAAGCCATGGAACGAAACGTGAAGTTGCTGCTGAATTATGACGCCGACCGGCTCATGACCCCCTTCATCCGGCAGGCTGGACTCGACCGAAAGGGCTCACCCTACGAGGGTTGGATAAAGAAACACCCCTCGTTTACGAACTGGGGACTCAACAACTGGTCGCTGGAAGGACACGTAGGCGGACACTATCTCACCGCCCTCGCACTGGCTTACGCCGCCATTCATGAAGAGGGTGCCAAGTTGGAACTGAAACAGCGGCTCGACTACTGTCTGAAAATCATGAAAGACTGCCAGGATGCCGTGGAGACAGACGAGAACGGGCTGAAGGGATTCATCGGCGGGCAACCCATCAACCAGGTGTGGACGGGACTCTACCACAATGACATGACGGAATTCAGGAAATATGGGGGATGGGTGCCCTTCTACTGCCAACACAAGATTCTCGCCGGACTGAGAGATGCCTGGGTGTATGCCGGAAGCGAAACCGCCAAAGAGTGTTTCAAGAAGATTTGCGACTGGAGCATCGAGGTGGTGGGCAAACTGAACAAGGATGACATGCAGCGGATGCTGAGATGGGAACACGGAGGGATGAACGAGACGCTCGCCGACGCCTATCACCTGTTTGGCGAACAGAAATACCTGAAGGCGGCCCGCAAATACAGTCACCAGATGGAAATCGACGGAATGCAGGGAACGACCGACAGTTACAACCGCACCTTCCTGAACGGACAACATGCCAACACACAGGTGCCGAAATTCATCGGTTTTGAACGCATCGACCAACTCTGCCATGACGGGAAACTCACCGCAGCCGCCACCAACTTCTGGGAAGACGTAGCACGCCACCGCACGGTGTGCATCGGCGGCAACAGCGTGTCGGAGCATTTCCTCGCCCAAGAGCGTGGGGAGCAGTATATCAACCATTTGGATGGTCCGGAGAGTTGCAACTCGAACAATATGCTGAAACTCTCGGAACTGCTCTTCAACAGCACGCACGACGCCCAATACATGGACTTCTATGAGCAGACCATGTGGAACCATATCCTCTCGACACAAGACCCGAAGACTGGAGGCTACGTCTACTTCACCTCGCTGCGGCCACAGAGTTACCGCATCTACTCACAGGTGAACCAGGGAATGTGGTGCTGCGTGGGAACGGGCATGGAGAACCACAGCAAATACGGACACGCCATCTATACCCACGAGGGCAAGGAACGACTCTACGTGAACCTCTACACCGCCAGTAGACTGACCAACAAGTGGTTTGGTATCGAACAGCAAACCCGCTTCCCCTACGAGAACCAGACACGGATTACCATCACCCGCAAGGGAAAATTTGAACTCGCACTGCGCCATCCCGCCTGGGCAGGACAGGGATTCAGCGTGAGCGTGAACGGGAAAAAAATGGAGGTGGACGTGGAACAGGGAAAGGCTTCGTACGTGAGGATTGAACGCCGATGGAAGGCAGGCGACGAGGTGGTAGTGGAACTGCCGATGTCGCTCCGCTATGAGGTCTGTCCGAACTACGAGGATTTCATCGCTTTCAAATACGGCCCCATCCTGCTTGCCGCACAGACCACTGCCACCACTGACGAAGAGGCCGCACAGACGGGTCTACCACACGAAGTACTGCCCAACGAATATGGCGGCGAGGGACGCATGGACCATGCACCCGCAGTGATGGCCACAGCCAAACCCATCTCCAGTTCGTCGCTGCTCATCGGAGAACGCAACCAGGTGCTAAACCGTATCCAGCCAATGGACACCAGCCGATTGCTCTTCGCCATCGACTGCCGCAAGGAGACCAGCCAACCACAGGATGCCCATGCCAGACTGCATCCCGGACAACGGCTGATGCTGCAGCCCTTCTACAGCATCCACCATGCCCGCTATTCCTGCTACTGGTATCAGCAGACAGCGGAACGTTACGCCGAGAGCGAGATGGGTAGGCGCGACCGCGAAGAGGCCGCCCTCATGAAACGCACCATCGACTTTGTGGCAGCAGGCGAACAGCAGAGCGAGGCGGGACACGATGCGCTCTACAGTGTCGGTTCGACCGCCGGCAACTACCAGGGTGAGTCCTACCGAGACGCCAAGCAGGGCGAGTTTATCCAGTACATGCTCACCAACAGTCGGGGAGAGACCAAGGGATTGAGCCTGCTCTGCCGATTCACCACCGCCGACAAAGGACGACAGGCCACTCTCTCCATCGACGGACAGAAACTGACGGAACTGACGATACCCGAGACCATGCCCAACACCGACCGGCACGGCTTCTACAACATCGAATATGCCATCCCCGCCGAACTGCTCACCGACAGCCAAGGAAAGGCCAAACAACGTATCTGCGTAAGACTCACCGCATCAGAAGAGACCTTGGCTCCTGGCCTGTACGATATCCGGATGGTGAGAAAATAAGCAGAAAAAAAAGGAATAACCCCAAAAAAAACGACAGAAAAGTATCGCCTTTGGGAAATAATCATTACCTTTGCAACGGTATTCACCACTGGATCTTTAAAATTGTTATCACCAACCAGACAGACCCAACATAATTATGGCTATCAAGATATTAAGTGTAGACGACGAACAAGACCTCGAGATACTGCTCACCCAGTATTTCAGAAGGAAAATCAGAAAGGGAGAATATGAATTCTCCTTTGCCCACAACGGACTGGAAGCCCTGCAGATGGTGCTGGAGAAAAAGGATTTCGACATCATCCTCAGCGACATCAACATGCCCGAGATGGACGGACTGACACTGCTCACCAAAATCAACGAGATGCGCAACCCCGCACTCAAGTGTATCATGGTGTCGGCATACGGCGACATGGGCAACATCCGCTCGGCCATGAACAATGGTGCCTTCGACTTTGCCACCAAACCCATCGACCTCGACGACCTCTCACGCACCATCGAGAAGGCAATAGAGGAGATTGAGTTCGTGAGGAAATCGCAAAGCGAACATACTCAACTGGAATCCATCAAGAGCGACCTCGCCGTAGCGGGAGAGATACAACAGGCCATCCTGCCCCGACTGTTTCCACCCATCAGCGAATTTGCAGACCACGTGGACCTCTATGCCACGATGACCCCCGCCAAAGAGGTGGGAGGTGATTTCTTCGATTTCTTCAAAGTGGATGACCAAAGGGTGGGATTCGTCATCGCCGACGTGTCGGGCAAGGGTGTACCTGCCTCTATCTTCATGGCCGTGAGCCGCACCCTGCTCCGCGCCACAGGCATGCGGGGAACGGAGCCTGGCGAGTGTCTGACCTACGTGAACAATATGCTCTGCAGCGAGAGCGTCGATTCGATGTTTGTCACTATCTTCTACGGCATCTACAACATCGAAACTGGCCTCCTTACCTATACCAACGCCGGGCATAACCCACCCTATATCGTGCATGCCTCGGGAGCCGTGGAGGCGCTGCCTTTCAGCGACAATATCGTGGCTGGCATGTTCGACGGTATCGACTATACGCAACATACGCTCCAACTGGAAAAGGGCGACTCGCTCTTCCTCTTTACCGACGGTGTGACCGAGGCGTTCAATCCCGCCGGAGAGGAGTTTGACGAGAAGGGACTGGAACAGGCCCTCGCCCATACTGGCAGCCAACCCTCCAGCCACAAGATTTGTCAAGAGATTCTACAAGCAGTCAACCGCTTTGCCGACTCGGAACCGCAAAGCGATGACATCACCGTCATGGCCATCAAACGATTATGAAGAAAAACGGCGCACTCCTCCTTGTCCCCACAGCCGTGGCAACCCTCTGTGCTGCCACCGCCCTCTACCTCTACCACAACAACCAACAGTTGAGGGAAGAAATCAATGGTCTGAAGGAACAGGTGGGAAGGTATGAACAGATGGATGGCAACTCGTTTGTCGTGGAACGAATCAGCAAACAGATGGAGGACATCGCCTACCAGCAGATGGACATCTCGAACAAACGGCGCGAAGAGGCACTCTACCAGATGAACATCGCCGACCAGATGCGATCAAAGGCAGAGAACGAACAGCAGAAGGCACAGGCCGCCGCCCTCAAAGAGGTGGAGGCCAGAGGCATGGCCGAACAGCAGAAGGAACTCGCTGTGGCTCAGCAGCGACAGGCCGAATACGCCAAAAACGTGGCCGACACGCTGAGTTACCGTGCCCTCGGACGCTCGCTCGCCTCACTGTCGTCAACCCAGTATCTCGCCGGCAACCGCGACGTGGCCGCCCTACTCGCCTACGCTGCCTGGAAATTTACCTCCGACTACCGAGGCAACATCAACATCCCCGTCATCTTCCAAGCCCTCAGCCAGAACAGCCAGAGTTTCTCGTCGAAAGACATCCACCGCGGTGGCGTGTCCAGAATTGTGACCCTGGGCAAGGGAGCGGACAAGACACCCGGACAGGATGTATCAGTGAGCCGCTACGGCGAGATTACCCAATGGAACTACAACGGGGGACGATGGGCCAAGCAACTGCTCTTCAACAATCCGCTCTGCAGTTTCCGTGACGTCTGCACGGACAACGAAGGTACCATCTATGCTTTGGACTACAACGGAGTGCTGCAGACTGTAAGCAACCAGCAGGTGGCTCCGGCCATCACACTGCCCGAAAAGGAGGGATGGCAACGGATAGTGCCCATCGACAACCAACGGCTGCTGCTCGCTTCAGCCCAAACAATCTATCTATTCGACACCCATCTGAGACAAATCACCCAGAGCATCCACCTCTCACAAAAGATAACGGCGCTGGGCAAAAGGAGCGGGAACATCTGGGTGTTCGGAAACAAGGGAGGGGCATGGAGCATCGAAAAGGACGGCTCACTAAAAGAAATGCCCTGGCAGGTGAAAGGCTGCGTGACGGCCTTCGTCTGGTCGGACAAACGCAACAGCGGGGCAGCAGGAACGGCAAACGGCGACATCCATCTGGTAGACAGCAAGGGACGGAGCCTGCAGAAACTCATCGGACACCGTTCGGCCATCACCGACCTCTGTTTCAACAACGACTTCCTCTTCTCGGCAAGTTACGACCGGCAAGTGAACCTGTGGGACCCGCATGCCGCCAACAGCGAGGCGGTGACCCTGCGCAACATGGGGGGATGGGTCTACTGCCTCTCGAATGCCGACAACAACTATATCTATGCCGGTGACGAAACGGGCACCATCGCCCGATTCATGGTGTCACCCGACGGTATGGCCCAACTGATCCACTCCAACCTCAAGCGGGACTTCACCCGTGAGGAGTGGAACTACTACATCGGTAACCGTATTCCCCAACAGCAACTGAAATGACCACCCAAGCGCTCAACCCTATGAAAAGACGATACTGTTGTCTCATCGCCCTGCTGCTGATTACTGCCACAGAACTAATTGCTGCGGTGGGACATCCTTTCTTCGTGAATTTCTCTCCAGCCACCTACGGCGCACACAACCGTAACTTCGATATCCTCAGCGACCGGCAGGGACGGGTATACGTAGCCAACTTCGAGGGACTGCTCTGCTATGACCAGTCGGAATGGCACGTGGTGCATGCCCCGGGCATTTTCCGCATCACCCGACTCTATCAGGACAAGAAGGGTCGCATCTGGGTGGGCGGATTCAACGTGTTCGGTTATCTGATGCACAACGAACGGGGAGAACTGACGCTGAAGACCGTGTTCTCGAAAGACAGCAAGGGATTTATCGGCGAGGTGACCGACATTCGCGAGGAACAGGGGAAAATCTGCATAGAGACCTCCATCGGAACAGCCGGACTGGAAGACCACTCGATGGACAGTTACCGCATTGTGAAGACCCCCGCCACCCCCAAACGGATGTATCGGGGAGTGGCCGTGAACGACAGCTACCAACTGCCTGACGGCAGCACTGTGCTCGCCACAGCCGGCAGCGGGCTCATCGTGACCGATGCCGAGGGTAACGAGCGATACCATCTGACAGAGAAGGGAGGACTCTGCGACGACAACGTGAACGCCGTGTTTGCCGATGCCTATGGTAACGTATGGGGAGCCACCGACAATGGTGTGTTCCTCACCGACGTGTTTACCGCCTATACCCACTTCGACACCTCCAACGGCCTTTCCGGCGAGGTGCTCAGCATCTGCCATACACCCCAAGGACTCTATGTGGGTACGCTCAAAGGGCTCTTCAGAAAACAGGACCAGCGTTTCGAACGCATAGGCAGTATCACCAACGCCTGCTGGAACCTGACACGCGACACCAACGGGGAACTCATCGCCTCGACCGCCGAGGGTATCTTCCTCATCAACGGCAACAACAGCCGCCAACTCACACAGAAGCACACGGTACAGACCTATCCCATCGGCAACAGCAGTTATTATGCCGGTGAGGTGGACGGCGTGTTCCTCATCAGAAAAACAGCCAACGGCACCTTTGAGGAGCAGCAAGTGAATACCATCGAAAAGGCCACCACCTTTGTCATGCCCAAAGACGGAAGCCTCTGGGTGAGAAACATCTACGGACAAGTGTTCAGGTGTACCGGCGACTACAAAAAACTCAACGAGATGCTGCCACAAGGCAAGGAAAAGGAAGAGCGCTACCACTATAACCTGATGGAACGGGACGGCCGTATCATGATGGTGGGACGAAACGGAACCTATGTCTGGGATGCCAGCCGACAGGCCATCGTCAAGGACGAGGGCAAGGAACTCTGGGGACAGGACCGGCGATACGCACAACTGATGGTGAACGACGGGGAAAGGCTCTGGATGACCGACAACGAAGGCAAGAATCTGCAGCTCTTCACCGAGAAGGGAACCAAAACCGCCAACGAAAGGCTTCGCCCCATACACAATCTGAACATCAGGGCTCTCGACATCAATCCCCCCTATGTGTGGATGGGCGGCAATTTCGGACTGCTCTGCTGGAACAGCGCCTATCAAGACCCCGACACACGGCAACAAGGGAAGGTGTTCTTCAGGCGTATCACCACCGACAACGACTCGGTCATCTGGGGAGGATTCAGCGGACTCGACCAACTGACCACCCAACTGCCCTTCACAAAACTGACCTTCGAGAGTGATGTGCAGCACGTCGTCATCCATTTTGCTACCAATATGCCATCGACCCTCGGCGAGACCCTCTTCAGATACCGACTGAAGGAGAGCCAAAACTGGAGCGCTTGGTCACCGGAGACCAAGGTGACACTCTCCAACCCGCGCGCCGGCAACTACCACCTCGAGGTGATGGCCTGCGACCGATACGGACGCCTGTTGCCCAAGGCGGAACTGCTGCTGCAGGTGAGATACCCCGTCTATCTGAGGTGGTATTTCGTGACGCTCTACATCATCCTGCTCGCCATCGCTGTGGTGACTTTCGTGAGATGGAGGATGAGCCGGCTGCTCCAAGAAAAATTGCGATTAGAGAGCATCGTGGAGGAGAGAACCTCGCAAATCAGACAGCAGAAGGATGAGATTGAGGAGAAGTCGAACAGCCTGGAAAAGGCACTCAAAGACCTGAACGCCGCCCAGTACCAACTGCTCCGGCAGGAACGCATGGCAACCGTGGGTACACTGACCAAGGGACTCGTAGACCGCATACTCAACCCGATGAACTATGTGAACAACTTCTCGCACATGAGCCTCGGACTGCTCAAGGACATGAAGGCGAACCTGGAGGATGAGGAAGAGAAGATGACTACAGACACCTACGAAGACTGCCTTGACCTGGTGGACATGCTGCAGACCAATGTCAGCAAGATTGAGGAGCATGGCATGAACACGACACGAATCCTGAAAGCCATGGAGGAGATGCTGAAGGAACGTCCCTGCACACGCAACGAGACCGACATCGCAGCCCTCTGCCGAAAGGACATCGAGATGACCCACGCCTACTATGCCCAACAGATTGAGGAATGCCATATCCGTATCGAAACCACCGGAACCAACGACCCGCTACTGGCCAAAGTGGATGCCGAACAACTGAGCAAGGTTATCATGAGCATGATAGGCAACAGCATCTATGCCGTCTGCAAGAAATACAGGCAGAAGGCATACGAACCCATCGTAAGACTGTCGGCAGAAACCGACCGCGAAGAGGGACTGCTGCGCATCAGCATCTACGACAACGGCATCGGTATCGAGCAGACCATCATCGACAAGATATTCGACCCCTTCTTCACCACCAAGACCACCGCAGAGGCGGTAGGAGTGGGTATGTATCTGAGCAGGGAGATCGTGCTCAACCACGGCGGCGACATACGCGTGGAATCGAAAAAGGAACAGGAAACGATGTTCACCATCTCCATCCCTATCCAATAAAAGAATCGCCATCCGTTCAAGAATACAGGTTGGAACCCATATCCGCCTAACAACTTGTACCTAACAACATGCACCTAACAACATGCACCTAACAACATGCACTATGGAAACAATAGAAGAACTGAAAGAACAGTTGGAAAAGTTGCAAGAGCAGTTGAAACAGCAGGAGAAACTCGCTTCGCTGGGACTGCTGAGTGCGGGCATCGTACACGAGATACGAAACCCGCTCAACTTCGTCATCAACTTCAGCAAACTGTCTGAAACACTGATCAACGACCTCAGCGACGACCTCGAAGACCACCTCGACAAACTGCCGGAAGACGATGCAGAGGATATACAAGACATCATGGCTGACCTGCGCGAAAACCTCGCCAGAATCAAACAGCACGGAGAACGCGCCACCAGCATCATCCAGAATATCCTGCAATACTCCAGAGGAAAAGAAGGGGAACGCATCCCTTCTGACATCAACGCTCTGGTGCATGAATATGTGTGGTTAGGCTATCACGCCATGCGGGCCAACTCCAACGGATTCAACGTGAGCATCAAAGAGGATTATGCGAAAGGTCTGCCCTGGATAGCCATGGTGCCGCAGGACATCAGCCGAGCCATCCTGAACGTGGTGAACAACGCCTTCTATGCCGTATGGGAACGCAGCAAGACAGAGGGGGAGACCTATCAACCCGAAGTGAAGGTGAGCACCTGTGCCGAAGGGGAACAACTGACCATCAGCATCGAAGACAACGGCAACGGCATGACCGACGAGGTGAAGGCAAAGGTGTATGAAAACTTCTTCACCACCAAACCTGTAGGACAGGGAACAGGACTCGGCATGGCCATCACCCGGAAGATAATCGAACAGCATCATGGCGCTATCCATTTCGACTCGACTGAAAACGTGGGAACCCGCTTCAAACTGACTATTCCCATCTCAAAAAAATAATGCATATAGCAAAAAAAAGCCGATAGTCCCCAATCATCATGTAACCCAACATCCATGAACAGACTTCTCATTCTCATCACCAGTATTGCCCTCAGCATCGCAGCCTGGAGCCAGACCGCAGCCGACATGGAGCAGAGTGCCACCGACGTGGAAATCTGCCGACAGGCGGAGGCGGCCTACCGCATCGGCCGCTTTGACGAAGCCGTGAAAATGCTCTCCGACAACATGCCAAGCCTCACAGCACGGACACGAAGCACCGCCTACCATCTGCTCTCGCTCTGCTATATGGAAAAAGACAACAGTCCGGAGGCTTCCAGATATGCCTCGCTGCTACTGAAGGAGAACCCCTACTATACCCCCACCCTTTCTGACCCGCTCCGCTTTGCCGACCTCATTGAAAAGTTGAAGAGCGGAAAGGGAGCCACCATCACCACCGCCTCCCAACAGGCGGAAAGCGTGGAGGAGACACCGGTGCCCGTAACGCTTATCACCGAGGAGATGATACGCACCTCGGGGGCCAGGACTCTCGCCGACCTGCTGGTGATGTATGTGCCGGGGATGTCGGTCGTGGAGGGATATGAAACGAATATCGCCATGCATGGGGTCTACTCTTCATCACAGGAAAAAATCCTCATCATGATGGACGGACACCGGCTGAACAGCCGCGCCACCAACTCAGAGGCTCCCGACTATCGCACCAGTCTTGACAAAATCAAACAGATAGAGGTGCTGAGAGGACCGGCCTCATCGCTCTACGGCAACGTGGCGCTCACCGCCGTGGTGAACATCATCACCAAGTCGGGATATGATGTAGACGGCACCCTCGTGAAGGGTGGCATAGGCGACAACCACAGTTACAAGGCCAGTTTCCTCATGGGCAAGAGTGTCTACGAACTGGACCTGCTGGTATGGGCTTCGGTCTACTCATCAGCGGGAGAAAAACGACAAGTGGGCATCGGAGACGAGGAGTTCTTCGGAAAGGTGGAACAACCGGGATTCATGTATCTGAACGGATTCAACCACAAACCCGCCTACGACATCGGCGTGAAACTGAAATGGAAAGACCTGAAATTCATGTTTACCACCCAATATGCCAAAAAGGTACTGCCCTATATCTCCGTGTTCTATCCGAGCCTCTACGACTACGGCAAATACCGGCAGGTCAATGGAGCCAAACCCGGAAGGGGAAGGGAAACCACGCGTATGGACCTCGTGTATGACAAGAGTTGGGGCAACTGGAGCGGCAGGATTTCGGCCTTCGTCGACTTGGAGTCGTGCTCCAACTACGACATTGCCGGCGACACCATCCTGCCAACCGACCGCTATCTGCCCGTGGGACCAGGGGAAATCATGGAGAGTATCGACCCCAACAAAGCCTGCGACTACGGACTCTATCAGGTGCAGTCGTGGAACGACTATACCTATGGTGGCAACCTGCAATTGGCCTACGCCTTCAAAAAGGGGAAGACGGACGGTTCACTACTCTTCGGTTCGCAAATCGAGAGTTACACGATGAAGGACAACACGATGATGATAGGCGACCATTTCGACCGCGTGGTGCTGACCTATTCGGATGCCAACCAATCCATCATCACGGGGCACGAACTGAATCTGTCGGCCTTCAGCCAGTTGAAACTGAGAATAGGCCGGCACATCGTGTTCAACGGCGGTCTGCGATATGACCACAAGCAACGCTACAACGACAAGAAACTGAATGTGCTGTCGCCACGTCTGTCGTTTGTCTACAAAATAGACGAGGAGGCCAATGTCAAACTGGGCTATGCCCACTCCTTTGTCGATGCCCCCTACTTCTACAGGGCCACCACCATCGCCACCTATTCGGGAGGCAGCAAGCTCGATGCCGAGGAGATGGACGGCTACCAACTGACCATCAGCAAGAAACTGCCCAAACTGCATCTGGACTGCGAGTTCAACACCTATTATAATAAATTAAAGAGCATCGTCAGCTTCGGAGCCCCCAATCCCAGCGGCGACATGCTGAGCAATGCGGGTAAACTGAGCGTATGGGGAGTTGAGGGAACGGTGAGTTACCAGACACCCAGACTGCAGGCCCATGCCCACATCACCTATCAGAAGGTGGATGACAACGACAACTATACGGTCATCAACAACCATATCATCTCGGTGGCCGACTGGATGGCAAACGCCACTGCCAAATACAAGTTGCTGGCATGGAAGGGCAACGCCCTCTCGCTCACCGCCAACATCAACTATCAAAGCCAGCAGTATACCCCCATCGTATCACCGCTCGTCTTCCGTGGTGACAGTCCCTACTCGGATCCCGACAAAACCCTCGGAGCACGAGCCATCGTGGACGGTGGTATGGAATATACCCACGGCAGTCTGACTGCCAGCCTGAACGTTTACAATCTGCTCAATACGGACTATTATATGGGCAGCAGCACTTTCATGCCCTTCCCGCAACAACGCAGACACTCGATGATTCATATTTCCTACAAATTCTAAACATCACCCATGGAACAGAAGAGACGCCGACTTCCCCTACATCGAATCCAACAGAAATTCTGGACAGACAGTCTGCTGAAAGAGAACGACATCGATTATAACGACCTGAACATCACCGTGGTGGCAGAGGGAGATCTCGACTTGGACATCCTGCAGGAAGCCTACGGTAGAATCATGAGGGAATATCCACCGCTCATGTCGACCATTGAGGTGATGGACGGCCAGCCCAGCTTTGTGTCGGACGAGGAGCATTTCCAACTGCCGTTTACGTGCATCACGATTCCCGCAGAAGCGGATGAAGAGGAGTGGGTGAACGAACGCATCGAGCAAATGACCAGCGTGCCCTTCCAACTGGAACGGGAATACCCCTGCCGGATGGTTGCCCTCAAAGGCACCAAGCGCACCTTTCTCTACCATCTGTTCCATCATGTGGTGATGGACGGAAGAACTCTGCAGGTCTGCATCAAACGGATTTCAGAGATTTACAACCAACTGAAACGTCATGACTACCAAGAGCAATCACAGGTAGCCGATTTGCTGACCTACCATGAACTGCTCAATCGGGAATATGGATTGAAAAGGGAGGAGAACATCCACTATTGGAAACAGTATATCGCAGACAAGCCACTGAGGCTACCGCTTCCCCAGTCGGAGACTGGACAAAAGGAGGAAACGGGGACTTCGTCAGACTGCAGCAGCCATACATTGAAAGAGCAGACATTTATGCTCGCATTCACACTGGGCTGCGAACGCTATCAGGAAGTGAAGAACTTCTGTCAGGAACGGGAGACCACCCCCTTCAGGGTGTTTGCCTCGGTCTGGGCACTCACCCTCGCCAAAATCTGCGGAGCCGACCAACTCCTGCTCGACCATGCCATCAACCTCTGTCCGCCGGCTTTCAAGCATCTGCTCGGGGTCTTCATCAACAATCTGCCCCTGCGGTATGATTTCACCGATCCCAACAGTACCTTCATGGACCTCATCGATGAGGCAAACCGCCACCGCTCCGAGGAACGTGACAAGAACTGCCTCTTCTATCATGACCTGTTGCAGCATGAGACACCTAATATCGGCATCAACTATCCGCTACGGTACACCTCCATCACCCTGGAACTTGACGGTTGCTCCTGTGCCTTCTTCCGGCATGTTCACGTTCCCCTCACCCAAGACCTCGTGCTCAGCATCGAGGACAATGAGCAAGGCGACTGCACCCTCTTCTTCAAACCCACTCTCGACAAGGCCTATCCCCAAGCCCTGGTCCATGCTTTCCTGCAAATCCTCCGCCAGGTACTGCGACAGCCGGAGATGCCCATCGGACAACTGGAGTCCCTGTCACAAGAGGAAGTGGCACAAAGGGTGAGAACGGAAAACGGTTCCCTCGAAAAGGCCGTTCCGGCAGCGGTCTTCCTGAGCGACTTCAACGAGTGCATCCGACAATACGGGAATCATACGGCCATCGAAACAGGAGGCTGCAGCGTGAGTTATCGTGAACTGGACGAATGGAGCAACCGGATTGCCCTCAGCCTCATCCAGAAGGGCTATGAACAGAAGCGCATCGGATTGGCCAATGACAAGACCCCAGTAACCCTTGCCGCCATCCTCGGCATCATGAAATCACGCAACACCTACGTCCCCATAGATGTCAACCTGCCCAAAGAACGACAACGATGGATGGTGAAGGATTGCGGGGTGGAGTTGCTTATCCTGCCCCAGGAGCGGCAAACCGAACTGCCATTACCATCCATAACGGTGCGGCAACTCATCGGTCAGGAGAGGACAGACCATATTGAGGACAACCCCACCCTGCCAGTCCTCTCACCCGAAGACGAGGCCTACATCATCTATACCTCGGGGTCAACAGGCCGCCCCAAAGGCATTCCCATCCTCCATCGGATGCTCTACCAAACCATTCAGACCAATATAGGCATACAGCAGTTGGGACACGCCACCCGCTCTACCCAATTCGCCAACCTCAGTTTCGACGCTTCCATCGTGGAATTCTTCCCCACGCTGTGTGTCGGCGGCACCATCGTCGTGGTGGATGAAGCATGCCGGAAGGATGCCCAGCTATTCTTCCATTTCCTGGAACAACAGCAGATTACAGAAAGCAATATTCCACCCGTCATTCTCTCATCGCTGCCCCAGGCATCCTTGCCCCACCTGAAGACCATCATCTTCGGAGGCGACAAGATTACAGCCGGAGCAACAGCCTACTGGAGCCAGCACCACCGGCTCATCAACGCCTATGGCCCGACGGAAAATACCGTGGATGCCACCAGTTGTCTACTGACCGTCAACTCCCAACCCAACGATATAGGAACCAGCATGGACGGAGTGGTGTGCTATGTCACAGACCATCACCAGAGAATGCTGCCCGACGGTATCGTGGGAGAACTCTGTATCGGCGGGGTGAAACTGACGGAAGGCTATCTGAACAACGAAGCACTCAACAAGAGTGCCTTTGTAGACAATCCCTACAAATCGGACAAGCCGTCGGACGGAATCCAGGCATCCCGACTCTACAAGACGGGAGACCTCGTGAAAAGGAATGCACAGGGACACCTGCTCTTCATCGGGCGCAAAGACTTCCAGGTGAAGGTGAACGGTTACCGCATCGAGTTGTCTGAGATAGAAGCCGCCATCAGCGATTTCCAACCGGATGGAGACAGACAAATAGTGAAAGACTGCGTGGTGGTGATGAAAGACAACGGCACCATCAAACAACTACATGCCTATATCGAAACAACAAGCACCGATCCCTTTCCCCAAAACGAACTGACCTCTTATCTGAGAGAAAGACTGCCGCAATATATGGTGCCGTCGGCCATTGTCACACTGCCCGAGTTTCCCCGTACGCCGAGTGGAAAGATTGACCGCTCGCATCTGCCCGAACCTGTTTTTATCCGTTCTGAGAAGGGCTACCACCCTCCCGTCAGCATCACAGAGAAACGGCTTGCCAAAATCTGGACAAGCATCCTGGAGGTCCCCTTCATCGACCGGAACGACAATTTTCTGGCACTCAACGGCGACTCGATGGCCGTCATCCAACTCACCTTCCAGATACAGGCGGCATTCGGTGTGAACATCAAGGCGAGCGAGGTATACAACCATCCGGAACTGAAGGCACTCGCCAAGTTGATTGACAAAGGCCGCTCGGAGAGCAGCATCGAAGACCGCTTGCTGGATGCCTTACACGACAGTCTGCAGCGCGACAATCTGACCATAGATACAGACATCTGCGATTGGAGCGATGACCAGCAGATAGCCGACTTCGTGAGGATGGCTGCCCAAAAGCACCAACTCTTCATGACGATGAACGATGTCAGACAGCAACGCACCATCAGACGTCTCGCAAAGCATGTGGATTTCTCCTTGGTGTTCTGGACAGAAGGCAGGAAGACGGACAAACCCATCATCGTCTTCTTCGGCGGTTTCGTGGAGTATTATCCGTATCATGTGGGAGTGGTCTCCTGTCTTGAACAGCGCTTCTCGGTGCTGATGGTGGAGTCGTACTGCCAATTCTTCAAAAACAAAGACCAGATAGACCTCCAACTCCTATGGGAGGCTTACTACGACCTCTTCACCGTGGTCCTGAAGGACGAGCAGGTATTTGCCGTGACCGGCTATTGCACAGGGGCGGAAATCGCATTGGCTTTTGCCCAGTATATGCACCAGCGACATCCTGAACAGGCCCCCTATCGGGTACTGAACATGGAAGGGGTATTCAACCGGAAGGATGGTGTCTTCAGCCTCCAAAGCGAGAACATGAAGGACAGGATTCACATTTCCGATACCTTATACGAGCAGTTTCCTGACTACGACTATACGGGAGAAATGCTCATCGTTATGGCGGGAAACCCCTCGACCATACGCGACCCGGAACGGGGCGAGGAGAGGGATGAAAAAATCCTGAAGATGTTACGCGACAAATGGGAAAGCAACATCAACGACTGGCAAAGCCACTTTCCCAATGCACCGCTCTACCAGTTGGACTGTATGCACGTCACCTTCCCCGAGAAAAAGAACCTGGAACGGCTGCTGCAGATTCTGGATGACCACTACCGTTTGTCGGCACCCCACATCATCTTCTCGCGCAAGGTGTTGAAATAACTCTTGCCCACAGGGGTGACAATACGCACGAGATAGGGCGCTTTGCGAAGGGTGAGACGGGTGCCCTCCAGACATTTCTCCGAACGGCCATCGATGGCCACCAGGAAATGGTGGCTACGGCTCTCCACCGTGAGCGAGAGTTCTGCATCATCGGGCACCACGATGGGACGCACATTCAGACTGTGTGGAGCCACAGCCGTCAGCGAGAAGACCTTGGTGCCAGGCACGATGATGGGACCACCATTCGACAGGCTATAGGCCGTGGAACCCGTAGGGGTGCTCACCACCAAGCCATCGGCCTGGAATGTGGTAACATATTCGCCATTGATACTGGTATGGATGGAAATCATCGAGGCATCATCACGTTTGAGAATGGCCACATCATTCAGGGCACAATCAGCACCCTCAAAGGGTTCTCCATCGGTGATGACCTGCAGGAGTTCGCGTTCCTCCACTTCATAATTGCCCCGAAAAAGCGAGAGAATCACATCTTCTAAACAGCGGGGATTGGCATTGGCAAGGAAACCCAAACGCCCCATATTCACACCAAGGATGGGTATCTGCCGGCAACCCACCAAGGAGGCAGTGCGCAGAAAAGTGCCATCGCCACCCATCGAGATGGCAATGTCGGCCTCAAAGTCGTCCCCGTCAAACACATCGACCGCCGAAAGGGGCATCTGCAACGTTCGGGTGAGGAACCTGTGATAACTGCGCTCGATGCACACATGGGCATGACGCTGAGCCAGCGAATGGAGCAACGACTCGACGGCAGCCGACTTCTTGGCTTGGTAGGTATTGCCGAAAACGGCAAAGGATAAGGGACGCTTTGACATTATTTCTTTAACATTGATTTTTGATTAAAAAGATAAGTTCACTGACTTTTGTTTTGTCATTTCACTCGTTTTCATTACTTTTGCAACTGCAAAAATACTGATTTTTGATGAAAACAACGTGATACCTAACAAAATAATTGCTCGAAATGACAAAATTAAGCGTTAACATCAACAAAGTGGCCACACTGCGCAACGCAAGAGGCGGTAACAATCCCGATGTGCTGCAGACAGCCATCCACTGCCAGGACTTCGGAGCCGAGGGCATCACCGTGCATCCCCGACCCGACGAGCGACATATCCGCTACCAGGACGTGCGCGACATCAAGCCACACATCACCACAGAACTGAACATTGAGGGCAATCCCATTGGAAAATACGTGGACCTGGTGCTCGAAGTGAAGCCGACACAGGTGACACTGGTTCCCGACGGCGACGCCCAACTGACCTCCAACCACGGTTGGGACACGATTGAAAACAAAGGATTCCTGACCGATATCGTGGGACGTTTCAAAGAGGCTGGCATCCGAACCAGCATCTTTGTGGACCCAGACCCCAAGATGGTGGAAGGGGCCAAGACCTGCGGTGCCGACCGCGTGGAACTCTATACTGAGCCCTATGCCTCGGGCTATGCCACCAACCGCGACGAAGCCATCAAACCCTTTGTCGAGGCCGCCATCGAGGCCAGACAGTTGCAGATGGGACTGAATGCAGGCCACGACTTGAGTCTGGAAAACCTGCATTTCTTCCACCAAAGGATTCCATGGGTGGACGAGGTAAGCATCGGGCATGCCCTCATCTGCGATGCACTCTATATGGGACTGAGAGAGACCATCAAACTCTACTTGGCCTGTCTGAAATAAGACGAAAGCCATGGATAAAGAGCAATAAAGAATACATAAAAACCAAATATCCACCACTATGAAAAAGGTATATGAATTTCTCGCCACCGGCTTCGAAGAAGTGGAAGCCCTGGCTCCCATCGACATTTTCCGAAGAGGAGGTGTAGATGCCAAGACCGTGAGCATCACTGGCAACAAACAAGTGACCGGTGCACATGGAGTGACCGTGACCGCCGACCTCACCCTCGAAGAGGCCGACTGCAGTGATGCCGACCTGCTGATGCTCCCCGGCGGACTGCCCGGTTCCACCAACCTCAACGACTGCGAAGCGCTGAAGGCACTGCTCGCCAGCCAAGCCGCTGCCGGCAAACGGGTGGCTGCCATCTGTGCCGCCCCCCTTGTGCTGGGTGGCATGGGACTGCTCAAGGGCAAGCGGGCCACTTGTTATCCAGGCTGCGAACAGTATATGACCGGAGCCGACTATACCCGCGAACTCTTCACCACCGACGGCAACATCACCACGGGTGAGGGACCGGCCGCCACCTTTGCCTATGCCTACGAACTGCTGGCACTGCTCACCGACCAGGCCACAGCCGACCAGGTGGCTGAAGGCATGATGTACAAACACCTGATGGCCACCAAATAACCCCATCCGCCGTAGCATGACCGACTATATCATCATCGTGGCCGGAGGCAAAGGGCTGCGCATGGGTTCCGACATCCCCAAGCAGTTTCTGCCCATCGAGGGAATACCCGTGTTGATGCGCACCATCCGCCGCTTCCATGAGTATGCTCCCGGACTGGGCATCATCCTCGTGCTGCCCACCAGTCAGCAAGCCTACTGGCAGGAACTCTGCCACGACTATCAGTTTGACATCCCCTGCACCATCGCCGATGGCGGGGAAACCCGTTTCCACTCTGTGAGCAACGGGCTTGCACACATTCCCGATGATGCCCAGGGGGTGGTGGGTGTGCACGACGGAGTACGCCCCTTCCCCGCCATTGAGGTCATCAGCCGCTGTTATGAGACAGCACGCACGACGGGAGCCGCCATACCGGTGATTCCCGTCGTGGAGACACTGCGGAAGATGGAGGCCGACGGCAGCAGCCAAACCGTGCCCAGAAGTGCATATCGGCTGGTACAGACCCCGCAGACCTTCGATATCCAACTACTGAAACGTGCCTACAGTCAGCCTTACTCTGATGCCTTCACCGACGATGCCTCGGTGGTGGAACATCTCGGTCATGGCATCAGTCTGGTGGAGGGCAACCGTGAGAACATCAAACTCACGACCCCCTTCGACCTCCAGATAGCCCCTACCCTCATCTGACCATCTGGCGGCTACCCCCATACACATCCAAACCCTGTTACCATTTATGCAAGGCATTCTCTGTCAAGATATCATGTACCTGCCCGGAGTAGGTCCCAACCGCAAGAAGATGCTCAACGAAGAGTTGGGCATCAAGACCTTCGGCGACCTGCTCGGCTACTTCCCCTATAAATATGTGGACAGAAGCCGGCTCTACTCCATCAGCGAACTGAACAGCGAGATGCCTTACGTGCAGGTGCGCGGGCGCATATTAAGTTATGAGACTTTCGAGAACGGCCCACGGCGCGAACGTGTGGTGGCGCATTTCTCGGATGGCTTCGGGGTGATGGACCTCACGTGGTTCAGTGGCGGCAAAGGCATCAAGCAGCGCTATCAGGCCGGCAAGGATTATGTGGTGTTCGGAAAACCCACGGTCTTCAACGGCCGATACAACATCATCCACCCCGACATCGACCCAGCCTCGGAACTGCAACTCGACGATATGGGGATGCAGCCCTACTACAACACAACGGAGAAGATGAAGAAGATGGGGCTCACCTCACACGCCATCGAGAAACTCACCAGAAACCTTTTGGAGAAACTGAAGGAGGAGATAGCCGAGACGCTGCCCGACTTCATGACCAAACGTCTCCAGCTCTGTTCCCGCGACCAGGCACTACGCATCATTCACTATCCCCGCAACCACCAGGAACTGGAACGGGCACGTGTGAGACTGAAGTTTGAGGAACTCTTCTTCGTGCAACTCAACATCGTACGCTATGCCAGCGACCATCGGCGCAAATACCGGGGATATGTCTTCAACCGCATCGGCGACTGTTTCAACGGATTCTATCACAATCACCTGCCCTTTGCACTGACTGAGGCGCAGAAGCGGGTGTTGCGTGAAATCAGAAAGGATGTTTGCTCGGGCCGCCAGATGAACCGGTTGCTGCAGGGTGACGTGGGCTCCGGCAAGACGCTCGTGGCACTCATGGCCATGCTCATTGCATTAGACAACGGATTCCAGGCCTGCATCATGGCACCCACGGAGATTCTGGCCGAACAGCATCTCGCCACTATCCGCGAGTTCCTGGAGGGCATGGACATCAGCGTGGAACTGCTCACCGGCATCGTCAAGGGAAAGAAACGGCAGGACGTGCTCGACCATCTGCTGGACGGTTCGCTACAGATATTGGTGGGCACCCATGCCGTCATTGAAGACACCGTACAGTTTGCCCGTCTCGGCATGGTGATTGTGGATGAGCAGCACCGCTTCGGAGTGGCCCAACGCGCCAAGCTATGGACCAAGAGCGCCAATCCGCCCCATGTGCTGGTGATGACAGCCACCCCCATTCCACGCACCCTCGCCATGACCCTCTATGGTGACCTTGACGTGAGTGTCATCGACGAGTTGCCGCCTGGCCGGAAGCCCGTCATGACCCAACACGTATTCGACTCGCAACTCAGTGCCCTCTACCAGAGCATCCGTCGCCAACTGCAACAGGGACGGCAGGCTTACATCGTCTTCCCCCTCATCGAAGAGAGCGAGAAGATGGATCTGAAGAACCTGGAAGAAGGTTATGAGACCCTGCGCCAGGCCTTCCCCGAATTTGCATTCAGCAAGGTGCACGGCCGCATGAAGGCAAAGGAGAAAGAGGAAGAGATGCAACGCTTCCTCCGTCGCGAGTCACAGATTATGGTGGCGACAACGGTGATTGAGGTGGGGGTGAACGTGCCCAACGCCTCGGTGATGGTTATCCTCGATGCCCAACGCTTCGGCCTCTCCCAACTGCACCAGTTACGCGGACGTGTAGGGCGCGGTGCCGACCAGTCGTACTGCATCCTCGTCACCTCCCGCAAACTATCCGATGACACCCGCAAGCGCATCGACATCATGTGCGACACCAACGACGGCTTCCGCATAGCCGAAGCCGACCTGAAACTGCGCGGTCCGGGCGACCTGGAAGGTACCCAACAGAGCGGTGTGGCCTTCGACCTGAAGATTGCCGACATCGCACGCGACGGACAACTCGTACAACTGGCACGCGACGAGGCACAACGCGTCATCGATGACGACCCCGAATGCCAGCAGAGCCGCTACCAATTGCTCTGGAACAGGCTACGCGAACTGCGCCAAACCGACATCAACTGGGCCGCCATCTCTTAATATCAGCAAGGATTGTGTTAAAATCCATATAAATAGTGTTAATTGACACCCATCTGTCAACAATTTTTCGTATCTTTGCAACGTCAACATGACAAAAGGTGCTCCTAATGACGAATAATTGGATTGTAATTATTGTGATGGGATGCCCAATAAATACCGATTGAACTAAGAAAACTTATGCTGATTAAGAAACTGAAAACCATCGCTGCCGTCGCATGCATGACCATCTGTTCTCTCCCGATGATGGGACAAGACTTATTGGCCAGACAGGCTCCCGTTGACAAGAAAATGCGAGCTGTAGACTCCGTAGCACTGCAACGACTCATCATACAAGAACAATATGATTCTCCCGCCGCCGACCTGTATGACGAGTGGGAGAACAGATATGCACACAAGGCAACCGAATTGCCCGACTCTTTCCGCATCGACTTGCGTGATTTCTGCATGCCTACCGACAACCGTGTAGTCACCTCCAACTTCGGTGCCCGCTGGGGACGCCAGCACAAGGGTATAGACGTGAAAGTGTATATCGGCGACACCATCCGATCGGCTTTCAGCGGCAAGGTACGCATTGTCAACTATGAGCGGAAGGGCTATGGCAAATATGTGGTTATCCGCCACTACAACGGATTGGAGACCATCTACGGACACATGTCGAAGCATCTCGTTGCGGAGAACGATGAGGTGAAGGCAGGCGACCCCATCGGACTCGGTGGCAACACCGGACGAAGCACGGGTTCACACCTGCACTTCGAGACCCGCCTCTGCGGTGTGGCTCTCAATCCGGCCATCATGTTCGATTTCCGCAACCAGGACGTGGTGGACAACTTCTACACCTTCCACCGCGACACCTACGAGTTTGAATCGATTGCAGCCAACCGGCTTCGTGGCGTAGGTGGAACAGGCAGTTTTGCCGATGATGCAGAAGAGCGTCAGATGGTACGCAACACGTCCAAGAAGACCAATTCTTCCAGCGTCAGTTTCCACAAAGTGTCACGGGGTGAGACCCTCTCGTCCATCGCCCGTAAACGCGGCACTACCATCAACGAGCTCTGCCGTCTGAACCGCATCACCAAGAAGACTAAGCTCAAGCCTGGTCAGATTCTGAAATACAACTAAGACCTCCGTTTATGGGTCCAAAAGGCCTTGAACGATAAAAAGGGAGGGGCAGTGAGATTATCTCGCTGCCCCTCCTTTTTGTATATGGTGGGTTCCATCAATTCCCCCATAGCTGTATCTGCTCGTTAGAGAAGGGTCCTTTTATTTGGCCGTCACCTTGGCACTGTTACGATAGAAGGTGAGTGTATGTGACTTCAAGGAATGGCTCTGATGATTGAACAGTTTGGCAGGATCGAAAATACGGCCATTGATGCGGCACTCAAAATGCAGATGTTCCGTAGAGGCTCTGCCGGTACGCCCCGTCAAGGCAATCACCTGACCGGCCTTCACGCGGTCGCCCACCTTCACCAGATTCTGTGAATTGTGGCTGTACAAGGTCTCGATGCCACACGGATGCTTGATGAGTATACAGTTGCCATAGGCCGCATATTTCTGCGCCATGGTAACCACTCCATCAAAGGCAGCGAGAATATCATCGTTGGCTTTGGTCTTCAGATCCACTCCCGTATGGCTACGGCCTCCACGACGTCCGTAGCCGCTGATGACCTTGGCGCCAGGCAACGGATAAGCCCACTCGGTCTGAGCAAATCGCGACAAGTCCACCTTCATCGTAGACTTGCCCTTGAAGGGGTCTTCATTCACATCAAAGTCGGCCAGTTTTCCGCCCCCATAACGGTCAGCATCCCGTTCCCCTTTCACCACCGTCAGTTCGACAAAGCCAGCGGAAGTTTTCCGGCAGAGGATGACCTGACGGAAGAGCCGGTGACTGGCCAGACTAAAGATGGTCTCGGGATTGATGCGGTTGCCGTTGACCATGATGGAGAAGAGACAGAAACAGCGTCCGTCTTCACCACCCACGATGGCAATGGTTTGTCCGGCCTTTACCCGGTCGCCCACCTTCACCAG